>CAYWKZ010000004.1:0-51688 GCA_964459115.1 uncultured Leptolinea sp. | reverse complement strand
CGGTCTCCGGATCACAGAGCACGGTACAGCGAGAAACGCTAAAGAGCGCTTCTCCGATTGAACAGCATACGGAAGAAAACACGATCTCGTCAGCTGAACCGGTCTCCGAATCACAGAGCACGGTACAGCGGGAAGAACTGCAAACGGCAGACCGGTCTCCGGAAAAAGTTTCCGAACCGGGCAGAACCGTGCAGCGTGAAGTGATGAAGACTGCCGAGCCCCTCCGGACTGATTCTGTTCCGGCGGATTTGCCGCTCGTTCAAAGACAAATGTCAGCCGAGTTGGTCCAGCGTGAAACGCTGAAAGAGGCAGCTCCGCTGACGGCAGCAGACCAAAATAATTCAAACAGCGGAAATGTGATCCAAAGGGAGTTCTTGCAGAACAATGCTGTCCACAACTCAAAACAGGGTGCCATCCGGGATACAAGCTCTTCCGGGAGCGGCCAATCTGCTCCGGCAGCTCCCGTTGTGCAGAGGGAACCGGGCGATGACCTGAGTGCGCTGCTGAGCTCTCTGCCGACACACTATGAGATGCCGAAAGAGCAGATCGAATCGATCCGCAGGGGTGAAGTGCAAACCGTGCAGAATAATGCGGTGCAGCGGGAATATGATTTTGCCCTGCCGAAACACAGAACCGGCGATTCAGGTGCAAATTCAGAAAAAGAAGCGGTCGTTCAGCGGGAAAGCGTTTCGAAACTCTCAAAATCAGGGCCGGATTCTTCAACTCCTACCGTCATGCGGTCATTTGGGAATTATTCCGGTTCGAATAACAGACAGCAGTTAGACAGAAGCACACAGACGTCATTCCCGGGTACCGGCAATAATACCAGTGATCGGCCGGACAGCAGCACGGTCCAGCGTGAAATGGCTGATAAACCGGGAATAGACGTTTCGGATATCGGTTCAGATACCGAAGAAGCGGCCGCACCGGACAAGGATCTCATTCCGGAAGTGACAGCCCGGGATCTGGAAATGCTGGCCGACAAACTGGTTCCGCGGATCAAGCGGATCATGCGTTCAGAGATGGAACGAAGCATCTTTCGATGAAAGGGAAGGTGATTTATGGAAAAAGCGAAACTTTATGTTGATTACCTTTATGTGGGGGCGCTGGCCGGTCTTTCGGTAGAAGTTCAGTTCAATCCGACCGAATTGAGCATCACCCGTACGACCAGCTGGGAGGGAACACCGGTTCCTGAACGGGATTTTCCCCGTACAGAATTTAAAGGGGGTAATGCCGCTACATATTCCCTAAACCTTTTCTTTGATGCTTATGCTACGGATGATTATAAATCAACAAAACCGGCAAGGCGCGATATCCGCAAAGACATCAACAAACTGATGGCAATGGGGCTGCGTACCTATGGCTTTGGTGTACCTTTGCCGTATCCTTATTTAGGTGAGCCGCCTTCCATCATTTTTGTCTGGGGCGGGATCAAACTGTTCCGGGCGGTCATGACCAGTATCACGGTCAAGTACACCATGTTTGACAGCAACGGTGTGCCTACGCGTGCGACGGCTGACTGCAGCTTCATGGAACAAAGCCACCCGCTGGACTTCCTCCCGCCGCAAAACCCGACTTCCCGTACGGAGACTCATCATACGGTTCGGGTGACACAGGGTGACCGGCTGGATCTGATCGCCAGTAATTTTTACGGTGACAGCCGGATGTGGCGCAAGGTCGCGGAAGCCAATGACCTGGATGACCCGTTCCAGCTGCGGCCCGGGCAGTTATTGACAATGCCGAATTTGGATTGATGCAGGCAGAATTTCGTTGGAAGAAGCTGAGAGCTCACAGCAGAAAGATCGGATTCGTTTATGAAGACAGAAGTTGAGGTAAAGATTGGTGCGATCCCGATGACACTTCTTTTCCAGGTTCTGGAGGAAGTTGTTGTCGATCAGAATTATTTTTTGCCGACCGAGTTCACGATTTTGCTGCATGACCAGCGCGGTCCGGTTCCGAACACTTTCCTCTATACGGACAACGTGCTTGCCATCACACTTGGTACTTCGGTGAAGATCTCGTTCGGGCACACGACCGGAGCCTTGAGCATCGTGAAGAAGAACACGCTGGTCGATGGGGAGGTCACTTCTATTGAACCGATCTATGACGGTACGGACGTTTATCTGCGTATCCGCGGTTATGACCGGGGACACCGTTTGACCCATGGCAAAGCTACCCGGACCTATGGTGACGGAAATCCGATAGGCCTGGGTGTGGGTGATGCGGACATCGTCAAAAAAATTGCTTCGGAAGCAGGGTTGACCGCGAAAGTTGACGCGCTTTCTCTGATGACGGTGAAGTATAAATATGTGATGCAGTATAACCAGAATGACTGGGATTTCCTGTGGGCACGAGCCAACCAACTGGGCTATCAGGTCTATGTGGAGGGAAAAAACCTGCACTTCTGTCCCGCAAGCCAGGCTAGAGCCAGTACGGATCCGACAAAACTTGATTTTGGCGGGAACCTGACCCGGTTTGAACCCCGGGTGGCAGCGATGGGCCAGATTACACAGACGGAAGCCTATGGCTGGGACCCGAAACAGAAGAAAAATGTAAACTCCTCTACCATGGTAGAGCTTTCTCTGAAGGGTACAAAGGCTCTTGCCAATACGATTCCGGCGAACGCGCAGATGAAGACTGCCTACAGCAGCAAGGCGAAGGATTATGTGATCGAACCGGGGGCGTCTTCAACACCGCAGGCAAAAGCCTATGCGGACGCGGCTTTTTCCAAGGCTTCGTCATCCTTCATGCAGGCTTACGGTGAGTTGGATGAGGGTGATCCCTTCCTGGTGGCCGGTTCCACGGTGATCATCAACGGGCTGGGACTGCGGTTTTCCGGGAAATATTATGTGACGGAAGCTCATCACACCTTCCGGCACGGTGCACACCGTACGACTTTTTCCGTGACGGGGAACATCTCAAACACCTTCAGGAGCCTGATCCTGGGACCGGATAAAGAGCATGAGATCAATCGGGTCGGCGGCGTCGTGACCGGGATCGTCACTTCAAACAACGATCCGGAAAAGCTGGGCCGTGTTCAGGTGAAATATCCCTGGCTGCCGAAGATGAACAGCTCTGAGCTCTCATCCTGTTGGGCACGCCCCGCATTTGTGGGTGGTGGCGCTGATCGCGGCATCGTTTTTCTGCCCGAAGTCAATGACGAAGTTTTGCTGGCTTTTGAAAACGGCAACATGAGCTCTCCGTTTGTGCTCGGAGTGCTGTATAACGGCAAGGATAAACCGCCGAAAGGCACTGCGGAGCTGGTCGATGCCGGTACGAAAAAGGTCAATCAGCGTGTCATCGTTTCCCGTTCCGGGCACAAGATCATTTTGGATGACACCTCCGGCAAGGAAATGATCACCATCCAGGATAAAACCGGGAAAAACAAGATTGAAATTGACTCAACGAAAAATGAGTTTAAAATTATTTCGGAAGGGAAGCTTGATCTGCAGTCAAAGGGTGACCTTACCCTTACTGCAGATGGCAAGCTGACCCTCAAAGCAAAACAGGACTTTGCCGCTTCTACGGACGCGGGAATGTCACTGAAAGCCCAGAAGGCGATCGACCTGAACGCCAGCCAGAAAGTTGGGATCAAAGCCAACCAGTCGGTTGAAGTTTCTGCCAATCAGAAGGTGGAATTGAAGTCTGGGACATCAGCATTGGCGCTGCAGGCTGCCGGGGCTGAATTGAAGGGTGTAAAAGTGGATGTGAAAGCAAATTCCATGCTTTCGCTGGGCGGTACTGCCATGGTTCAGATCCAGGGCGGAATCGTGAAGATCAATTAGTTTATGGGGAGTTGGAGGGTTTATGCCGTTTCCTGCTGCAAGACTTGGTGATTTGACTGCGACCGGTGATGCGATCACCGGTCCGGGTGCTGCAACGGTCCTGATCGAAAATGTTCCTGCATCCTGCATGGGTGATATGGTTTCAGGTGCTGCCTGTACGGGAAGCATCACCGTTGGCAGTCCGACGGTCATCATCATGGGGCGGCCGGCAGCACGCGTGACGAGCACAGTGGTCGGTGTGAACCCTGCAACCGGTGTGCCGGTGACAACGGCAGTGATGAAAGGCGCAATGAAGACGCTGATTGCCTGAAAGGGACATATGGTTTATGGAAAATGAGGATAAAAGATATATCGGGACGGGGTGGAATTTCCCTTTGAAGACTGATTCATCGGGGAAAATAAAGCTCATTACCGGGAACGAAGACATTGAGCAGGCGATCCACATCATCCTTGAAACCTCGCCCGGAGAACGGGTGATGCGCCCCCTGTTCGGCTGCCGGGCAAAAGAGATGGTTTTTGAATCGATCCGTCCGGAGACCATGACGATGATGGCAGATGCGGTGCAGCAGGCCTTGACCATGTGGGAACCGCGGATCTTCGTGAAGGACGTGCGGGTGGAACGCGACCCCAGGGTTGAAACCGCATTGGTTTGCAGCATTGACTATGAAATAAACACGACGCATGATAACCGTAATATTGTGCATCCGTTTTATATTGATAAGGAACCGGAACTTGATTGACCGGTCTGGAAGTGAAGGAGAGGCTCATGGCATTACCGATACCCAATTTAGACGATTTGCGCTTCCAAAGTGATTTGGTGGATGAAGCGCGAAAACGCATCATCCAATATTGCCCGGAATGGACTGAGTATAACCTCAGCGATCCGGGCATCACGATGATTGAGCTTTTTGCCTGGATGACGGAAATGATGGTTTACCGTCTGAACCGTGTTCCGGAAAAGAATTATCTCAAATTCCTTGAAATGCTGGGATTTCAGATGGAACCGGCAAAAACCGCGGAAACGGACATCACGTTCTGGCTTTCCGCGCTGCTCCCGCTGAATGAAAACGACACCACGACCGTCGTGGTTCCTGCGGGAACGGAGGTCCAGTCCGAAGACCAGCCGGAACCGGTCGTGTTCACAACTTCCAGAGATTTGAACATCAACGCTCCGATCCTGGCCCATCTGCGTACCGAGAGCAACTTCAATCAGAACAGTTTTTCCCGCCTGAGGCTGGACATTTTCCGTCCTTTCAGCAAAGTACCACAGATCGGTGATACTTTCTACCTGGGTTTCAATGACAAAAACGATATCTGCGGGCACATTCTCCGGCTTGAGTTTGAATGTGAAGCGACGGAAGCAGTCGGTATCCGCCGTGAGAACCCACCGTGGGTGTGGGAATGTCTGACGGATGAGGGATGGAAGGAGATCCGTCCCAGCCAGTTGGAAGGCGAACGCGACACTACGGGTGGTTTGAACAATGAAACCGGCAGCCTGACGCTTTATACACCGCTTGATTTTTCCTCACAGGTGCTGCATGGCCTTCAGGCATTCTGGATCCGCTGCCGCATCGAGCAGCGTGAGTCCGCTCAGGGTATGTACACTGAATCGCCCCGTGTGACGAACCTCCATGTTTATACGATCGGGGCACAGGTTCCTGCCGCTAATGCCCAGGTGGTCAACGGTGAGATCCTCGGTGAGTCGAATGGTGAACCGGGACAGCGCTTCATGCTGCTTCACTCGCCGGTCCTCAATTTTTCTGAGGATGAGACCATTGAAGTCGAAGAGACCGTGGAAGGAACACAGGTGTTTGTTCCGTGGACACGGGTGGATGATTTTGCCTCTTCAGATAAATTCTCCAGACATTACATTCTGGATACGGCCAAGGGTGAGGTCATCTTCGGGCCTTCTGTGAGACAGCCTGATGGTTCCATGATCCAATATGGCCGGATCCCGGAAAGCGGACGTCAGATCCGTGTGACGGATTACCGCTATGGCGGCGGTATCCGCGGGAACATGCCGGAGAATTCACTGGATGTGATGAACACTTCATTGGCCTATATCTCCCGGGCTTCAAACCTGAACCGCTCACTCGGCGGCCGCGACCAGGAAACCCTTGAAGAACTGATCCAGCGTGCACAGCGGGAAATTCAGTCCCAGCGGCGTGCCGTGACTGCGGCAGATTTCGAACAATTTGCGCTCAAGAGCAGCCGGGCCGTTTCACGTACCCGCTGTGTGACACCGGAAGTGACCGGTACCGGCGCGGTGACCATGGTGATCGTCCCGGATGTGGTCGATTCGCTGCGCTTAGGCGATCTGCATGCCCTGCATGTCAGCGATGAACTGCGGGCAAAAGTCCGCGGTTATCTGGACAAGTACCGTTTGCTGACCACTGCGTTGAACATTGATGAACCGAAATATTTCGGCATCAGGGTCAAGGCGACTGTGGTTCCACAGGATTTTGCCAATGATGCGGATGTGAGCACGGAAGTTACGGATGTGCTGAACCGTTATCTCTGTCCGCTGAAAGATAAGGTCGTTGACGATGAATTCTCTCAGGGTTGGGAATTCGGCCGCAGCGTGTTCAATGCGGAAATCGTCTCGCTGATCCAAAAGATCCCGAGTGTCAAATATGTTTTGGACACGCAAGTGGACTGGCGGTCTGTCAGCCCGCTGAATGAGACCCTGGATGATTTGGGCAGCAAGGATACGGAACTGAAACCGGTCGAGAAGATGCTGATGATCCCTCCTGACGGTCTGGCCTGTTCTCTGCGTCATGAGATCACCGTGACCTCAATGGAAGATTATGTGAACGGAGGGACAAAATGAGTCCCATGGCTTTTGGCGGCAGAGACCGTTATTCTTTTGAGCTTGCCCTGGATCGATATGTGTGCTATCCGATGGAGAGCGTGGAATTAATTGTTCGGGTGAGACTGGAAAACCCGATGCGGACAATTTTGTGCCTCCATCTGCCGCATAAGACAGAAGTCGAAGCAGTTCATATGGATGGTGTCGATGACAACTATCTGACCGTTTATACGCATGATTTTGACGGGAAACTGCTCGCTGTCCAGTTGTCGAAATATATGGAACCGGGGCAGTCCTCCGAGCTGCATATCAATATCCGGCTGAACTCTATCCGGATGAACCATTATCTGAGCTTTTGTGCCTGGATGGCTGCGGACGTCCCAGATCTCGAAGGTGACTTCTTTGTTGAACCGCGTGGTTCCCGTTCTGTTGAGCTTACCGTGAAGGCGGATGCTGCATTTCTGAATTATTTACCGGAAATTTACAGCTATGATGATTTCATGAACCGCTTCCTGATGATGTTTGAGAGTTTCTGGAAACCGATCAGCCAGCAGATCTCGATGGGAGAAAGCTATTACGACCCTGACCTGACGCCGGATGTGTTCCTTGACTGGCTTGCATCATGGGTCGGAATGCAGATTGATGAAACTTTCCCGCGGGAAAGGGTCCGTGATTTGATCAAAAATGCGATCCCGTTTTCCCGTACCCGGGGCACCGCTGAATCTTTACGGTTCTTTCTCGAAATGTATTCCGGCGGTCATGTGGAGGTAAGTGAGCGGAAGGCTCACAACATGGTGCTGGGAGGACAGATGGGGATTGGTGACGGTCTTGCGCTCGGAATGGATAACAAACCCAACACGGTCCTTGTTTCAATGACGGTGCCTTCCTCTGAATTGGAACGAACCGGGTTCACAAAACAAAAATATGCCAGGAAAATCAAGTCGTTTATCCGTGAAATCGTTCCGGCTCATACGGTTTTTTCACTTTCCTGCAAATACGAATAACATCCTGCATAGCAGATGAGGAGTAAAAATGAACGATTCAGCAAAAATTAAATATTTTCCGAAACGCAGCCTGAAAGCTTATGATGGGATGTCCGTTACAGCAGATGTTTGGGAAATTTCCCATAATGAGCATCGGGATGAAATGAAGGCCCATCTCCTTTCCATGCATGGGCCGGGGATCATCTGCGGTCTTGAGATCCATGCCAATGATCCGGCAGACCACTATGTGTTTATCACACCTGGTGCTGCGGTGGATGAAATGGGCCGTGTGATCGTGGTAGACCAGACCATAGCTTATGACTTCGGAGATGAAGGTGCCGGCAGTTATATGCTGCTGCTGGGCTTTGCGGAGCATGAGAAGGAAATTACCGAGACGAAAGTCAAGTTCATGCAGCATGAATATATCATTGCCGCGCGGCAGTCTCTTCCGAAACAGCCGGTCGTAGAGCTGGCACGGGTGACGATTTCCGCAAAGGGCGCTGCCATTCACGATGCCAAAGATCCTTACCAGCCAAAAGCTGATGAGCTTGATCTCCGTTACCGTGAAGGTCAGGGTGATATCAAAGACCGCATCCGTGCTGCGGTGATCACCTATCCGTCTGATAACCATCAGGTTTATGCAGGATGGCGTGTTTTGATCCGTGAGATGGAACAGCTGATGCATGTGAGACTCATTGTTGACATGCTTCCGGATATTGATGACCGGATCAATAATTATGACATGGTCTATATCGGTGCGGCCGAAACCTTTGAGCCGTCAGCAACACAGACCGCAATTTTGAAAAACTATTATAATAACGGGAAGGGTATCCTGATGGAAGGTCTTGACACAAATGGAGCCAAGACATTGAAAGCCCTTGCCGATACCTTCAAGGTCGTTCCTGCCGATCCGGAGAAAGCCGGTTTCTTCCATGAGCCGTACTTCTTCCGTATCCCGCCGGAACAGATCACTGCAAAACGTTTGTTCTGCGGTAACAAATGTGTATTGTGCAATGATCCGCTGACAGCTCCGTGGAGAGGCGAATTGAATGAAGAACTGCTTCACAGAGATGAGATACGGACAAATTTGGAATGGGGAGCAAACCTTGTAATTTATTGTGCCAGGTAAACGTGCTGTACCCTTTGCACAACTGAGTAAGGAGACATTATGTCTCCTTTTTTCACCGAAAAGTATACTTCGCGAAATATGGTGGGGTATACTGTGTTTGCTTTTAATTCATTCTCCGGTCGGTGCCCAGCAGGATATGCAGACCATCTGGCAGCTTGCTTATTGGGAAAGCTATGACACTGCCTGCACGATCGTCATGGATGAGGATCGGACCCCGAACAATGATGAGATCCTGAAAGCCTGTGGGGATGTGCTTTACCAGAGCTGGCTGACGACACCGGTCTGCAACCGCCATTACGGTCAGGATCCCTCTGCGGTATCCTGCACCGGTTTGTTCCTGCGCAGGGTCGGGCAAAAGCCTAAAGAGGATCCGATCAATACGAACCTGATCGACTACCAGGCTCAGAACCTGCGGCAGATCCGCTTTGATGTTTCCAATGTGAATTGTCAGCCGGGGCAGCTGTGTGATCAAAAGCCGGAGATCTTGCTTATTGCACATGGCCCTGACAACAATGACAGCATTATTTCCTCAGTCCATATCCGTATCGGGACATATGAAGCAGCCTGCAACGGCAACGCCTGCCAGATGCGGATGCCTGCCACTGATTCAGCCGGCGTATGGTTCGAGTACTGGGCGATGGATTCAGGCGCTAACCAAAGCGATCATTTCTGGCTGAAGTTCCGTGCTGTCCCTGCGCAGAACAGTTCATCAGCTTATTTTTATGATGTGATCGGGGATGCTTTTCCGGATTCGGCTTATTACGGTTCTGATGTCTGGTATGCCTTCCCTTCAATGTCGCAGGAAACACCTGCGGTGCTTGAAAAGGTACCGACAGTGGACTATCTGGTGACAAAACATAAACTTCAGCTTCTGGGAGCAAAACTGATCCGGACGGGGAAGGTTGACGCATCATTTTGTGACAATTATGGTTTGAACCTGGACGGGACGCCGAACGGCTGTGGTGAGCAGGTGACTGCCAAGATGGTCTTTGACATGCAGAACCAGTATGATGAGCTGATTTATAATTACTCAGCCAAACAGAAAGTTCCGCCCCGCATCGTCAAAGGACTGATCGCGCAGGAATCACAGTTCTGGCCTTATTCGGAAACACCCTTTGAATATGGCCTCGGTATGCTGACTGAGGGCGGCGCTGATATGCTGCTGCGTTGGAATGCTCCTTACTTTTTGAGGGTGTGCACGAATACTTATCCTCATGACCAGGAAAAATGCATGGGCGGTTTTTCTAATTTGGACGAAGCGGAGCAAATCGTGCTCCGTGGTGTGGTGATTTCAAAAGTCGGGTCGGATGAAGAAATCGAGGTGCTGGCCGCGGCGATCCGGGGCAGTGTTTACCAGGTGAACCAGATCGTGACCAATGTGATGGGGGATTCCCCGGCAGCGGTTTCAACTTATGAAGACATGTGGAAGTTTACGGTTGCGAATTATTATTCCGGATCAGGTTGTCTGTATAACGCGATGAACCAGGTCGCTGCCTATAGCCAGCCAATTACCTGGGAGAATGTACGGCGATTTTTAACCGGAAAGTGCGAACTGGCCAATCTTTACGTCGACCGGGTCTATGAGCTGGGGAATTAGACGTTAGACATTAGACATCAGACTTTAGACGTTAGACTTTAGGATCTTTCTTCTTGCCTTCCTTCCTCGCACATTTTATATATTATGTTTTGCCTTTTCTACTCATTAAGATGGGGGAAGATCAGGTACTGCATCTTCCCCCAAAACAAAGAGTGATTGAAACTCAAAACAGTTCCCGTGTGGTTCCGTTTCGGGACTGCCTTTCAAACTGCAGATAAGAACGATCTTATCAATGCCGATACAAGTATTAAACGCTAAAATCAGGACCCTCATACTGACAGGACTGACCGTTCCGATAATTGGAAAAGACTACACTTTTCTCAGTTGGTGAGACGATGTTCGTTGGATGATGTCTCACCCTTTGTACTTTTTATTATAATGATTTGGGATGGAAAAGACAAATAACAAAAATCACGTTCTTTTCTTGATAATTAACATTATCCTGAATGACATTTGTCCATGACAACGAAGGAGAAAATCAGTGGCGACGATCCAAAAAAGGGTTTTGTCGGGGCTTCGAAAACCTTCAAACCTGACAGCTCTAACACCTAATACCTAATACCTAAAACCTGACACCTGACACCTGAAACCTGACACCTGAAACCTGAAACCTGACATCTGAAACCTGATACCTAAATTGCCGGCAGTGCCTCGACCTTCTGATTTCTGGGCAGGTAAACCGTGATGCGGGTGCCGATGTCTTCCCGTGTCAGCACATCAAAGCGCCCATTGTGTTTCCCCACGATCCAGCGGGCAATCGCCAGGCCAAGGCCTGTTCCGCCGGTGCCTCTGGATCGGGAACCGTCCGCACGGTAGAAGCGGTCGAAGATGTGAGGCAGGGATTCCGAATCAATGCCGATTCCCGTATCCTGAACTGTGAAGGTCGGGATCCCGTTGATCAGCTCTGCGCTGATTCGGATCTCTCCACCTTCCGGGGTGTACTTTTTCGCATTATCCAGCAGGATCCTCGCGGTTTGTTTGAGCATAGAGATGTCTCCGTACGCGGCCACCGGTTCCCCGGCATTGCAGCGATAAATGTGATCGCTGTCGATCATCACATATTCTTCATAAACTTCATGGATCATCCGGGCCAGGTCAAACTCCGCGAAATCCATCTTTGTCTTTCCGTTGTCTCCTCGGGCAAGGAAGAGCAGCTGTTCCACAAGGTAATTCATGTGTTCGGACTCTGTTTTGATGGCTTCAATGGATTCCGTAAGCACTTTTTCATCAGTTTTCCCCCAACGGTCCAGCATGTCCGCATAGCCTTTGATGACAGCGATCGGCGTCCGCAGCTCATGTGAGGCATCTGAAACAAAGCGTGTCTGCTGCCGGTAGGAATCTCTCATCCGTTCGATCAGGTTATTGACGGCAAGTTCCAGACCCGCAAACTGTTGATCGCCGGTCCGCAGCCGGGCATTTTCTGCCGTGGGGCTGATCTCGTCGATAGCAGACTCCAGCCTCAGGAATTTTTCTTCATCGAAGTCATTGTTTTGGGCCCCAAGCTGCAGCGCCACATTGGTGAGCTCATCGATTGGTTTGAGGGACCTGCGGATCGAGATCGTGCCAAGGGAAAGCTTCAGCAGCAAAATCAGCCCTTCTCCCCGCAGGAGAAGGATATATTTTTGCATGGTAAAAATGTATTTAATGGTTAAAAATACAGCATCAAAGAAGTTCGTTTCAAAAGTCGGGATGAGGCCGTCTTTGATATCAAACAGAATGAGAAAAATATTCAGGGCAAGGAAGAGGATAAAAAGCGAAACAGTTCCGGAAAGGTTGACCTTCCAGGCAAGGGCCCCGGTCCGTACAGCTGTTTTCTTCTTCTTTGCCATAAAAAGATCAATCCTTTATCACGTAGCCGACACCGCGGACGGTCTGGATGATGTGCACGCCATATACATCATCCAGCTTGGAGCGCAGGTAGCGGATATATACATCCACGACATTAGTCTCGCCCATGTAATCGTAGCCCCACACGCGCTCCAGCAGGGTGCTGCGCGAGAGAACGATGTTTTTGTTTTCAAGCAGGGTCTGCAGCAGTGTGAATTCACGGGCGGTGAGGTCGATCAGGTCTTCACCATAATGTACCTCATGGCGGCTGACGGATAGTGACAACGCGTCATGAGTCAGGTCATCTGACTGAGGTGCCGAACCCGCTCCGTTATGACGCAGGACAAGGCGGATGCGGGCCAGGAGCTCTTCGATCGCGAACGGTTTGGTGATGTAGTCATCGGCGCCCAGGTCCAACCCGGAAACCTTGTCCATCACCGCGTCCCGGGCGGTGAGCATGATGACCGGAACGGAAGAAGTTTTGCGCAGACGGCGCAAAACTTCCAGTCCATTCAATCCGGGCAGCATGATGTCCAGCAAAATCACGTTATAATTACCGCTTTCCGCCATGGTCAGGCCTTCCCGGCCATCCGTACATTTATCTACTTCATATCCTTCATGAACAAGCTCCAGTTCAATAAAGCGGGCGATTTTTTCTTCATCTTCGATGATCAGGACTTTACCGGACATATCGTTCAATTACTCCTTTTGATGTGGTTCCTTGTAATCGATCACATCATCTTTGTTGTTCCCGGCAGGATTTTTTGTGGCGTCATAGTAGCCATTATTTTGACTGCTGCGCGGGTTTTTCATGCGGTCGATGAAATCTCCTGCGGCGTTTTCAGCCCGGTTGAGGATCCTGTTTACTTTTTCCGAGCCAAGATCCGGGCCGTGAAGGCGGAAACGGAACCCGAGGATGAACACCAGCACCAGCACGATCAGGGATGGCCAGAAGGCGACGACCAGCAGGACCACTGCCAGCCAAATCGGGATCTCCAGGAAGATCTCACCGCTGCTTTTGCAGATCACAAGTTCGTTGTCCGTGATGATCTGCCGGGCTTTGGTGAGGACGTTATGGAAGATCCGGTTCCCGGAGGAAGAGGAACCGGATGACGTACCGGCAGAGGTCCTGCGCCGTTCTTCCTTCTTGCGCTCTTCTTGCTGCTGTTTTTGCTGCTCCTGCTGCTGTTCCGGGTTGGTGGTAAAATGATTGCTTTTGTTTTCGATCTTTCCGTTTTTTTCCAGCCAGACTGCGGCATCCAGCAGGTCCCATCCACAGACCTCCAGAGCTGCTTTTGCGTCTTCATAACCGACCCCGGTGGTTTTTACCAATTTTTCTACGAGTTCAAAACGATCCATTTTTTTACTCCTTTCTCTATCTTACTTTAAATATCTTACTTTATCAAGATGAGGGGGATATATTAAAAAGGTTAGAAAAAGATTAGAAAAAATGTCACCATGGTTTTTCTTATGAGCTGCCTCAAGCGGTTTATTGAATTATGATTATATAATAATTCTGATACCTTCCGGAGGCTGAAGTATGGGCGCTAAATGGCTGAAAGACGCAGTGTTTTATGAAATTTATCCGCAATCCTTCTGTGATTCAAACGGTGACGGGATCGGTGATATTCAGGGAATCATCTCAAAACTGGATTATATCAAGGACCTGGGCTGCAATGCCCTGTGGATCAACCCCTGTTTTGATTCCCCTTTCAAAGATGCCGGTTATGATGTGCGAGATTATAAAAAAGTTGCCCCGCGCTATGGGACGAATGAGGACCTTTATCAGCTTTTTGAAACCGCCCATGCAAAGGGCATCCATGTTTTGCTTGACCTGGTTCCGGGCCACACATCCGAAGAACATCAATGGTTCCGGGAAAGTCAGAAAGAGGCACGGAATGAATACAGCGATCGCTATATCTGGACCGATTTCTGGCTTCACGGTGCTGCCGGCATGCCCTATATCGGCGGGGAGTCTGAGCGGAATGCCTGTTATGTGCTGAATTTCTTTAAATGTCAGCCGGCACTGAATTATGGCTTTCTGCACCCCAGCCAGTCCTGGCAGTTTTCGATGAACCACCCGGAACCGCTCAAAACCCGGGAAGCGATGAAAGATGTGATGCGTTTCTGGCTTTCCCACGGCTGCGATGGCTTTCGTGTAGATATGGCAAATTCTCTTGTCAAAGGGGATGATGAGAAAAAGACCGGTACCAGCATGATCTGGCGGGATGTGCGCCGGATGCTTGACCTGGAATTTCCGGATGCAGTCATGGTCTCGGAATGGTCTGACCCGAAACTGGCGCTGCGTGCAGGGTTTGACATGGATTTCTACCTGAATTATGGCGGTGTGAACGGTTACTGCACGCTGATGCGGGATTATTATTACGATGAAAATCATGACGCGAGTTTTTTCAAAAAGGATTCAGGAGGGAACATCAATCGCTTTTTGGGGCAGTATCTGGACTGGTATGAGGACACGAAAGGCCTGGGCTATATTTCCCTGCTGACCTGCAACCATGATACGACCCGTCCGCGTTACGGGTTGGAGCCATCAGAATTGAAACTGGCTTATGCCTTTATCTTCACCATGCCGGGGGTGCCGTTCCTTTATTACGGTGATGAGATCGGGATGCGTTTTCTGGATGTTCCGACAAAAGAAGGCGGCTACACCCGCACCGGTTCCCGTACCCCGATGCAGTGGAGCCGCGAAAAGAACCTGGGTTTCTCAACTGCTTCGGCGGAGAAGCTCTACCTGCCGGTTGATGGTGCGGAAGATGCTCCGACTGCAGCTGACCAGTCTGCCGATCCCGGCTCCCTGCTGAATACCGTAAAGGCTGTTCTGGCGCTGCGTCACAGGGAAGAAGATCTTCAGGCTGATGCGGAATTCAGTGTGGTGTGTTCGGAGCCGGGCAAGCCTTTTGTTTATCGCCGCGGCGATCTCCTTTTGGCTGTCAATCCGAACGGGCAGGATGTTTCAATCGACCTGAATGAAGAGAACCGTTCCGTGATCTTCAGCATCGGCAACGGCAGTTTGAAAGAAGGAAAGCTAAATGTTGGTCAGCAATCATTCCTGATTTTGCGATGAACAATAAAACGTGTTAGAATTAAAATAGGTTTAAATATGAAATAATTCTTATCATTGTCAGGATGATAGATCGATATGGGTACGGAGATAAAGACAACAGACTATCCGAAGAATAAATTTAATTCTTTCCAGGGGAAGAAACTGGTCCTGGTGGTTGAGGATGATTTCACCAACCGGGAACTTCTTGGCGAGATACTCAGAAAGCATTATGATGTGCTTTATGCTGAAAACGGTACTGAGGCGATGGGCCTGATCCGCAGCCGCCGAGATACCCTTTCTCTGATCCTTTTGGACCTTCTGATGCCTGAGATGAGCGGTAAGGAAGTTCTCATGCGAATCAGAGAAAATGCCGAATTATCGCGCATTCCTGTGATCGTCCTGACCGCTGATCAAAAGTCAGAAGTGGAATGTCTGAGCCTTGGGGCGATAGACTTTATCCCGAAACCCTATCCACAGCCTGATGTTATTCTCGCGCGGGTACAGCGCACGATCGAGTTGTTTGAAGACCGCCAGATCATCAGCAGCACGGAACGCGACGCCTTGACCGGGCTTTATGCGAAAGAATATTTCTTCCGGTATTCCGAACAATTTGACATTCAGAACCGTGATACTGCGATGGATGCCATCGTGGTGGACATCAACCATTTTCATATTCTGAATGAAAGGTACGGAAAATCTTTTTGTGATGATTTGCTCAAGCGAATCGCTGAAAAAATCCGTGAGTCGATCCACGAGACCGGCGGTATTGTCAGCCGTAAAGAGGCTGATACATTTTTGATTTATTGTCCCCATCGCAGCGATTATGAGAACATGCTTCGCCTTGTCTCCGTTGAATTGGGGGATGAAAGCGGTGGCAGCAGCCGTGTTCATGTGCGGATGGGTGTCTATGAAAATGTCGACAAAGACATTGATGTGGAAAGGCGCTTTGACCGTGCGAAGATAGCGGCGGATACAGTTCATGGCAGTTTTACAAAGACGATCGGTTATTATGATGAGAAACTGAATGACCGGGAACTTTTTGCTGAACAGTTGATCGAAGACTTCCACGCTGCACTTGAGGAAAAACAATTTCAGGTCTATTTTCAGCCAAAATATGATATCAGTCCGAATAAACCGGTCCTGACAAGCGCAGAAGCGCTTATCCGATGGGATCATCCGGAACTGGGCATGATCAGTCCGGGAAAGTTCATTCCGCTTTTTGAAAGCAATGGTTTGATCCAGCAGCTGGATCATTTTGTCTGGCAGGAGACAGCCCGTCAGATACGGGAATGGAAAGACCGGCTGGATTATGCGGTCCCCGTTTCTGTGAATGTATCCCGGGTCGACCTTTATGAAGAGGATATTATCGGGACACTTCTCAACATTGTCGAAACGAACGGTTTGCAGCCAAAGGACCTGCTGCTGGAGGTGACCGAATCGACTTATACGGATAACTCTTCCCAAATCATCGAGACGGTCAATAAACTGCGCGGTTACGGTTTCCGGATCGAGATGGACGATTTTGGTACCGGTTATTCTTCCCTGAACATGATCTCCAAGCTGCCGATCGATGCCATAAAGCTGGACATGGGGTTTATTCGTGACGCATTTAAAGAGGGTGGCAGTACAAAAATGCTCGAGATCATTATCGACATTGCTGCCTTCCTGAACGTACCCACGATCGCGGAAGGGGTCGAAACAGAAGATCAGTACAAGGCGCTGCGCTTGATGGGCTGTGATATCGTTCAGGGTTTCTATTTTTCCAAGCCGCTGCCGGCGGACGTGTTTGAGGCATTCCTTTTGGAAGGAAAAAAAGCCAAAGCTGAATTGGAATCCATCCGTCAGGCAGAGATGGCAAAAGAAAAGGCAAAGCGTGAGGAAGAGCTCAGCGCGATGCGCCGGTCTGAAGATGAGAAAGTGAAGAATGCTGAAATCGCCGGTGCTTCAACCGAAAAGAAGAAGGTCGGCGGTATCCCGATGCGGGCCGTCAATTTCGTACTGGCAGTGCTTGCGGTCATTGTAGCCGTTTTCCTTTACATTGCTGACGGAAATGTGAACCGGAGTTACCAGGCATCTGTGGAAGCATCCAATCGTTACTCCAATGCCCAGCAAGCCGCCTTTTTGATGGAAACAGTGTCCGATTACCTGACCTACCAGGTACGAAGTTTTGTGATCAACGGTGATCTCCGTGCGATGGAGAATTACTTTGAGGAAATTAACGTGACGAAACGACGGGAACAGGCGCTCTCAGAGGTCGAACAGCTGCTTGAAAGCAGCGAGAACAGCGCCTATTCCAGTCTTGCTTTGGCGTTGAATTATTCAAACGAGTTGGCGGACCGGGAACTGGTCGCAATGCGTTTGTGGCTCGAATCGGATGGATATAAGCAGGAAGAAATGCCAGCAGAACTTGCCGGGATCGAACTGAGCGATGAATACCGCAGCCTTTCTCCGGAGGCTCAGCATGATGAGGCTGTTGCCCTTGTTTTCGATGATGTCTACATGGATTACAAGGATAAGATCAAGGAGAATGTCGACAAGTGTATGGAGGAGCTGCTGCTGAAATCGAAACAGGATGTAGACAGTACATCTGAACAAATGTACAATCAGCTGCATTTCCGGTCCGTTTTGACTACGGTATTTCTCGTGACGATATTGATCCTGATATTATTTGAGACCACACAGGTTCAAAAGCCGTTGGCGGATCTGGTGGTTGGGATGAAATCCCAAACGAGAGTCAAACCGACCGGCGCTCAAGAAATGCGCTTCGTTTCGCAAACATATAATGAATTTCTTGAAATCAGTCAGAAAGCACGGGCTCAGCTTACCTATGAAGCTGCGCATGATCCGCTGACAGGTTTATTCAACCGAAATGCATATGATCTTCTGATCCGTTCTGTTGACCAGCTGCATATCGCGATACTGCTTTTTGACGTCGACCGGTTCAGAAAAATAAAGGATATTTATGGGCAGGAAATCTGTGACCGGGTCCTGCAGCGTGTCGCTTCTGTGCTGAAGGCAAATTTCCGCTCGGTAGATTTGGCATGCCGCCTGGAGGAAGATTTGTTTGTGGTGATCATGACGCGGGTCAATGATTCCATGCATCAGTTGGTGATGACAAAATTCCTGCAGATCAACAAAATGCTTCGTGATCCGCAGGGTGACATTCCCGGGACTTCTGTCAGCCTCGGAGCTGCATTTTCCGACAGGGTGAATCCGCAGGGGGATCTTTATGCGGATGCGCAAACCGCTCTTGAAAAAGCTAAAGCTGCCGGCAGCAAAAGCTGTGAGATCTATTGATGACTATCAGAAAAAAACAGTGTCATTTGCGACACTGTTTTTAAAGAGGCTGTAATTTTCTCTGTCCCGAGAAGATTCAGAGAATCAATTCTCTGAATCTTCTCGGGAGGTTTCCGGGGGCTGCCGCCCCCATACCCCCGCCTAGAGGTGCCCTTAACTGTTCCTGCGGAAGCGGTTCCTGATTTTGGACACATATGAGGTATCTTCTTTTTCGGCCGGCAGGCAGGTCGTGACGAATTGCCGTACACGTTCCCAATACTTGTCATAGTCTGCAAACATTGCGTATCCATGAGCAGCCTGCTCGATGATCATGATGTCTTTGGTGCAGTCTGCGGCTTCATAAAGTTCATAACACATCTCAACCGGGAACAGTTCATCTTCACCGCCATGGATGAAAAGGGTCGGCGTATGGCTTTTGGCTACCTGGTTGACAGCGGAGGCCTGCATGAGGGAGTAGCCTGCACGCAGCCAGGTGACCAAACTGACAGAAAATGTGAGCAGCCCTGCGGGAAGTCCGCGCTTCTTCAAAATGTAATTGCTCAAGTCTGTCAGGCGGGAGTATGCGCTGTCCGCAATGACACAGCGGACGTTTGAGGGCAGGTTATCTTCACCGGAGGCCATCAGCACGGCATCCGCCCCGGTGGAAAGTCCGAGCAGGACGATTTCCGCACTTGGCTGGTCGGCACTGATCAGGCGGCACCATTTGACGATGTCCATACGGTCTGCCCAGCCGAGCCCGTAGTAATTCCCACCTGAACGGCCGCAGCCGCGGCATTCCGGGATAAGCACATTATATCCGGTTTCGTAGAAAGGTTTGACAAAGGGGAACATGACCGAGGCTGACTGACCGTAACCGTGGACGGCGATGATCCAGCGCTGTGAAGGTTTTGCCTGTTCAAAGCAGTAAGCGTTCAGGCTCGTTCCGTCGTATGCATGGGTCTGCCGCTGGGTGATGGTGGTCTTTTCCGCCCAATTCATGGTCTCCTCCGAGATATCCATGCGGAGAAATTCACCGACTCTTACGGATTCTTTATATTTCTTCAGCGGTCCGAACATATAGCTTTGATTGCGGTTGACGATGTAATCATATAAAATATTACCGGCGGCTGCCATAAACCCGGTCCCTGCTGCGGCAATAGCCATCGTGGTTTTCAGTTTTTCATCCCAATGCTGTGTCATATTTCGCTCCTATCATATCCGCGTTAAGTATAATCCCAAAATCGTGTATAATTCATTCCCGCTGACAACTGATATATGAAGTTGGCTATCACAAAATATTAACGAAAATGGCGGAATTTACCGTTAGATTAAAAAAATGTGGTAGAATATTTTTTTGTTGGTTGGGAAACCGGCAAACTCTAAGAGAAATATTTTTGCAGCTGAAACAATGCTGACCAAAGGTACGAAAGGAATTGACAAAATGGCAAAATGTGAAGCATGCGGTAAAGCGACAACTTTCGGTCACGCCCGAAGTTTTTCACAGCGCGCGACAAACCGGGCATTTCACCCGAACCTTCAGCGCGTCACCGTTATGGAAAACGGGAAGATGGTGAAAAAGACATTGTGCGCCAAGTGCATCCGCACCCTGGCGAAAAGCGCAAAATAAGCGATTGATTTTTTATAAAAATAAAGCAAACTGCCGGCTTATGAACCGGCAGTTTGCTTTATTTTTACATATTTACTTATTATGTATAACCACGTTCAAGTAGTCGTACGGGATCTCGATACCGTTTGCCACAAGTGACTGGAAGATCGTGGTGTTGAGGCTGTCTTTCACGCTTTCTGTTGAGGTTCCCTGATTGAAATAAACAGTTACGGACATGACCAGGGCGCTGTCAGTCAGTTCGATGAAATACACCGGTGCATAGGCCATGCTTCCGTCTGCCGTTTGTTTTCCAGGAATGGTGAGGGGTGAATCCTGGATCACCTGGCTGATCACCTGTTTGGCTTTTTCAATATTCGACTTATAGCTGATCGGATATCTCAGCATCACAGAACGGGGAACATCCTCATAACTGTAATTCAGGACGGTCAGCTCATTCATTTTGCTGTTGGGAATCACGATACGGATCGTATCAATGCGCTTGATGACGATGTGACGCATGGTGATTTTTTCTATCACACCCGCACTTCCGTCTGAGGTTTCGATCCTGTCACCGATGTCGAATGGTTTGTAAATACTGATCTGGATCCCGGCAAGAATATCCTTGATCACGTCCTGTGCGGCAAAACCGATCACTGCTGTCAGGACCGCGGCACTGCCGAAAATAGAATCTCCGATGTCATCCCAATTGAAAGGTAAAATGAGAAAGAAGAAGGTGATCACAAAGGAGATCAATTTTTCCAGGAACTCCAGAGACATGGAGCGTCCGTTTTTCTCCTCGAGTTTCTGGAATATCTTGTGATTTGCCTTTTGAATCAGCTTCCAGAGAAAGTAGCCTAAAACGATCAGCGCTGCATATAATAAAATTGTTATGATGAAGCCAAAAATATAGGAAGATGTTTCATCCAGATTATAATTTTGCTGCAGACTCTCGATGATTTCAGCCATTGCATTCCCCTTCAGAACATGAAAACAGCCTTCAAATAATATCAATTATAAACGGAATTGATCAAAAGCAGCGTATATTATTCGGATCCGGCGCTTAAGGGAACCTCTAAAAAGTCAATTCTTTTCAGTCTCGAGGAGATTCAGAGAATTATTTCTCTGAATCTCCTCGAGAGTTTTCCGGGGGCTGCCGCCCCCATACCCCCGCCCGGGAGTTTTTAGAGGTACCCTTAAGGTTTACGCCTGCTTTCGGTTTTCTGTGCTGCTGCCGGCAGGAAGCTGAACAAGAATGATGGCCGTGAACATCACGGCACAGCCCAGCAGTTCCCGGGGTGTCAACCGTTCATTCAGCAGGACCGCACCGCCGATCACCGCAAAAACCGATTCCAGGCTCATCAGCAGGGAGGCAATGGTGGGGTCGGTGAATTTCTGCGCCACCATCTGCAGGGTATAACCGACTCCGCCGGACATGATGCCGCAGTAAAGGATCGGGATAGCGGCTGAACGTACCTGATCCCATGAAGGCGTCTCCGTGAGAAAGGCTGCAATGGCCGATATCGCGGAGGTGGTCAGGATCTGGATGGCAGAAATCTGCAGTGGGTCACCCAACTGAACAAAATGGTCGCAGCACAGGATCTGTCCGCTGAACATGACGGCGCATAAAAAGAGGAGCATATCACTGTGAGCCAGCCGGAATCCATCCGTCATGCACAGCAGATACATCCCGACAACACTGATGAGGACCGCGATCCATACCATCGGGCTGTTCTTTTTTTTGAACAAAACAAAGTTGATGATCGGGACCAGCAGGATATACATGGCTGTGATGAATCCGGATTTCCCGGCTGAGGTGGAGACCATCCCGATTTGTTGAAAGATGCTGGCTGCCGCAAGAAATATCCCGCAGCATATCCCGCCAAGGATTGAGTTTTTATTACGAATATGCGCTTCTTCCGGGTCTTGGTCCGGAGCGTTTCTTTTCTGTCTGTTTCCGGATATCAGTGCTGCAATGCCGATCACAATGGCAGCCAATCCCATCCGGACGGCTGTGAAGGTGAGCGGTTCAATACTTTCCATGCCTTTCCGCTGAAAGGCAAAAGCCATTCCCCATATCATTGCTGTCAAAATCAGCAGCAGATTCCCCAGCATTTGTTTGTTCTTCATTGAAATCATAACCGCCTGAAAATAAAAATCATCCGATACGGAATTATAACTATTCAGGGAGGTAAACAGGTTCATCTTTCTGCAGAATGGTTACCCGTTTGGCTGTCCGGAAAATCACAGCGCTTGACACCAAATCATAAATATATATAATTATTCTAACAAGAATATTACTATATTTGCAAAACGGAGGGTGAACGTCATGAAAAAGCGTATTTTGATTTTTCTACTGACAGCAGCATTGTTTTTGGCTGTGCTCCCGGTTCAGGCGGGAGAGGAACTGTTCTGGTCCAACATGAACGATGCACCGGTGAGGAACCGTCCGCCGTTGTATAAGGTCATTAATGTCAGTGAGACTGAGGAGCCGGTTTTGGTACAGCGCATCCGGACCTATCACTGGAACAGTGGTGAAGGCGCGGAACCGGGGACCATCAGCGTTTATGACGGCGAGACGAAAATCGGTTCATGGCAGGCTGTCGGCCGCAGCGGTTATGGGGCTGCAAATGTATATTGGGATGCGCTGGTGGATGTGATTTTCTCACCGGGGCACAGCTATACCATCAAAGATTCGGACCTGGCCAGCATGAGCTATAACGAAGGCTCTGATAATTGCGGCATGTTTGAAGTCTACGGGGTTCGGCCGGTCCCTGAGGGATATATTGTCGCGGCGCCGCAGGAACCGGTTTCACAGCCTGCAGTTGAGGAGTCTCCGATCACGCTTGTAACCCCGCATTCCGTCCCACAGGAGTCTGTTTCCCGAAACTCTGTTGTCTCAGGAAGCAATACCGTTTCAGCCGTTTCATCTACGGCTATGATTCCAGTGGACACATTCCAGTTTGGCCGTTATGAGCAGGATAACAATACCGGCAACGGAGCTGAGCCGATCGACTGGCAGGTACTGACTGTATTGAAAGACCGGCAGCTGGTGGTCAGCCGTTATATTCTGGATTACAGAGAATTTTCAGACAGCCTCAGCGGATCCACATGGGATATCAGTTCGATGCGGGATTGGCTCAACGGTGATTTTTACAACAGCGCGTTTACCGCAGCTGAGAAAAACAGCATCCTGCTGGTCACGAACTCCAATCCGAACAACGAACGCTATGGAACACAGGGCGGGAGTCAGACGCAGGACAGAATCTTCCTGCTGAGCATTGACGAAGCGAATCGCTATTTTTCGTCATCCGGATACCGGGTGACAAGACAGACTTCTTACGCGCAGCAGAAATATGATTCCTCCTTTGGGCTGGATCCTTCTGCATGGCTGCTCCGCTCTCCGGGTTCCATGGAAAACACTTCTGCCTTTGTGAATGGTGACGGTTCGGTCAATTATGAAGGGTCTTATCAAAATCTGAGCGGTATTCCCACGGAATATGCG
Source organism: uncultured Leptolinea sp. (assembly GCA_964459115.1). GTDB lineage: Bacteria > Chloroflexota > Anaerolineae > Anaerolineales > Anaerolineaceae > Flexilinea. The sequence goes on along the minus strand of CAYWKZ010000004.1, from coordinate 28,110 downwards.
GTGCGCCCGGCTTTTTGGATGAGCACCGGATCTGCCTGCCTCACGGTCAAATACTCCGGCGGCAACTGCCTTACGAAAGTGCCGACTGATAAAAAATGCTACAAGAAGGGCGATAAGGTAACAGTTCTTTTTGATCCTGTTGAATATGTGACTGGCTTGATTTTCAACGGATGGGATCGAACCGGTGATGGAACTGCCGATCATGGCTATTACTATAACAGCTTTACCATGCCGGATCGGGATGTGGAGTTAACGGCTATCTGCTATCAGCCTTACCAGCCCCAGTATAATAACCAATATTATGGCAGCACGATCATTGATGATAATCCTCCGGAACGAACGCCAAATAATCCCGATCGTGGTTCGGCGCTGTACCCGGATTATGATGTGGAGCCGATTTACGATAATATCCCGGATTATTCCTATGACCCGGACTATAACTATTCTCCGAATTATAATTACGCACCGGATGGTCAATGGTGGAATATAGACGGCGTAGGATAAACTTTAGAAAACACTGATAAATAAAGTGTCAGCAGGCCGGTTTCCTGTCCTCATCTGGGGAGTCGACAGGATACCGGCCTGACTGACACTTTTTATTTTAATCAGACTGTCGAACCGGCTGTTATTTCTTTTCGATCACCGCGCTGTAGATGCTGCGGATGGCGGCTTCGTAATCCTCTTCTGCGACACCGACGATGATGTTCAGTTCGCTGGAACCCTGGTCGATCATGCGGATGTTGACGTTGGCATCGGTAATTGCCTGGAAGATGCGGGCTGCGATGCCTTTGTAATAAGCCATTCCCTGCCCCACGATGGCAATGAGTGCGATGCCGTCTTCCACATAGAGCGTATCCGGCTGGACGGCTTCCTGTATCTCCGCCAGCACCTGATCGCGGACCGGCTCCAGGTCTTCAGTGCGCAGGATCAGCGACATGGTGTCGATCCCGGAAGGCAGATGTTCAAAGGAAAGGCCGTGAGCGGCGATGATGTTGAGGATCTTGGCAGTGAAGCCGACTTCGCTGTTCATCAGATCCTTCTCGATCAGGATGGAACTGAAGCCCTTATGTCCGGCGATACCGGTGACGCTGCCCGGGTCGGCATTTTCCGGCAGATGCGGGATGATGAGTGTGCCCGGGTCTTCCGGATCATTGGTGTTGCGGATGTTGATGGAAATATTTGCCTGCTGGACGGGGAAGACAGCGTCTTCGTGCAGGACGGTCGCACCCATGTAAGAAAGTTCTCGCAGTTCCCTGTAGGTGATGATGCGGATCTGACGCGGGTTTTCCACGATGCGGGGATCGGCGGCCATCATGCCGGAAACATCGGTCCAGTTTTCATAAATATCCGCATGAACAGCGCGGGCGACGATGGATCCGGTGACGTCTGAACCGCCGCGTGAGAAGGTGTGGATCTTCCCGTTGGGAAGGGAACCGTAGAACCCCGGCAGGACTGCGCGGAAAGTGACAGTGAGGACCTTTTTCAGGTCTTCCTTGGTCTTCTGGAAGTTCAGCGAACCGTTTTCGTTGAAGTGAATGAAATCTGCCGCGTCAATGAATTTGTAGCCCAGATGGCAGGCAAAAACTTTCGCGCTCAGGTATTCACCCCGGCTGGCCATATAATCTTTTTCCGGGCTGTTCCGGAGGTGTTTGCGGATGGTTTCGATCTCACTGTCCAGGTCAAAGTTCAGATCCAGGTCATGGATGATCTCCGCAAAACGTTCCCGGATCTGACCGAGAGCCGGTTCGAAATCTTCTCCCTTTACTGCGGCGTTATAGCATTGATAAAGCAGGTCAGTGACTTTTATGTCATCGGAAGAGCGTTTTCCCGGTGCGGAGACAACGACATAGCGCCGGTGCTGGGATTGTTTGATGATGGCGGTCACCTTGCGGATCTGGTTGGCATCTGCCATGGAAGTGCCGCCGAATTTCAAAGCGATAGTTTTCATTTGCATTCAGCTTTCTTCGTTAAATATTGCTCTATTATATCAGCATGCAGGGCGGCAAGCCGGATGATTGTGAGCGGTTCCGGCAGGAATTTCGGATTATGGAGCGGGGCGCTGCAGCCGGCGCTGATGTGGAAGAAAGTGCCCCTGGCCGCGTCGATGAAGCAGCCGAAATCTTCCGTGGTCATGGTTGGACGGTCAAGGACACGGACGTTTTCGGGGCCGAAAAGGGCTTCCGCGGTTTTCTGGACGTGAAGGGTCTCGGCTTCGGAGTTGACGATCCCGGCATAGCTTTCCGTGATGCGGATCTCAGCGGTTGTGCCGAATTCATCAGAAATCTGCCTGACCGTTCTCTCAAAGACCGTTTTCAGTTTTTCCCGGTCTTCCGGTCCGAGAGTCCGCATGATGCCGGAAAATTCTGCTTTGTCGGCAATGATGTTTCCAGCCGTTCCGGCATGGAGCATCCCGATGGAAAGGATCGCAGGGTCCTGGATGTGTTTTGCGGGGAGGCTTCGCAGCTCTGTGATCATGACCGCGGCCGCTGCCAGTGCGTCAATTCCCTTTTCCGGCTGCGCGCCGTGAGCGGAACGGCCATGGACGGTGACCGTGAACATGTTGGAGGCGGCGTAAAACTTCCCATATCGTACACCGATCACACCTGCGGGAAGGTCAGGTGCGACATGGGCACCGAAGACGGCTTCGACGCCTTCCATACAGCCGGCCGCGATCATGCGCTCTGCTCCGCCGGAACCTTCTTCATCCGGTTCAAAGAAGAATTTCACCGTTCCCGGCAGGGTCTCCCGATGTTCGGCAAGGAGCATGGCGGCGCCGAGCGCGGCAGTGGTATGGACGTCATGCCCGCAGGCGTGCATGACGCCGGGATTTTCTGAAGTGAACGAAGCGCCGCTGTCTTCGCTGACCGGCAGCGCGTCCATGTCCGCCCGCAGTGCGATGGCAGGTCCGGGCCTGCCGCCGGTCAGCGTACCGACAATGGCGGTTTCCGTGACACGCTGCGTTTTGATCCCGAGATCGTGCAGGGTCTTTTCCACCAGTTCAGCGGTGCGGTACTCCTGATTTCCCAGCTCCGGATGCCGGTGGATCTGCTCGCGGATCGCGAAAAGTTCCGGAAGATACGATTTGGCTTTTTCAAAAGTGTTCATTCAAATTTGAACTCTTTATCCACATCCAATGTCGCGAAATAATCCTGAATGGTCTGGGCGCGGCGGATCATTTGAAGCGTTCCGTCAGCGTGCATCAGATACTCCGCGCAGCGAAGACGCCCGTTGTAGTTGTAGCCCATAGCGTGACCGTGAGCACCGGCATCATGAATCACCAGCACGTCACCGATCTCCGTATGCGGAAGCGGACGGTCAACGGCGAATTTATCGTTGTTCTCACAAAGTGCTCCGACTACATCCACTGTTTCATCCGCAGGCAGGTCTTCCTTTCCTGCAACAGTGATGTGATGGTATGCACTGTACATGGCCGGGCGCATCAGGTCGGCAGGAGAGGCGTCCACCCCGATATATTCCTTCCAGATGTGCTTCTTGCCGACTACAGTTGTCAGCAGGTAACCGTGCGGGCCGGTGATGAAGCGTCCCATTTCGGTATATAACGGCAGTTCAATGCCGTTGGAACGCAGCATTTCTTCATAAACAAGGCGCACGCCTTCACCGGCGGTTTTGATGTCAACAGCTTTTTCACCGGGTCGGTAGGGAATGCCGATGCCGCCGGCCATATCCACGAAGGAGAGCGTGATGCCGAGGGCTTCCCGGATCTCGAGTACGAGCCCGAAGAGTTCCCGTGCCAGCGCGGGATAATATTCCTGTTCCAGTGAGCAGGATGTCAGCATGGCGTGAATGCCGAGATGTACGGCTCCTTTTTCTTTCAGCGTTTTGAGCGCCTGAAAGAGCTGATCCTTTTTCATGCCGAATTTGGTGTCGTACATATGACCCATGATGGCGTTGGTGGCATAATTGAATTGCCCCGGGTTGTAACGGCAGCAAACCGTCTCGGGAATCCCGCAGGCATTTTCCAGGTTTTCGATCTGGGTCAGGTCATCCAGGTTGATGATCGCGCCTGCTTCTTTTGCTGTGCGATATTCGACTGCTGAGGTCTCATTGGAGGTGAACATGATGCGCTGTCCGCTGATGCCGCTGCCCTTTGCCAGCAGGATCTCCGGGATGGAGGAGCAGTCTGCGCCACAGTTCATCTCCTCCATGATGCGCAGGATGGCGGGCGTCGGAGTGGCTTTGACCGCAAAACATTCCCGGAACCCGGAGTTCCAGCCAAAGGCATCATTGACAGCGCTGACCGTCTCACGGATCCCCGATTCATCATAGACATAAAAAGGCGTTGGGTACTTGCTGCACCAATCCTGTATCTGTTCAAAAGAAAATGGCAGTTTCTTCTTCATTCTTACTTCTTCATTCATCATTGGCTATAATTTCCGCAGCATGGATTCAAGTGCAGTCTTCTGCGAAGTCCCCGCGTCTTTTTCCTTGATCACCCGGGCGGGACAGCCTGCCACGACCATGTTGGCAGGGACGTCTTCAATCACGACAGCGCCGGCAGCCACGACCGCGTTTTCACCGATATGGACGCCTTCAATGACCACGGCATTGGCGCCGATCAAAACGTTGTCTTCCACGATGACCGGGGTGGCTGAAGCAGGTTCAATGACGCCGGCCAGAACGGCACCGGCTCCCACATGGCAATGTTTGCCGACGGTGGCCCGTCCGCCGAGAACCGCACCCATGTCGATCATGGTACCTTCACCGACGACTGCGCCGATGTTGAGAATGGCGCCCATCATGATGACGGCATTCGGCCCGATCTCAACCTGTTCCCGGATGATGGCGCCGGGCTCAATGCGGGCGGGAATGTCTTTGAGGTCAAGCATGGGAATGGCGCTGTTGCGGCGGTCATTTTCGATAACGAGATCGGTGATCTTGTCTTCGTTTGCTTTCAGGATCGGTTCCAGTTCTTTCCATTCTCCGAAAACGATCTTGTCTCCGGCACCGAAAACTTTGGCGTTCCCCCAGTCGATCGCTGCGGATTCTTTGACATAAAGCTTGACCGGCGTTTTCTTTTCAGCATTGCCGATGTAGTTGATAATTTCCTGTGCGTTCATCATAAGCATATCCTTTTTAGTGGTTAGTGGCTGGTGTTTAGTCTCAAAACCAGTAAACTGCCACCTGACACCTGATACCTGCCACCTGACACCTAAAACCTGATACCTAATTAAGCAGGTCCTTCATATCATAAAGCCCCGGTTCTTTCCCTACCAGGAAAGCAGCTGCCTTCAGCGCACCCTCCGCGAAGAGGTCCCGGTTTTCAGCTTCATGTTTGAGCGTGATCGTCTCGTTTCCGTTGGTGATGATGATCTCGTGGGTACCGGCCTCATTGCCGAGACGCAGGGAATGGATACCGATTTCCTGATGGCGGCGCCGGCCGTTTTCATGACGGCCGATGACGAACTCCGCATCGGTTCGGGCTTCGTGAATGGAATTGGCCAGCAGCAAAGCCGTGCCGCTGGGAACGTCCATCTTGCGGTTGTGATGTTTTTCAACAATTTCAATGTCCGCATCCGGGAAGACTGCCGCTACTTTGCGGGCAATTTCGGAAAGGACTGCGATACCCACGGACATGTTGGCGGAAAAGAACACCGGGATCTTCTCTGCAGCTTCTTTGATCAGCTTTTTATCCGCTTCCGTCTGCCCGGTGGTGGCGATGACGACCGGGAAGTTCTTTTCAATGCAGTAATTCAGCAGCGCTTCGGTGGATTTCGGGTTTGAAAAGTCCACGACTACATCGACCGTTTCTTCGAATGCGTCAAGGTTTGAATAAACATCGTTGATGGGACTGGTGCTGAATTCCGGGCTGACCTGAGCCATCAGTCTGGCTCCGTATTTTCCTTCTTCAGCCATCCGGCAGACGACCTGCCCCATATGCCCGCCGGCACCGTGTACAAGAATTTTCATGACTTTACTCCTAAGCGATCAGGCCATGACCGCGCATAATGTTCAATAACTGCTGTTCGTGGGCGCTTTCCATGGTTGTCAGCGGCAGACGAACGTAATTTTCACAATATCCCAGGGCTGCCATAGCGGCTTTGACCGGGATGGGGTTGACTTCGCAGAAGAGTGCCTTGACCAGCGGCATCAGTTCGCACTGCAGGTCCGCACTGCCTTCGATGTCTCCGTTGAAGAAGCGGGTGCAGATCTCAACGGTTTGGCTCGGCATGACGTTGGAGAGGACGGAGATCACCCCCGCGCCGCCCATGGCAAGGATCGGGGTGATCTGGTCATCATTCCCGGACCAGATATCCAGACGTCCCTTGACGATTCCAGCGGTTTCCACGATCTTGGCGATGTTGCCGTTGGCTTCCTTGATGCCAGTGATGTTCGGGTGGTCCGCCAGCACGTCATAGGTGGACGGTTCAATGTTGACGCCTGTGCGGGAAGGTACGTTGTAAAGGATCAGCGGTTTGTCGACCGCGTTGGCGATGGCGGTGTACATTTCGATCAGCCCGCGCTGGGTGGCTTTGTTGTAGTAAGGGGTGACACAAAGCAGCGCATCATAGCCCAGTTCGCAGGCTTCCTGCGACAGGCTGATGGCGTAATTGGTGTCATTGGAACCGGTCCCCGCGATCATGGGAACTCTGCCCGCGCTGCGCTGCGCGGCAAAACGCATCACTTCGCGGTGCTCTTCGTCGGAAAGGGTGGAACCTTCGCCGGTGGTTCCGGCGATCACAAGGGCATTGATACCGCTTTCGATCTGCCAGTCGATCAGCCGTCCGAAGGCTTCATAGTCCACACCGGAGGCGGTGAGAGGGGTGACAAGGGCGGTGGCTGCACCGCGGAAAATAGAAGTGGTTTTCATTGGTCAAACTCCAGTAAATGAAATGAACTTCTACTGCAACTTTTGGGATTAAAGAACCCGGCCGATACAATTGCATCGGCCGGGAAATCGTCTGAATTCAGCCATAAGGCAAAACTCAACAATTAATTCATAGCTCTCCGCAACTGCGACAGTCAAACGGATCTTATCCGTTTGCCCAGGGAGGGTTCGCTGCTTCCTCCCTTCGTCGGCGGCCCCTTTCGCAACCGGCAACGGCTTTGCGATGCCTTTCACCGGAGTTACTCTTGACAACCGAGCCTCTATCCTTTAATTGCAATATTCAGTTGTTACTATCAAACCACAAAGCCCGCTTTTTGTCAACCGGGCTTGGGAAAATTCGTTGTTTTTTATTACACCCGGCCGTAGTCGTCTTCGATCCGTTCGATATCGTCTTCCGGGCAGATACCCATTTGGGTCTCGATGAAGACAAGCGGCTGGTCTTCGGAGTTGTTTTCCATACGGTGAATGGTATATTTCGGGATGTTCAGCACGTCCCCCTTTTTCACCGGGAAGGTTTTGTCGCCCAGCGTCATGAGACCGCTGCCCTCAACGATCACCCAGACTTCTTCACGCAGCTTGTGCCGCTGAAGGCTCAGCCGTTTGCCGGGAAACACGAAGATCCGCTTGACGCGGTAGGTGGGCTCGAAAATATATTCTTCCCATCGTCCCCAGGGGCGGTTATCAAAATCGATCATAAATAACTCCTGCTTTATTACCTTTTGTACTTGTAGTGAGTCAAACATCGCAGCACAATCCTGTTGAGCCGGCTTCGCGGCAGCATCAGACCTGTCTCCGAGTGCTCAGTTCATTTTACGCTATTGCCGCCCGGACGATCATGTCGCAGAGGTCCGCATAAGCGATCCCTGCCTGGCGTGCTTCCTTCGGAAACAGGCTGCCGGGCGTCATGCCGGGAAGGGTATTGGCTTCCAGACAGGTGAAAGAACCGTCGGCCTCCATTTTGAAGTCAATGCGGGAATAGAATCCCAGTCCCAGGCATTTGTGGATACGCAGTGCAGCGTCTTTGAGAATTTCGGCATGCTCTGCCGGGATATCCGCCGGACAGACTTCATCGGTCAGGCCGGGCTGATATTTCTTCTCGTAATCGAACCAGCCGGAAACCGGGATGATCTCAATGGGCTCCAGCGCCTTGCCGTCCAGAATGCCGACATCAAATTCACGTCCGCCAAAATAAGCCTCACTCATCAAGTCTTCGGATGTCTTTGAGGCTTCTTCCAGTGCGGCCCGGACCTCTTCTTCACTGTCACATTTGAAGGTGGCGATGGACGATCCGCCGCAGGTGGGTTTGACAAACTGCGGGTAACCGAGAGACTGGATGCGGTCCCAATGTACGTCTTCCGGGTAGATCATATGCTCCCAGCGGGCGGTCGGAATGCGGTTAGCCTTCATCAGGTGTTTGGCGACGTCTTTGTTCATCGCCTTGACGCAGGCATAAAAGCCGGAACCGGTATAGCGGATGTTCATCTGGTCAAAGGTGGCCTGAACCTGTCCGTCTTCTCCGCCTTCACCGTGAAGGGCGATAAAGACCACATCTGCCAGCCGGCAGATCTCCAGCACGTTCTCTCCGAAATTGCAGCCGGTGTCAGGCTTTCGTTCGGCACGGACTTTATTCAGATCCGGCGGCTCCGAGGGTACGCCAAGGGTCTTCGGCTGATATTCGGGAATTTTTTTGAACAGGGAGTCGAGCCCTGCTGCCGGTTTTTCGATCCCGAGGAAGGAATCGACCATCACGACTTCATGGCCTTTTTCAGCCAATGCATTTGCGATCATACAGCCGGAGGACAGGGAGACATCCCGCTCCGGTGAAATTCCACCCGATAAAACGACGATCTTCATGCTAAATCCATTCCCGATACAAATAATCTTATACTATAACTTTACTGTCATCTTTTCGTTGAATTCATCCACCGTCATACCAGCCTCTTGGGCGGCTTGTTCAATGGTGATAATTTTTTTCTCGGTCAGGTTGAAAAGCATGCGCATTTCTCCAAGGTCTATGCCGTCTTTCATTCCCTGCTGCATTCCTTGCTGTATTCCCTGCTGCATTCCCTGCTGCATTCCCTGCTCAAACCCTTCTTCAGTAGCTTCTTGTATTAATTCTTTTTCATGGATAGACCAAATCATATATTCAATTCTCCTTTCTTCATTTGCCTTGATGTTTATAATTGTTTCATCTAACTTTTTCGTATAATCTCCGGAAATTGTTCCATCATTTAAATATTTGAGAATCTCAGACAACTCATGACTTACATCACCATTTTTACCATTCGTATTAACAATAATTTTTGATGTACCATCTCCAAGGGATAAACCCGGAATTTCTTTACATTTATTTTCAAAAGTATAAATATATTGACCAAGCTCAAAAGGATCGTAATTGCAGATAAATATTACAAATGTATTTTTTAATTCATTATAATTTACGCCGGGAGCCAATATGCTTATATCAATTACTGACTGATAATATCGTATACGCCTTGGCAGGTTCTTCTTGTTTGTCGTTTGCACTTCAACATTATAAATATTATGATTGATATCCTCCACATATAAATCTAAACGTATAGCCTTTGAATCGTATCCTTCTTTTTCGCTTTTCTGTGGTTCAACGAATTGAATTTTAGCAATTTCAAAACCGAGAATGCATTCCAAAAGTGGTTTTAGAAAATCTGTGTTTCGCATCACCTGCGCAAACATATAATCATCCATCAAAGTTAACTCATCGAATGATTTACGTTTCATTATATCGTCGCTCCTTAACCTTATTTTACACTTAAGTCTCAGCTAAATCAATAGTGACTTTTCCATGGTTCAGGGACAAATGATCCCTTCCATCTCCAGAACCATTTCCCGTGGAACGAGGATCTCCACACCCTGTTCCGGGAAGGTCTCGTATGGTTCATAGTAACATAAGGTTGGGAGAGAAACGTAGGTGACAAACAGGTCATTTTCCTCGCTGAAGTCACCGCCGCTGCCCTGGAACTTGATGTGGAGCGGTTCGCTGATGATGGCCGCAAAGCGCCGGGCTTTCAGGTCCCGGATGTACGGTTCAAAATAGGCCGCGTCATTGGACATGGCTTCATCCATCATCCACTTCTTTTCGTAATCGGCGATGAGCGGGATCTTTTGGACAGTCCCGAAGGTGAGCAGCTGCCGCTGGTCCATGAACAGGATCTCTTCGTCAGGATGTTCATCGATCACGGTTCGGATCTTGTCAACCGCGTCTTCCGTGGTTTCCGGTTTCGGATAGATGCGCGGGACAGCGGCGCTCAGGTTTGCCCAGCAGGGGATGAGTATGGCGGCCAGCATAATCAGACAGACGGAGCTGTCAAGTCGGATCTTTTCAGCCAGCCATTCACCAAACCCGGCTTTCCACGCAATTGCACTGATGATGAGCATCAGGATCAGGAACATATCCAGGTTGTGCAGGTTTGAGCCGCCGCCGATCTTCACGGAAAAGATCAGCCCCGCAAAGAGGAAGATGGCGCTTCCGGCAAACAACAGCAGCTTCTGCCATCCATCCAGGTTCCATCTGCGCTGCCGGGTCCAGAGGATGAGCAGCACGATGAGCGGGAGGACTGCCAGCGCCAGTCCTAAAACGATCCCGGTTTTATAGGTCTCATTGGGCCACAGCCGGTCGAAGAGCAGTGCCTGCCGTCCGAGGTAATATTGGAACCAGGCGGGGGTAAAGATTTGCGGGACGGCTTCCATCGCCTCTGTAGCAGCTGCAGCGGCGGTGCTTTCCGGGACGGCACCGGTTTCGATGCCGATGTGAAGGAGCCGGGCAAAGGTTTCCCGTTTCATGTAAATCGCCGCCCCGGCCAGTCCGGAAAGTCCGAGTGCAATAGCCTTCCACCAGCGGGCTTTCTTTTCCGCTTCATTGCTGATGGCTTTCTGGTCCAGAAATGAGAGAAAGACCGCATAGGCGGAGGGCGCCGCGATCCAGGTGGAGCGGGACATGACGGCATAAAATCCGGCAAGGGCGGTCAGGAGACAGTTGATGACGAGCGGTGTCCGGCTGCCGAGAGCAACCAGGATCGCTGCCAGTGTCAGCGGGGTATAGATCGGCCCCTGCATCAGGAAAAGCATTGCCCAGAGGCTGTAAGCAAGCAGGCGAAATCCGCGGCTGTCCGATCGTTTCCGGAGCAGCGCCAAGCCCAGCAGGGCGCAGGGGATGGTGAAGAGAATGTCGTTCCAGACGCGGGCTGTGACGATGTTCGTGCCCGGGAATAGGTAAATCAGTCCCCACAGGCTCTGCCGCCCAATGTCGATATAGGCCGGGATCGTCTGATCCTGCGGATAGTTATAGCGGTCTTTTCCGAAGAGAACGGAATAGTCCCACATGCGGTTGCCTTCCGACCAGCCGATGGAGAAGGGATAGTTCGTTACATCGTGAAACTGGGTGAGGAGCACGAAACCGGCGGAGAAAACCAGAGCGCAGATCAGCAGGGACCTGAAGTGGAGCTCTGATTCCTGTTCCCGGAACCAGGCTGCCAGGATGATGAAAAAGCCGGACAGGAAGATGCGGATCCACAGCCCGTGCCAGGGTTCGCTGGAGTGGATGAAATTGTATAAAATGCCGGGAAAGAGGCAAAGGAATACCGAGATAATGCGGCTGAGAATGGGCGCGTGATTCTTCAGCTTTCCGGGCAGTGTGAGCCATTCATTTTTCCAGATCAGCACCAGTGTGAAAAGTGTGCCGAACAGCAGCACCGCGCAGATGATCAGAAAGGTGGGGACGATCTTTCCCTTGCTCAGAAATTCCGCATAGCGGTCATAAATCGCTCTTCCGCATTGTACGGAGCAGAAAAGCAGCAGAATTGTTTCGATGATTTGATAAGCTTTGTTTTTCATAACAATCAGATCCTGCCGGATCCCGATTCCCGGTGAAGGACTTTTCCTGCCGTTCATTTCCCTTCACCTTTCCCCTTTCATTGCTATCAAAAATGATAGAATTGGTTTATATGTTTTTTCTTTATTCTACCTTAACACCGGGAAGAAGGACCTGGAAAAACGATGAATGATGTAACGATATATACAGACGGAGCGTGCAGCGGGAATCCCGGCCCGGGCGGGTATGGGGTGATCCTGCAGTCCGGGAAGTATGAAAAGGAGCTCTCGGGCGGTGAGCCGAACACGACGAATAACCGGATGGAGCTGATGGCCGTGATCGTCGGGCTGAAAGCGCTGAAGCGTCCCTGCACGGTGAAGCTTTACTCCGATTCGCAGTATGTGGTGAACATGGTGAAGCAGGGCTGGCTGCAGAAATGGAAACGCAATGGCTGGATGCGGAACAAGTCCGAACCGGCGAAAAATGTTGACCTGCTCAAAGAGCTGGATGCACAGCTGCAGATCCATCAGGTCGAAATGATCTGGGTCAAGGGACATGCGGACAACCCTTACAACAACCGCTGTGATGAGCTGGCGGTGGCGTATTATAAAAATAAGAAATAAGAAATATATCTGTCAGTGTAGAGCACACCGGGACAGATCCGGTACTGCCGAAAGGCCGGCACAACAGGATTGCACTCTGTGCTGCGTCGCAGAAATCTGAAGAGGTATATTCATTCCGGTAATACAGAATGGTTATGGAACAGCTGCCTTTTTTTGAAAACGAAGAGAAGGTCTTCACCGTCAGTGATGTCAACCGGCTTGTGGCCGGGGTGATTCATGCCATGCCGCCATTGCAGGACTGCTGGGTCGCGGGAGAGGTCTCGAAGGTTTCAATCCCGACATCAGGGCATTGTTATCTTTCTCTCAAAGACAATAATTCAGAGATCAGGGCAGTGGTCTGGAAAAGCAATCTGAGCGCGAAAATCAGAGGATTGCTGACGACGGGCAATGCGGTTGAAGCTCACGGCTATGTCAGCGTTTATGAACGGGGCGGTTATTACCAGCTCACGATCGATGCGGTGCGCCCGAAAGGGAGGGGCAACATTTATGAAGAGCTGGAAAAACTGCGGAGGAAGCTCGCAGCCGAAGGGTTGTTTGATGAAGCAACCAAACGCCCGCTTCCCCGTATTCCTCAAACGATCGGTGTGGTGACCTCTCCTTCCGGTGCGGCGCTGCAGGATATCCTGAACACGCTGCGCGGACGCTGGCCTTTGACTGAAATCTGGCTGTCTCCGGCCTCTGTTCAGGGGGATGGCGCGCCCCCGGAGATCATCTCCGCGCTGCTGAAGCTTTATAAGCTCAAACCGGATGTGATCATCCTGGCCCGGGGCGGTGGTTCAGCGGAGGACCTGTGGTGCTTCAATGATGAGGCGCTGGTGCGGACGGTGGCGGCATCGCCGGTGCCGATCATCACCGGGGTCGGCCATGAGGTGGATTTCACGCTGGTGGATTATGCTTCCGATCATCGCGCACCGACCCCGACCGGGGCGGCGGTGGCCGCTGTGCCTTCCCGAGAGGATGTGATCGCTGAGCTGCGGCAGCTGGAACAGCGGCTGAATTGGACGATGGATTCCGCGCTCAACCAGCGCTGGCAGGCGCTGGACCTGTTGGAGAAGCGGCTGACTGCCCAGTCACCGGAGGCGAAAATCCGGAATGAAAAACGGGCGCTGGCGCAGATCTCTGCCCGGCTTGACCAGCTGCAAAAGAATTATTTCGGGTCTCGGAAGGAGGTGCTGGCCGGGCTGGAAAAGCGTTTGCTTGCGCTGAACCCGGAAAACGTGATGCGGAGGGGCTATGCGTTCGTCCGTCACGGAGAAAAAATCGTTACGTCGGCGAACGATCTTGCTGTCGGCGACCGCATCAACATACGCTTTTCAGACGGGGAAAGAAATGCGGTGGTCGCAAACCAAAGAGAGCGCTGAAAGCTCTGTTTCAGGAGAGATTTTGCCAAAAATCATGTCATAGGCCCGTTCCTGTGTGGCACGCAGCCGCTGCATGGCTGAGTCAAAATTCAGCAGCATGTTGAAATAATTCAGGTCAAACTCATGTTTGTTTTGCTGGAGCTCGGTCAATGCTGCATTGCATTTGCGGAAATTAAAGGAAAGCATCCGGTTCAGCCGTTCTACGGTAAGTGTTTCAATCTGTTCCGTTGAATATTTCCGACAATGCAGCGCTGTTTTGGTCATGAAGGCGCTGCCGAGATGATTGACAGCTGTGATGAGCGTTTTGCAATAAGAAAGGTATTCGGGAGCAAAGCGATTGCACTCGCCGGTGACGCGAAAGAGATTTTCGGTCTGGTCCAGAATTGCGGCGGACACATCCAGATAGGTCATGCTGTCGGTGTCAAAATCCGAAAGATGCTCTTTCGGCAGTTTCGCCGGCTCCGACAGTGTTCCGGTTCTCCCGGCCCGGGATGATATCGGCATTCCCGTTTCTGCGTTTTGTGCCAGCGTCAGTGCAGCATTCAGTTCCGATAAAACCTTTGTATCCTGTTCGGCTGACATCGTTTCCTCCATCCTCTGCTTTTATTTTATTACAAGATATCTGCTATGCTATCCTTGCAAAAATCCGACAACAGCTTCAATTCCTGCGCGATAAAGGGTTTATTGAGTTCCTCGGTGATGGATATTATCGAAAGCTTTGAATGTGAAACTTCGTTTTTATCACTGAAGATAATCAAAAACCTGTGCAACATCGTATTCCTGATCGGCTACCATTTATAATATCTCAGTGATTAGTTGATCTATAATACTTTTATCAGCGTATATATGGTCAATCAATATACGATATTTGTGACCTGTCAGACAGAATTAAAATGATCACTATTTGATGCAGATCAGGAACATGCAAAGGAAAAACGACCATGAGTGAAGAAAACGAGAAGAAAGAAACATTTGAGACAGCTTACAAGAGGCTGGATGAGATCGTGACGAAGATGGAGAAGGAGAGCCTGCCGCTGGAGGAGGCCCTGAAAGCCTTTGAAGAGGGACAGAAGACGGTGGAACAGTGCCGGAAGATGCTGGATGAGGCGGAGCTGAAGCTGAAAGATCTGCGTCAAACGGAGCAGGACCAATAATGGGCTCCATCTTCCAAAATCATGCACTGGTCGCTGCGCTGATCGCGATGGCCTCGGCACAGCTGCTCAAACCCTTCCTCCATTATCTGATGTATCATGAGTGGGATCCGGCGCAGATGTTCGGCTCCGGCGGTATGCCGAGTTCCCACTCTGCCTTCGTTTGCTCCCTGGCGCTGGTGACCGGGATGCGGTCGGGATTTGACAGTGAGATCTTTGCGGTAGCGGCGGTGTTCAGTATCATCGTCCTTTATGATGCGGCGAATGTCCGCTGGCAGTCGGGACTGCACGCCCAGCGCATCAACCAGATTCTGCGGGAGCTGTTCCGCGGACAGCCGATTTCCGAAGAGACGCTCAAAGAGGTGATCGGGCACACTCCCCGGCAGGTCTATGCCGGCGCGATATACGGCATGATCGTTGGGCTGCTGGTGGAGACGGTGTGGATGACGAGATGAAATAAATAAGAAATAAGAAATAAGAAATAAGAAATGAAAAAAA
The DNA here is from genome assembly GCA_964459115.1 of uncultured Leptolinea sp. Taxonomy (GTDB): domain Bacteria; phylum Chloroflexota; class Anaerolineae; order Anaerolineales; family Anaerolineaceae; genus Flexilinea. The sequence goes on along the minus strand of CAYWKZ010000004.1, from coordinate 12,784 downwards.
CAGTTTTCATCGTGATTGCAGCGGTGGTGATCGTGGCTGGTGGGTTTATGCTCTTTTCTGCCAATCAAAAGAGCCGTGAGGAAATGCATGCGCGGATGACGGAGATCAGCGCGGAGACACTGGCTGCCATTCCGACAGAAACACCACTGCCGACCGAAACCCCGATCCCGACGGAAACGCCGGTCCCACAGGTGGAAACTGTTGAGAGCCCGGAAATCTTAGCTGAACCGACTGCTCAGCCGCTTTTGGACCCTGCGAACTGGCAGAACTGGCCGGAGCTGCCGGCGTTCATTTTCCCTGAGATCAAAGCGTTGTACTTTGAAGGGATCGAAGAGGGCAACCATCCGGACCGCTTCAGCAAGATCGGTGACAGCAACACGATGATGCCGTCCTTCTTCGGCTGTTTCGACTCCGGCGCCGATACCGGCTATGTTCTCGGTCCTTATGTCTGGCTGCAGGAAGCGATCAACCAGTTCCAGTGGTCCTTTTCCCGGAATTCCCGGGCGGCTAAGAATGGCGCGACCGCCTATGACATGGATGTTTATCACTGGTACGAGGATGACGTCTGCTGGCCATATGAGTCGGCCCTGAGCTGTGAATACCGGCTCTTCACGCCTTCTATCGCCTTCATCGGTTTCGGTACTAACGACGCTCTGTATGAAATCGAGCGTTATGAGGAACACCTGCGTTCGCTGGTGGAAAAGACACTTTCACGGAAGATCGTGCCGATCCTTTATTCCAAAGTAGACGACCTGGAAGGCGATGGCAGTTTCAACGCTGCGGCGGCCCGGATCGCGAACGAATTTCATGTTCCCTTCTGGAACCTCTGGAAACCGATGAGTGCCCTGCCAAATAACGGACTGCGGGAAGGTGATGTTCATCCCACGGCAAACACCATCAACCTGTGTAATTTCTCCAACGCTGACCTGGAACAATTCGGCTGGACGGTTCGCAATCTGTCCGCGCTTAAGGCGCTGGACCGGGTCTGGCGCTTGCTGAACGATCTTCCCCTTTATGGCGAATAAAGCTGCAATTGATTTCGGGAATTCCAACACCGTCATCGCGGTTTGGGATGAGCGTTCGGGCAGTGCAGAGGTCCTTCCTATACCGGCGCTGTGCGCTCCCGGGGCTTTCCTGATCCCTTCCCGAATCGCCTACGAACCTGACGGCAGGTTCTTTATCGGCGGACAGATCGGGACATCCGCCTCAGCTGAGGCGAAAGAATTCCGTTGGATGAAGCGCTATATCAATCTCCGCAGTCCTTATGCTTTGCGTATAGGAGAAAGACGCATTGATGCCAGACAGGCCGCGGAGGATTTTCTCCATACGCTGACAGCTGCGTTTTTCACAGAAGTGCGGGAGCGGCCGGATGAACTGATCATCAGCGTCCCGGTGGAATCATTCGAACATTACAGTGACTGGCTTCTCAGCGGTATGAAACGCTTTGAAGGCCTTCACCTGCGTCTGATCGATGAGGCGAGCGCAGCTGCGGCCGGCTACGGGCTGAACCTTCATCCCGGAGATACACTGCTTGTGTTTGATTTTGGCGGGAGCACCCTGCAGGCGGTCTGTGTTTCCGTGACTGAGGATGGAGAAAACAAAGGGCGATGCTGCCGGGTGCTGGGAAAAGCCGGCTGCAGTCTCGGCGGGATGACGCTGGACCGCTGGATCTTTGAACATGCACTGAAACGGCTTGGTTTGTTCGAAGCTGATCCTCAAGTGAACCGGAATTCCGCTGCCCTGCTGCGCTGGTGCGAGGCGATCAAGCTCAGGCTTACCGAAGCGGAAAGTGTGCTGTTTGATTTTTTCCCGGAACGGTCCTTCCTGCTGACCCGTGACGATTTGAGCGAATTGTTCCGGGAAAAAGGACTTTTTGATTCGCTGGATTCCGTGCTCGAAGAGGCGCTGCGGGCGGCGGAGGATCACGGACTGGTGCGGGGTTCGCTGACAGCTGTGCTGCCGGTTGGTGGCTCTTGTTTGATACCGGCTGTCCGTGAGCAGCTGGCGAAGCGTTTTCCGCCCGAGGTGCTGACCTGGGGAGAACCGCTGGGGACGGTCGCGCGCGGTGCGGCAGTGATCGCGGGCGGGATGCACATCTATGATTTTATTCAGCATTCTTACGCGATCCGTTATACTGACCCGGGGACGGGTGAATATGCCTTTCGGACGATCGTGCCGAAAGGAACGAAATATCCCCTCAGTCAGGTGACTGCCCCCATTCGCCTGAAAGCAGCCTTTGAAGGTCAGCAGCGATTTGGGATCGCGATTTATGAGCTGTTGGAAAGTCAGCCTGGAAAAGCTGAGAAGAATGAGATATTTTTCGATGAGGATGGTGCGGTGCATGTGCTGCCGCTGACGGAGGAGGAAGCCCGTTCGGAGCAGCGTTTCTGGATGAACGAGCGCAATCCTTTGTTTCTCAGCTGCAGAGAGCCTGCTCAAAAGGGGATTCCCCGCTTTGAAATAGTCTTCGGAATCGATGCCAACAAAATGCTGACGATCAGCGTGACGGATATGTCAGTAAATCGGCAGATCTTGAGCGGTCACCCCGTTGTGCGTCTGGTGTGAGAGCAGATGTACCTTGTTACTGCATGTGATTGCGGTATTCGTTGGCGCTGCAGCCGGTGAGCTTTTTGAAGATGCGGGCAAAATGGGCGCTGTCCATATAACCGACTCGAAGACCGACATCACCGACACGCAGGCTTGGGTCTCGCAGCAGTTCTTTCGCCGCGTTGATGCGGATCCCGTTCAGAAGGTCATAGAAGCTCTGTCCGCTGTATTTGTTGAGCAGCTTGGAAAGATGCCACTGGGAAACATAACAGACTTCAGCCACATCCTGAAGGGTCAGTTTTTCCGCGAAATGTTTTTCCATGTGGGCAATGGCCTGGTTGACGATGAAGCTGCCGGTGTTCTGGTCGGTTGATGAAGGCTCTCTGTCTTTGAGCTTTTCGACCATCACTGTCAGGGCTTCATTGATCTCAGTCATTTTTGAGGGCTTCAGAAGAAAACGGGTGACGCCCAGGCGGATCGCCTCCTGTGCGTAGGAAAATTCGCGGTAGCCGGTCAGGACCGTCACCTGCATGTCGGGAAACTCGGAACGCAGTCCGGCGAGCATCACGAGGCCGTTTTGGCCCGGCATGCAGATGTCGGTGAACAGGATGTCCGGACGGGTCTCACGGATCAGGGCTGCCCCGCTGCGGGCGTCGGCAGCTGTCCCCGCTACTTCACAGTTGTAGTCCGCCCATTTTACGACTTTCTGCAGTCCCTCGCGGATGATCATCTCATCGTCAATAATCGCAACCCGATATTTTTCCATCCCTTTTCCCTGTTGAATTACGCACCACGGAGTACAGCCCTTCTGTGTCGGCTGCGCGACATCATCAGATCTGTCCCCGTGTGCTTTTCTGTAATCTGCACCCTGCTTTCTAATTTTTTATTTCTTATTTCTTCATTATCCTTTTATCGCCCCGGCTGTCAACCCTTTGATAATATGCTTCTGGAGCAGGATATATACCAACAGCACGGGAATCACGACCAGGACCACGGAGGAAGCCATCAGCCCGTAATTCACACCGGCCTGGGAGCTGATCTCGTTCAGCAGCCCGGTGATAGCCTTTTCCTTCGGGTAGCGCAGGAAAAAGGATTGGGTGAACAGGTCGTTGTAGCTCCACAGGAAGGTGAAGATCGCCACCGTGGCAAAGGAGCTCTTGGCCGCTGGGATGATGATGTTGAAGTAAATCTGGAACACGTTGCAGCCTTCGAGGTAGGCGCTCTCCTCCAACTCGATCGGGACAGTCTGGATGAACCCCATCAGTATGATGATCGAAAAGCAGAGGTTCCCCGCGATCTGGGGCAAAATCACGGCCAACATGCTGAGCCAGCGGTTGCCCTGTCCGGCGATGCCCATCACCACTTCCATGCGGAAGACCGGGATGATGGTGGCAAAAACCGGGAACATCATGCCTCCCATGATCAGGCTGTAAAGCAGTCCCCGTCCCCGGAAGGAATAGCGAACCAGACCGTAAGAAGCCAGTCCCGCCAGGATGATAACCACGATGGTCACCGTCCCGGAGATGATGAAGCTGTTCAGGTAGGCATTTTTGAAGTCCGAGCGCTGCCAGGCCAGGATGTAATTGTCAAAGGTGAAGGCATCGCCCAGCGGCAGGGAGAAGGAGTCGCTCAGGATCAGCCCCTTTTTGCGGAAGGAGTTTAGAATGACCCAGATGAAGGGGTAGATGGTTGTCAGCGCCCAGAGGCTGAGCACGATATAGATCAGGATGGTCGAAAACGGTGTTTTTTGTTTTGTGTTATTCATCTCCGGCTCCTTCGCTTAGAAATCTTCTGAGGGTTTGAAGACGCGATTGGTCACGTTTGAAAGGATGATGCCCAGCACCACGATCAGGACCGCGATGGTCGAACCGTAGTCCACGTTCATGCGGTTGAAGGTCTGGTCATACATATAAGTCCCGGTCAGCCAGCCCTGGTTTTCCGGCATTCCCGCCCCGAACATCACCCAGGGCAGGTCAAACACCTTCAGCGCACCGGTGATCGCCAGCACCAGGCAGGTCCGCAGCACATTGCGCAGCAGCGGCAGGGTGATGTAGCGCACCTTCAGCCAGCCGTCTGCCCCATCCAGAGAGGCTGCTTCATAGAGGTCGGTCGGGATGTTGTTGATACCGGTGATGAGGATCACGAAGTAAAACCCGACATACTGCCACATGACCGGCATGAACATGGTCGTCATGAAGTGCTTCGTATCCTTCCAGTCCAGCCAGTCGACGATCACCTTCCCGTTGGATTTTACTTCGGAGTGAAGCAGGCCGAGCTTGAGCAGAAACTGGTTGATCATCCCGCCTTTGTAAAGGAAGATCAGGTTGAACATCAGCCCCAAAGCGGTCGCGGAAATAACGATCGGGAAAAAGTATACGGTGCGATAGAACTGCTGTCCGGCTTTGATGTTATCCACCAGCAGTGCCAGGATCAGCGCGATCCCGACCTGAAAGACGACTGTGCAGACGATCAGGATGGCCGTATTCTTCATCGCGATCCTCATGTAAGGGTCCGTGAAAAGTCGAACGTAGTTTTCATACCAGGGTGTGTTCATCCCTTCCGGAGCCCGCCCCAGCCCGCCGATGGAAAGGAAGGTGTTCAGGATGTTCTGGAAGAACGGGTAATAGAGAAAGACGATAATAAACAAAAACGCCGGCAGGAGAAAAACAAACAGGGGGCTTTTCTTCTTGTAGATCATCGATTTCATTTTGTCCGTCCTTTCGGTTTTCAGGTGTCAGGTTTTAAGTATCAGGTGTTAGGTTTCAGGTGTTAGGTTTCAGGTGTTAGGTTTTAGGTTTTAGGTTTCAAGTCTCATGTCGGATATCAACCAGTAACCAGTAACCAGCAACCAGTACTAGAAACCAGCAACCAGTAACCAGTAACCAACAACCAGTAACCAGTAACCAATAACCAGCAACCAACAACCAACAACCAACAACCAGCGACTATGAAACGGGGCTGCTGAAAGCAGCCCCGTTTTCTTTCAACTCAGTTCAGCGCGATGGCGGAGGCGACGGCTTCTTCAGCGGTCATCTTGCCGGTGACAACGTTCTGGACGTTGCCGAACAGGTCGCCCTTGGCTTCTGAAGTGATGGTGTCCTGCACGGCGCCGGCGATGCCGGTGATGGCGGCGTTGGCGTCAGCGGCGGACTGCTGGAGCAGGTTCAGGCCTTCCGGTTTGGCGCCGTTGACCAGGGCGGTCACTTCGGTGGTGACGAATTTGCTCAGGACTTCGTCGGAGGTCAGGTAGCTGACGAATTCGACAGCGGCTTCACGCTTGGCGGGATCTTCCCAGGCCTTGCGGGTGATGAAGTAGCCCATGGAAATGCCGCCGATGGCTTCGCTTGCGGAGCGGTCACCCTTGCCGGGGACGTAGGAGATGGCGTAATCTTCGAGGGTATCTTCGTGATTGCCGGTGAAGTAACCGACTTTCCAGGAGCCGTCGATGAGGAAGGCAGCTTCGCCTTCACCGAACATGGCGACGGTTTCGGCATCGGTGGCGGTCAGCGTGTTCTTCGGGAAGAATCCGCGTTCATAGAGGTCTTTGAGATCGTTCAGACCGGCGACCCACTTGGCAGCTGCGGCGTCATCCATGGAAGCCGGGACGTCCAGATGGTTTTCCAGGGTGCCGTTGTTCATGACAACGAATTCAAACCAGTAGTGAGGTACTTCCACGAGGGAGCAGGCGATCGGGGTATAACCGTTGTCCAGGATGGTCTGGCCGTCAGCCAGGAACTGATCCCAGGTGTAGTCCGGACCCGGGACTTCAATGCCACAGGCATCCAGGACGGATTTGTTGACGAACATGTTTTCCCAGTAGCCATAGGAAGGAACGGCGTAGTTCTTCCCATCGGAAGCAACGGCCAGCATGGAATCTTTCATGTTGGTGGCGTAGTCCGGGTATTCAGCGCGGATCTCGTCGATGGAGACGACCTTGCCGGCGGAAACGAAGGGTTCAGCATCGGCGTTGGTGAAGAAGAACAGCACGTCCGGTTCGGAGCCGGTTTCGAAATCGGTCAGGACGCGGGCTTTCCATTCTTCGTTGGAAGTCGCGGAGCCGTCGTTGACCTTGTTCCCGGTTGCCGCTTCGTATTCAGCAACAGCCGCTTCGAAATTGGCGCGGTTTCCGTCATCGCCGCCATAGGAGGTAACGACATTCAGGGTAACGTTTTCAGCCGCCGCGGAAAGGACAGCAGCCAGAACCATTACGATCACCAGCAACACTAAAGATTTTTTCATGATATTACTCCTTTGTTACAGAATGCCACGATGGCATTTCTTTCAAATTGTTATCTTTGATTATATGGGAGTCATGAAATTTCCGAAAGAGCAGGGCTTGCCTTTTTTTGTCAATTCTTGTTAAGTCGCATATCAGAGTAAATCAGTGCGCATGATAAACATATATCGTTGCCTTTTCGTCACGCTGCTGCAGGAAAGCTGATTTTTATTCGTATCATGTTTTCGGATTCCGCGCAGGAAAATTGTGCATCCGCTCCGTAGATCAGGTTCAGACGCTGGAGCACGTTCTGCAGCCCGATCTTGGGCTCGTCACCGGAAAGTGCGTTTTCCCTGATGCGTTCGATGTTGGCTTTGTCTTCTTCCGTGAATTTGCCGGTGTGGACTGTCTCCAGCACGATGGCTTGGCCTTTCCGGTAAGCCTTCACGAAAAGTGAGCCGCCGCCCTGCGGGTTGATGTCGTGCTCGACGGCGTTTTCGACGACCGGCTGCAGGATCAGGCGGGGAACCATCACATTCTCGATCCCTGGCTCGATCTCCCTTTCCGAATGGAAGCGTTCTCCCAGCCGTTCCCGGATGATGTAAGGATAAGCATCGACATACTGCAGCTCCTGCCGAAGCGGGATCATGCCCCGGTTATCCCGGTCCAGCGGGCCGTCCAGCATGGTGGAGAGGGCTTCGATCATGGCGCTGACTTTCTCATTTTCCGCCATGCGGGCTTCCCAGTTGATCACCTCCAGGGTGTTGTTGAGGAAATGCGGGTTGATTTGGGATTGCAGCGCTTTGATCTTCGCCTGCTGCAGCGCCTGTTGTTCCCGGTAAAGCTGCTCAAACTGATTTTTCATCTCCACGGACATTTTGTTGAAGCGTTCCGTGAGCTGCTGAAATTCCAGATTGCCCGGAATTTGCGTGATCCGGTATCCCCGTTCTCCGGCGATGACGTACTCGGTCGCGTCCAGCAGGGCTTTCGTAGGCTTTTGGATCTGCCGGACAAAGAACAGGACAGCAATAAGGATCATGGGAATTCCCAGCGCGATTGCTCCCGCGATCCCGTATTTCAGCGAGGGCACGTCCCGCCAGACATGGAATTTTCCGAAGGCGGAAGTGACCATCACCGTGTGCCCGGAAAAGCTGCCGTTAAATTGCTGAAAGTTGTAATCCGAAGCGGGCTCCGGTTTGTCACCCCGGGTCAGTTTTTCTCCGTCGATATCGATCTCGAGGATCACGCCCTGAGGAAGATCGTCAAAAGAGCTGAAAAGCACGTTTTCATTTCCCTGCATCACTACCGTGGCATAGGGGATGAACTTCCCGTCCAGCAGGTTCCTCGCCATGTAAAGTTCATTGTCCAGGGCGAAAAAGCGGATCGCGGTGTCTTCGGCTGCCATTGCCGCCATGATCAGCGGTTCGGCATTCTGCCGATAGTCCCGCACAGTCGCGTATTCGGGAAAGCCCGGAGAAATGACATGAGAGCTGATCTCAATGCCGTTCCGGAAGCTGATAAACACGCCCTTGTATTTTTCATCGCGGGAAAATCGCTGCCCGAGGTATTCATTGACGCGGCTGTACAAGGCTGCCGCGTCTTCGTCGAGCTGGTAAGTGCGGTAGGAACTGCGGACAATGCCGTCGTAGGATACATCCTTGGAATCCTCAACGGCATCGTTCATGCGGATCTCAAGCTCCCGCAGCGCGTTCTGCACCGTTGTCTCAATGGCTGCCTGCTGGGACTTCGCATAGTTATGGCTCAACAGGGTCCCGAAAATGACCGAGACCGCGGCAATGGGGATGAGCCAGCAGATGATGACCAGGAAGATCATCACAGTGCTGAGGGAGATGGGATGTGACTCTTTCATTACTCCCTATTTACTAACCCCTTCCACGCCCCAATATATGCTTCTGCTTCCTGACGGTCGAGAGCTTCCGCGGCAAAACGCAGCAGCGGTTCGGTGCCGGAGAAGCGGCAGATCACCCAGCTGCCGTCATCAAAGTGGACCTTGCAGCCATCACTGCGGTCGATGCGGGCGATCGCTTTGCTGAATTCCGGTGTGACACCCTGCTCATAGATCATCGCGCGCAGCTCTTCCTTGCGGGCGGGGGTGACACGGATATCGCCGTCAGCATAGATCCAGTTGCCGAACTGTCCGCAGATCTCGTCATACAGGGCGGATAGCTTTTTCCCGGTGACAGCGGTCATTTCTGTGACCAGCGCCGCGGCATAGATGCCGTCTTTCCCGGCGATGTGACCTTTGACCGTCAGACCGCCGGAGGATTCCCCGCCGATGATGGCGCCGGTTTCAGCCATTTTGGCAGAGACATATTTGAAGCCGACCGGGACCTCGTGACATTTCTGCCCGAAGCTTTCCGCGACTTTATCCAGCATGTGGGTGGTGGAGTTATTGCGGACGCAGTCTCCCCGCCAGCCGCGGAATTTGACCAGATAGTAATAAAGCAGCACCAGCAGCTGGTTGGGGTGGACAAAATTGCCTTTGTCGTCGATGATGCCGATGCGGTCCGCGTCGCCATCCGTGGCAACACCGAAGTCGCAGTGACGGTCGACGACCAGCTGCTCCAGCGGGATCAGTGTTTCTGCGGTCGGGGTGGGCAGCTTGCCGCCGAACAAGGTGTCGTGCATGTCATGGATCACTTCCAGGTCGCAGCGGCAGGTGGTCAGGACGGTTCGCAGTACGGACTGGCTGACTCCGTAGAGCGGGTCCAGGCCGATCTTCAGCTGGGCCTTTTTGATGGTGTTCACATCCACGGAATCCAGCACATAGTCAATATATCCGTTGGTGGGGTTTTCTTCGAGGATCAGGCCCTGCTGAATGGCTTCATCGTAGTCCACGGAAGGGATCTCTGACGGATCGGTTTCGGCCGCGTATTTCTCCACTTCTTCGGTGACTTCCGGAGCGGCATCCCGCCCGCCGTAGGTGAACACTTTCACGCCGTTGTAGATCGCGGGGTTATGGGAGGCGGTGATGGCCATGCCGTACTGCACCTGCCGTTCCCGAATCACGTACATGATCAGCGGCGTCGGTGAGGAGCGATTGACCATATAGGTATGGAAACCGTAGCCTGCCAGGACTTCGGCAGCCCAGTGGGCGGATTCCTTGGAAAGAAAACGCCGGTCATAGCCCATACAGATCTCCGTACCGGCAAGACCCTGCGCCAGCATCAGTTTGCACAGCCCTGCGGTCAGCATCCGCAGGTTGGTTTTCGTAAAATCATCGGCAATGATCGCCCGCCATCCACCTGTACCGAATTTAATCATGATTATTCCTCTTTCTGTCAATCCTAAAACCTGATTCAAAACCAATAATCAGCACTCGACTTCCGAATCCTGTGCCCTGACACCTGATACCTAATTCCCCATTATAACTTCGACTTTACATTCCGATCCGGCTGGAATCACCGGCAGTATATCCACGGGTTTCCCGTCCATCGATATTGAACGAACGCCCTTTTCCACTCCGTTCGGGTTGCTTACATGTATATTATAAATCCCTCCGCGCCATTTGCGTACAGCGGAAAACGCTTTCCAGTCGGAAGGAATACAGGGATCGATGATGAGCTGGTCAAAATCGGGCCGGATGCCTAAAATGTACTGCGTGGCGGCATAGTAGGCCCATCCGGAGGAACCGGTCATGAACGGATGATGTGCCTGTCCGTAGGTCGTGTGGTCTTTCCCGGAAATGAACTGGCAGTAGGTATAAGGCTCCGCCTGCCGCACTTCGATCAGATCGTTCTGCAGGGCGGGACAAAGCGCGTTGTAAAACTTCATCGCTCTTGTTCCCCGACCGAGAAGCGCTTCCGCGCACCAGGCCCAGGGGTTGGGATGGCTGAACACGGAACCGTTTTCCTTCAGCCCCGGGTAGACCCGGGTCACGAAGCCGATCCCTTCATCTGGTTTCGTGTAGCTTGGAGCGTTCAGCATCAGTCCGTATGGTGTATATAAATATTCATCCACGCTGTCCATGGCTGATCTGCCGCGCTCGGGTGAGGCTGCACCGGAAAGGACTGCCCAGGTGTTAGACTCCATGTGGACCCGTCCTTCGCTGTCTGAGCGCGTACCGATCTTCCGGTTGTCTGCCGTGATGCCACGGATGTACCATTTCCCGTCCCACAGGACTTCTTCACAGGTTTTTGTTTCTTCCTCGACAAGCGCCTCATAGTGCCGGGCATCGTCATGTCTTTCCAGAAAACGGGCAAGCGCGGCAAATTGTTTCATAGCCCAAATGTGCAGGAAACTGACCATGGTGCTTTCCCCTCCGCCAAGGTTCAGGCAGTCATTCCAGTCCGCCCGCAGACCCTTGCAGATGCCGTTCCGGCCCCTTTCCCGGGCGGTGAAATCAAGGATGCGCTTCAGGTGTTCATACACGTTGTCCTGCCCGCCGTCGGCATAGGTGATTGTCTCGAAAGCAAGCCCGACCTCACCGGTTTCCCGGATGTACTGCACAACAGCCGAGACCAGCCAGAGCGCGTCATCCGCGCAGGCATCGTTGATGCCATGAACGATTTCGGTCCGGCTTGGGGTCGGGATGACGGTCGGGGATTTGAAAGGTTTGAATTCTTCCTCCGGTTCAAACCAGCGGGGTTCAAACAGGTGCAGGCCATAGCCTTGTGAGGTTACCGCCCTCAGCAGTTCGATGAGCCGCGAGCGGCATTTCACCGGTTCCGCGTGCGGGATGGTCATGGTGTCCTGCGCGGTATCGCGGAAGCCGAGACCGGTTCGTCCGCCCACTTCGATAAACGAGGTGAAGCGGGAAAACAGCACGTTGATCTCGCTTTGGTAAAGATTCCAGGTGTTGAGCTCGGTGTTCATCCCTTCATTTGGGGTCTGCACCTGCAGACAGGAGAGTTTTTCATCCCAGAATTTGGCAAGGCGGGAAAAATCTTCATCGACTTTCGCGGCCGTGTATTTTTGCTTTGCAGCCTTCCCGGCGCTGAGGCCACCCTCTCCCAACAGGAAGATCAGACGGGTTTCCTCCCCGGGCCGGAGGGTCAGGCGTTTCATCAGGCATCCGCAGTGGTCCCCGCCTTTTTGGAAACTGCCTTTGCAGCTGCCCGTTTCGACCGTTTCCGGGTTCCTTTCCGTGCGGTATGAACCGATGAAGGCATCCCGCAGGCAGTCGAAGCTATTCGGTTCAAAGCTTGAAGTGAAGAACTGGTATCCGTCTTCTTCGTAATAAAGGTCATGCTCGATGACCCCGTCTTCATAACGGGACCCGGCGGCATAAAGGCTCATTTGGAAGTTGCGGTTGTCCATGTCGATGTGATGGAAGCTGAATTCGCAGTAGGAAAAGACCGAAAGATTCCGTTCTCTCCCGCTGTCGTTGCGGAGATGCACGTCCCATATCTCCACCGGGTCGTCCATGGCGGTGAACAGCGTCTGTTCGGCGTGGATGCTGCTGTAATCACATAGGTATTTCGAATAGCTCAGTCCATGCCGGCAGCTGTATTTGGACTTGTTTTTCCCTACCGGCTGCCAGGAGACGCTCCAGTAATCACCGTCTGAGTCATCACGGATATAAACATAATGACCCGGCATGTCCATGGGAACGGCATTCGGACGGAAACGGGTGATGCGGTGGTATTCGGGCGTTTTGTAAAGCAGGTATCCTCCTGCGGTATGGTTGAACACGCCGTACATGTCGCCGATACCGATATAGTTGGTCCAGGATACGGGCAGATCCACCCGTTCAATGACATATTCACGATTATTATGGTCAAAATATCCGTATCGCATGTTTCCCCCGTCACTGTGTTCTTCGGTATGTGTCTTTGGGCGCGTTCCCGCGGACACAGGTGTTTTCAACATCCTTGTGATAAATAGTATATGGGAGAAACGGAAAACGGGGAAGGGCGAAAGATGTTGATTTTTGACTTTTCTTGTCCGGCTTGAATTTGGCAGCTCTGTGAGCTGCAGCAGTTTCTCCGGCAGTTTAAAGAAAAATCGGAGCCTCGTTTGCGAAATCTTAAAAATTCTGATATAATCAGGAAAAATAAA
>CAYWKZ010000003.1:0-56517 GCA_964459115.1 uncultured Leptolinea sp. | reverse complement strand
AGGTTCACATTTTTTTCGACTATACAGTCGGTTTTGTAAGTGTCAAGTTTAAGTTTGGAATTATAATAATCTCATGATTTGAAAGCAGTTTATCCGGAAAGGAAAGCCTATGTTCAACCTCAAGCAATATGAAGACAAAAAATACACAAAGATTGCGGTTTACGTGGTCATAACAGTTCTGATCTCCTTCTTTTTGTGTATTTTATTATCCATGTCCGGTGTTTTTTTTCAAAAAGTGTTCAATGTCATCGGGCTGGTTTTGAAACCGATCATTATCGGAGGTGTGATCGCTTATCTGGTTGAGCCGGTGGTTCAGTGGATCCAGAAAAAACTCAAATGGTCCCGTTCTGTCTCCGTCATCACGACGATCCTGCTTGTCGTTCTGCTGGTTCTCGGTGTGGTGCTCATTACAGTTTTATTCCTGGGGCAGCAGATCAGCAGCATCAATTTTGAGAATATCGGCAGCCTTATCGCCTCATTCTCAGACCAGTTTAATGAGATCGGAACGAGGGTCCAGCAATGGTTTGAAAACCACAGCATTGATATCAAAGCGATCACCGGCGGTGTTGGCAACTTTGTTTCCGGCATAACCGGCACTGCTTCCGACATTTTCTTCGCTTTGATCTTCGCGGTCTATTTTCTCCTGGATTCTGATGGGATTACCAAATACTGGGATCGGGTCATAAAAATCTTTATAAAACCTGAGACACAGGCGAAGGTGCACGAAATTCTGATGGATGCCGACAAATGTTTTTCCGGATATATCCGAGGCCAATTCCTTGACGCAATCTTTGTCGGTATCGTAACCACAATCGCAATGCTGATCTGTCAGGTACCTTATCCGTTTGTCATTGGTTTACTCACCGGAGTCGGCAACCTGATCCCCTATGTCGGTCCGGTCGTCGGTTTTGTCTCGCTTTTTGTCGTCTGTCTTATCGAAAGCGCCTGGAACAAACTGCTGATCGGCGGCATCGTGCTCGCTGTGCTTCTCTTCATTGACGGCAACATCATCAATCCGAAGCTGCTCAGCTCCAGCGTTGAGGTTCATCCGCTGTTGGTCTTTGCCGCAATGATTGCCGGTTCTGCTGTGGGCGGTCTGGTCGGTATGCTGATCGCCGTCCCGCTGGCTGCGCTGATAAAGATCGAGTTTGACAAATTCCTCGACAGGAAAGAAAAGGAAAAAAAGGAATTAGGGGATAGGATATAGGAAATAGGGGATAGGATATAGGATATGAAGGAAATAGATTTAACTTCTGAAACCAGAGACCTGAAACCAGAAACCTGACAATTGATACCTGACATATGATATCTGATACTTGACAACTGACAGCTGATACCTAATACCTAATACCTAAAACCTGGTATATTATGAAAGACAACAAAACCATCATCGCCTTCATCATCCTTGCCCTGCTGCTTGCGGTATTTTTGGGTGTAACTTTTTATACCAACATCCTCTCCTACATGGAGGTCTCCCCACAGGCCGACTTGAAGGTGAGAGGGATGGTCGACACGCTCAAACGTACGCAGGATCACATCAACGCTTTGGAAACGGAATTCCGTACCAGAACGGAAAAAACCATGGAGCTGATGTGCACCGCGCTGCGTCCGCATGTGAACGGTGACTCTTACGACGGTCCTGAAGTGTTCGCGGATGAAGCGCAAAACCGGAACTTTGACGGGGTCGTGATCCGAATTGAAGATGGAAAGGTGACCTATCCGAAAGATTTCCCCGGCTCCTTTGAGCTGCAGGAAGAAGGGTATGATCTTGAGCATCTGCCTGTCATGGCCCCTGCCACCCTTATTGACGAGCCCGATAACACCCGCCCGATTCTCCTTTCCTCCGAACAGATCGATGGAAACTACTATTACATCGACTGGTGGGAGATGAATGATTACCAGGCTACCATCAATTACGAAAAAACCATCGGTGAAGCCATCGCCGCTCTTGAAAAACTGTATGACGCAAAGCTTGTGCTCCTGTGGAAGCCGAATGAAGATACATCGAATGATGAAATCCAGCTGCTATATGTATCCGAGGCGCTCGGTACACCCGAATCGTTTGAAGATATCGGCATCACAAGAGAAGATCTGACATCAGAAACTGCCAGCCTGACGATCGGCAAAAACTTATACACAGCAACATACGAAGAACTGCTGATTTTTGACCGTCCTGCCAAAGCAGTCGTCCTGCTGAACCCGGTCAGCAACAACACCTATGTGCTGAACTGCATCATCATCGCTGCCGGGTTCATTTTGGTCTCCATCACCATAGTGATCCTCTGGCTGCATTGGATCAGACAATATATCGCCGATCATGAGCTGACAGAAGCCCAGGAAAACGCCTGGCGGCCCTATCAGCTGCGGAAAAAGGCAATAGCGATCGGGCTGAACGGAGCGCTGCTGCTCTTTTTCCTGCTGCTCGGCTATCAGCTGCTGGGAAACCTCTCCCGGATCTCACGCTCCAATCAGGAAAGCCTTGATATCCTGATGGCACGGCTTGGTGACAGCAGCAAACGCGTTGCTGCTGCGAAAGCCGAAGAGGAGGATTGGGGAATTTATTATGCCGGGAAAATCGCTGACCTTTACAGTCAGGTGCCGGAAACGCAGCAGGCGGAATTTCTGAAAAAAGCTAATGAGCTGATCGGCAGTGAATCCATCATGATCTTTGACACAGACGGGAAAGAACTTATGAGTTCCAACGGCTACGTCGGTTTTACGCTTGGAGATGGCGTCAACACGGAAGAAGATTTCACCTACCTGCTGAACGGCATTGAACATGTGATCACTGAGCCGAAGAAAGACAAATTCACAGGCAAAATGCAGCAAACCATCGGCGTCCGTATGAATCTGGGCGACCCGAATTCCTATGGCGCCGTGATCCTCACCATTGACCCGGAAATCACCTGGGAATCCACGGAAAAACAGGAAATCGCGAATTATGTCCGGATGCTGACACATCAGGAAAACCTGTGTTTCATTATCAGCCGGGAGAGCGGAAAAATCGTTTATGCCAGTGATCCTGACCTGCTTGATCAAGAGCCCGCTGACCTTGGATTGAACACTGAAGAAATGCAGCCGGTTTCCATGGATACCTATGAGATCGCCGGAGAGAAAAAATACGGCGCTTATAACACGGATGAGCACTACCATTACTTTTTCATGACGGACACGGGAAATGTCTGGGGGGATACACTGAGATTCTCCCTCTTATCCGCCCTTTACTTCATTCTTACCTGTCAGCTGATCAGCCTTTTTTTGCTTGGAACCTCCCGAAAAGATCTCAGCGAGATCACCAGGGATACCGAACAGCTAAAGGAAAAATTGAAGCGAAAACCTAATTTTACGGTCGATCAGGAAACGCTGGAACTTTTCCGGGAAGATGAACGCGGAGACAGGTCATTAAAAGAATGGTGGCATGACATGACCCCGGAGAAGAAGGTCGGTCAGCTGCTGAAACTGACAGTCACCCTGCTTTTGGTCCTGCTGTTTGTTATTCTGGTCAACAAAAATGAACTCAGCGGACGCTCAGTGATCAACTTTATATTGCATGGCAGCTGGAAGCGCGGTGTGAACGAACTGGCGATCTGCGCCATCATTATAAGCCTGGCATCTCTTTTATCACTGATTTTGATCAAGGATCTTTTGGTACGCATCCTGAGTACGATGCTCAATGCAAAGGGAAGGACGATCGTTGGGCTGATCTCAAGCCTGATCCAATATATCGCGATCATTACCGCACTCTTTTTCTCCTTGTCCTACCTTGGCTTCGATACCAGTGTCCTGATAACCTCCGCATCGATCCTGACGCTGGCAATTTCGCTTGGTTCCAAGGACCTTGTCGCAGACATCCTCTCCGGGATCTTTATCATCTTTGAGGGAGATTTCCATATCGGCGATATCATCGAAGTCAACGGGTTTAAGGGGAAGGTGATCGACATCGGGGTCCACTCCACAAAGCTGAAGGACTCAAACAACAACATCAAGATCATCGACAATCAGAGCGTGAAGAATGTTCTGAACATGTCCAAGGAAACATCCTGGATCTTCACCAATCTGACAATTTCAACTTTCCAGCCGCTGGATGAGATCAAGGAAATGCTGGAACGGGAACTGCCGAAGATCGGAGAACAAAACCCGAAGATCCTCAGCGGACCCTTTTATTTTGGTATCTATGAGATCGGCTATCACTGGGTCAAGATCAGCATCGGAACAGCATGCCACCAGAAAAATGTTGCGAGCCTCAAATCATACCTGAATGACCAGATCTATGACGCTTTCATAAAGAACGGCTACCAGCTGTAACCGGTATTTTTTAGAGTTGCTACTTCATCGCCTCGAGCATCTTCATCACGATGGTGCAGGAGTGGTCGGCGGCGGTATCGACAAAATCTTCGTATGTCTCGTGTGCCACACCGTCAGCCTTGTCGGACATAGCACGCAGAACCACGAACGGAACATTGTATATCGAGCAAACGGAGGCAACGGAAGCCCCTTCCATCTCACAGGCGATCGCGTCAAATTTGTCCTGCAGCTCCTTCACATAAGAGGCGGATGCCACAAATTGGTCACCGGTGGCAATGGTTCCCTTGTGCACTTTTTCCGCACCAAGCGTATCTACTGCCGCATTATAGGCCAGGTCAACGAGCGTTTCATCACAGGTGTAAAACCCACTCTCTGCATCATACGGAGCTGACCAAACAAAGCCCTCGTCTGTAATTCTGCCGAAGTCATGCTGGACGAGATCGGTCGCGATAACCATGTCCAGCACCTTTGTCGCGTCACCGACTCCGCCTGCCACACCGGTGAAGATCAGCGAACTGATGTCATAGCGGTTGAACAACGCGGCCGTTCCCGCGGCTGAAAGAACCTTGCCGATCCCGGCCTTCACGATCACCACATCCTTCCCACAGAGTGTACCGACATGAAAGACAATACCGCCGACCTGATCCTCATGGTCGATATCGGCATTGAGCAGCAGCAGATCGATTTCCGTATCCATGGCGGAAATGATGCCGATCCGGCTGACCGGTTCAGTACTGACATCCTGAGCAAACGCAAAATTGACGGAAAGAGCACAAGCGATAACAAGTAAGAGAATACAAATTTTCTTCATTTCAATTCACTTTCTTCTGTTGATAGGTGTCAGGTGTCAGGTTTCAGTTACCACTTTTCAATTGTCAGATTCTGTCTCAACCTTCAGACCATGAAACCTAACTTTCAAAAACTATTACCTGATACCTGACACCTGATACCTGAAACCTAATTAATCACCTTATCTTCTTTTGAAGCCTGCCCGACAAGGATGTAGGAAACGACAAACAGGACGAAGATGAACGCGAGGAAGTACCAGCCGCCATCCTGCTGTTCGAGGGTAGCAATATAGTCATATGCGCCATGGATCAGCATGGGGACAACCAGTGAAAGAATGGTGAACAACGTCGTTTTTCCCTTTTCACCCGCGTAATCATATTTTTTCGCGAGCCCATAAAACGCTCCCATGAAAACGCCGAAGCAGGCATGTCCGGGGATGGCGGTCACGGCACGGGCAAGTGCGGTGGTAAAGCCGTAATGCATGACATAGCTGATGTTTTCCCACAGCGCGAATCCCAGGGAAACGAAAACCGCATAAACCACACCGTCATACTGACAGTTGAACTCCGGGTCGTTCCAGCTGTTGCGGCGCAGGAAGATATATTTTGAGCTCTCTTCCGCTACAGCAACAATGCAGAAATACAGAATGATGTTGTATTTTACCGTGTTCGGTTCTACATATTGGTTCAGAATATTGCAGAATATCCGCTCCTCAACCAACGCCAGCAGGGAAGATAAAATTCCCGCCCGCACCAGTTTGTAAAGCAACTGGGGGCTTTCCCTGTCAAGGTGATCGGACTTATAAACCCGGTACATCAGAAAAATCGCCGGGATCACCGCTGCCGCGATCAGAATGTAATTGTAACTGAGGATAGGCGTCATCAAATAATAAAACATAAAAAATTCCTTTCAGTGGTTAGTTTTTAGTGGCTGGTGCTTAGCGCTTCCTTCCGAGCCATATATTTATCGAATCGGATCTTCAGAAAAGCCGCGATCGGTGCGGAGACCAGCATCCCGGTCACACCACCGATAGCCCCGCCCGCGATCATGGCGCTGAAAACCAGCAGCGGATGGATGGAAATGCTCCGGCTCATGAGCCTGGGGTTGAATACATTGGCATCGATCTGCATCAGCACGATCAGCACCGCAGCAGCAACGACGAATTTACTCATCAACCCTTCACTCAGACAGATAACGAGCAGTGCAATAATTCCGCCGATAGGGCCAACGAAGGGAATCAGGTTTCCGAGAGCCGTCATGAGCCCGATCACAAAAGCGTAAGGGATCCGGCAGATCAGCATGGCAACGCTCACCATCACGAACACAAGCGCCGCATCCGCCAGTTTTCCACGGATATAACCGGAAAAACAACGGTCCAAATCGCTGATGATCTCACGCGCTTTGCCGCGGGATTCCGGTTTGACAAACACATTCAGAACGTGTGACCAGTATCTGCCGATATTATCAGAGTCCAGCAGGAAATAAATTCCAAAGATCACGGCAAAGAAAAGATTGGAAACGGAATCGGAAAGATTGCCGAAAAAGCCAGCGATTACATTGAAGATTCTCCCGACAATGCCGCTGTTTTCTGTAAGCCATGCCTGAACCTTTGCGTTGACCTCACTGATTTGCAAACCCAAAGATCCCACCAACGCGCCGAAATTGCTCGTGTCGATCTTGATCGTGCTTGACTGCCTGCGGATGGTAGTGCCTATCAGGACAAGACCTCCGATAATAACAGCCAAAATCACCACACCGGTGAAGACAACAGCGATCGGACGGGCAGCTTTGCCCTTGAACAGTTTTTCAAGCTTTTGGATCACCGGCTCAAAAAGATAGGCGATGATCCCACCGGTGATAATCGGATTCAGCACCAGCCCGATGACATTAAAGAGTTTCCGGAAAAATCCCCCGGAAAGCGAAAGAATAGCGCATAATACGAAAATGATCACGGCGCTGATGATCACATACAACGCGATTTTGTTATATTTTGGGTCATTGAATTGTTTTATCTTCATAATTGACTTCTCCCCGGTCCGACTGCGCAGTCAAAGATAGTTTGTTTCACTTGATTTATTATAATAAATAATCAATATTTTAGTCAGCAAAACTGTAATCTTTGACACAAATAAGCGAATGAAATATAATATACTAAAAAGGAATTCTAAAGACATCAATTTTTCTCTGTCCCGAGGAGCGGAGCCCTTGCTCCGCATTCAAACCGGACGAAGTCCATACCTCTCGGGGCAGGCTATAACCTGCTGTCCTATACCTCACCCGGCAGTTTTTAGAGGTAACCTTTATTAGCCTGCTTCCTGTTCTGAAAGGATCTGTTATGCTCAAAACACAATTCGAAAACAATACACTGACGATTTTTCTGGAAGGAAAGATCGATTCACTCTCCGCACCTGTTCTGGAGGAAGAAATCAACCAGGTTCGCCGGGATTACCCCGCAGAAACGATCATCCTGGATTGTGATAAGCTGGAATATACCACCAGCGCGGGACTGCGCGTGATCCTGCGTCTCAAACAGGAAGTGGACGACACCCGCCTCATCAATGTCCACACAGAGATTTATGACATCTTTGACATGACCGGGTTTACCGAAATGATGACCGTCGAAAAGGCATACCGCGTGATTTCCGTAGAAGGCTGCGAAGTCATTGGACAGGGCGCCAATGGGAAGATCTATCGCATTGACCGGGACACGATCGTCAAAGTGTTCCTGAACGATGACGCTTTGGAAGAGATCAACAGGCAGCGCGAACTGGCGAGGACCGCCTTTGTGCTGGGCGTTCCCACTGCGATCCCATTTGATGTGGTCCGTATTGAAAGCGGCGGTCTGGGTTCTGTTTTTGAGCTGCTTAATGCCACCAGCTACGCGAAACTTTTGATTAGAGGAGAAAAGACTCTGGATGAAGTGGCAGAAATGAGCGTCAAAATGCTCAAGCTGATCCATTCCAAAGAGGTCAAACCCGGCTCCATGCCAGACATGAAAGGAATCGCGCTGGATTGGGCAGATTTCCTCAAAGATTACCTGTCTGAAGATCTTTACACAAAGCTTCACTCCCTGATCGATGCGGTCCCGACAGACATGCACATGATGCACGGTGACTATCACCTTAAAAACGTCATGCTGCAGAACGGGGAAAGCCTCCTGATCGATATGGATACACTTTGTCACGGTCATCCGATTTTTGAACTGGCTAGCATGTACAACGCTTATGAAGGGTATTCCGTGCTGAACCATGACATTGTGATGGATTTTCTCGGCATCAACCATGAAACAGCCTCTGCTTTCTGGCGCAAGAGCCTCGAACTCTATCTCGGGACAGACGATGAAGCCGTCCTGAATGACGTCGAAAACAAGGCTAAAATCATCGGTTACACCCGCATCATGCGCCGGACCATTCGCCGCAATGGATTGAATACGGAAGATGGACGTGCATTGATCGACTACAGTCGGTCCGTCCTCACCGACCTTTTGCCGAAGACCGATACACTGTTGTTTTGAGGGAATAGGGTTCAGGTGTCGGGTGCCAGGTGTCGGGTGCCAGCAGATCGTATTCGGTAAACAAAACCCAGTAACCATCACACCAGATACCAGATACCAGATACCAGATACCAGATATCTGATACCTGACACCTGAACCCTGATTAGCTATGATAGAAAAATTAGAAAAATATTTTACATCTTCCAATGAAAAGGCTGTAAAAAACGGCCTTGTATTAATCACTTTTCTTCCGTTTATTTACATATTCTTTGTCCTTCTGCGTGATTTCAGGGGGATAAACCCGCACTGGGCATTCAACGTCGGTGTGAACCTGATGACCAGCGTAGTCTGTACTGTGTTTTACAGCGGCTGCATGCGGGATACAGCCGGCATCGGAAAACATAACAAATTGTTTCTGAGCCTGATCCTCATCAGCGGGATCAGCGTCTTCCTGGCAGGAAGCGCCTGGGTCATCAATGGAGTGTCCTCTCTCATCTTTCTGAACAGGCTCTTCAACGTGCTGCTTTTCAGCGATAATTTTATTCTCGTGATACTATTCTGGCAATTTGAATGCATCGTACTCAATGTTGATGAGACGATAACCCGGCCTGTCAACAGGTATATTCAAATTTTCTTCCTTCCGATACTGATCTGTTTTTTCATCAATCTCTTTCTGCCGATCTTTTTCAGTGTCGACGCACAGGGTTATTACCGCAGGGAAATGCTTTACCCCCTCTGCATCCTCTTCTCCCTGCCGGTCCACGCGGGCATTACCGCAGGAATTTTCAGGTCAAAAGCATCAAAACGTGATAAATTAGCTATCAGTTCATTTGTCATTTTTCCGCTCATCATCCTGATCGTGAGCCTGCTCAAATTCGACACATCCTTCCTGGAACCGGCAATGTGTTTTTCGATCATGATCATTTATCATCTGCTGATCGCCGAACGGGCAAAAAAAATGGCCGTTACACAAACCGAGCTGGAGATGGCGGCACAAATACAGGAATCGGTGCTGCCGCGTGAATTTCCTCCGTTTCCCGAACGGACAGAATTTAACCTGTTTGCCAGCATGAAACCCGCCAGAGAAGTTGGCGGTGACTATTATGACTTCATGATGATCGACGATGAGCACCTGGCTGTTCTGATCGCCGATGTCTCCGACAAAGGGGCCCCCGCTGCTTTGTTCATGATGTCCACAAAAAACCTGATCAATTACCGGACGCATGAGGGCGGCACGCCCGCGGAGATTCTGACAGAGGTCAACGCACACGTAGCCCGGAACAACAAGTCCAAAATGTTTGTAACGGTCTGGATGGGGATCCTTGACCTGAAGAGCGGCGTTCTGACCTGTACGAATGCCGGTCATGAATATCCTGTCGTCTGCGGCCCGGACGGTGTGTTCAGGCTGTTCCGGGATAAACACGGGATGATGCTCGGCACCATGCCGATGGCAAAATACCGCGATTACGACCTGTACATGGAGCCGGGCAGTAAGATTTTTGTTTATACTGACGGCGTGCCCGATGCCAGCAATGCCGAAGGGGAACGCTATGGCACAAACCGGATGGAGGCCGCACTGAACAAAACCGCTTCCGGAAGTCCTGAGGAGATCCTTCGCTTCATCCAGACAGATGTCGATGCTTTCGTGGCCGGTGCAAAACAATTTGACGATCTGACGATGCTTTGTCTTGAATTCAAAGGAAAAAATACGAAATGAGCGCAATTATACAAGATTTACTTCATTTTATCGGGAATTGGGCTTTCAATTCCATCGCTCTTTATGCCTGCAGCAGGTGGATCAACGGCGTGACGCTGACGCCTGCCGATGGTGTCCCCATTTATATTCTTGTGATGGAACTGGGGCTGATCCTGACGCTGCTGAACGCTTTGATCCGTCCGATCCTGCTGCACCTGCTGCTTCCGCTGAACGGCTTGACGATCGGGTTCTTTTCTCTGGTCATCAACGGTTTCTTCATCTTTGCACTGAGCCGGTTTTCACCATTTTTTTCGGTTTCAAACCTTTGGGTCGGAATTCTGGCAACCTTTGTGTTTGCCATTTTGAACATCATTCTTCAGATACTGATCCCAATCGATGACGACGTAATGTTTTACAGCGTCATTTCGCAGCGGAACAGGACAAAGAATGCCAACATCAGCGATAAAAAAGGGATCGTCATGTTGGAAATCGACGGTCTGTCCTACCCCAGGCTGCTTGAAGTCATCGAAAAAGGATACATGCCGTTTTTGAAAGAGCTGCTGGATTCCGGGCAATACACCGTACGCGGCTATGACTGCGGCGTTCCTTCACAGACATCCTCCTGTCAGGCAGGGATCATGTATGGACGGAATGAAAACATTTGTGCCTTCCGCTGGTATGACAAGGAAAATCACAAGGTCTACAGTTCCAGTAACCCCGGGAATGCCACTGATATAGAAAAAATGCTTTTCCCGGATGGAAAACCGACCGGGATCCTGGACAACGGTCTGAGCGTGAACAACATCATTTCCGGGAATGCCGAAGAGAACATTTTAACGATCTCGCAATTGATTCCGAAAAGTAAAGAGGAACAAAAGAAACGGGAGCATGACCTTTACCAACTCTCCATCCGTCCTTACCTGCTGACAAAAGCGCTGATCCTGACCGTTTTGGACGCGGGGAGCGAGGTGCTCAGTTATGGCTGGGACTGCATCCGCGGGAAAGAGCCAAGACTGAACCGGCTGCATAAATTTTACCCCTTTGTCCGCGGCGCCACAAACGTTTTGCTGCGCGATATTTCCACCGCGATGCTCGTAGATGCCATCTCATCCGGTCGGGAAGCCATGTACACCACTTTTATCGGTTATGATGAGATCGCTCATCATTCCGGGCCGGACAGCGCCGCTGCTCATCGCTCCCTGTCGGGCATAGACAAGGCGATCAGAAAGGTTTTCGAGGCTGCCGCACTTTCCAAAGCCCGTCCTTATGAAGTCGTGATCCTCTCCGACCATGGGCAGACCTTCGGTGCAACCTTCAAACAACGCTATGAAACAACGCTGGGTGATTACATCAAATCCCTGTCCGTCAAATATTCGCTTTACGGAAAAGCCCTGAAGGTGGTCAGTCTTGATGATGATGAAGACAACAATGCCAATGTCATGGCGGTTTTGAAGTCACTGAGCAGCTCAGCTCCCGGCACGATCACCAGAAAAGCAGCCGAAGCCCTCGAAAATGCTGTCAGTGATGAAGATGTGGAAAAGGCAGTGAAAGCCGCTGAAGAAGAGGCTAACGATATTCTGGTCCTGGCAAGCGGGAACCTCGTAAATACTTATTTCGGTGTCAGTGACAAACGGATGACTTATGACGAGATCGAAGCCGTTTATCCGGGAATGATCAGCGAAATGATCCAGCACCCCGGTATCGGTTTGATCATGGTACACACCGGGGAAGGACCGGTCGCGATCGGGAAAGATGGGCAAAAGAACCTATATTCCGGTGAAGTGACCGGGAACGATCCGCTGGTCATGTACAATGACCCGGAAAAACGCACGAAACAGCTTCGCTATTTGATGGACTTCCCGAATGGCGGGGATCTGGTGATTATTTCTCCCGTTTATGAGGACGGGACAGTCGCGGCTTATGAAGAACTGATCGGGTCTCATGGCGGACTTGGCGGACAGCAGACAGATCCTTTCCTGATGTTCCCCTCCGCATTTGCGGTCAAAGAAGAGATCATCAACGCCAATCAGGTCTATTCCGTTTTGAAGGCAATCAAGAATTCTCCGGTCGTTCGGACTGAGAACGCTGACGATAAGCAGAAAGACACAACTTCACCGGGTGCATTGTGGCGGCAGATCAAAGATGTAAAGAATTGGGTACCGAACCTGGTGCGCACGACGTATTTTTCAAGTGATGCATACAAAACCATCGCATGGGATCCTTCCTATAACGGTCCCAGCATCCTGATCGGCTTGATCTCTTTCCTGTGCACCTGGATCACCATGAACATCTATTTAGGTGAGAAATACAGTCCGCTGGCGAATTTTTCAGTTCTTGCAGTGATCTATGGCATCGCGATCCTGGCAGGCTATTTGGCCGTTGTTGCACTGCGCGGGAAAAAGGAACCATGGAAACTCGGCAAGGCATTTCTCTTTACGAGTTATTGGGGTGTTTTCTCGTTATTTATACTCACAAGGCATGCGGTTTTGGCCTGGGCAGCATTCGTCATTCTGATGCAGATCAATGCTTTGAGCGCTTCAGCAATGGCAGCCGGCAAACTCAAAAGGAGCCAGATCATACCGCTCTTCCTGATCCTGCTGCTGATCATCCCGATTCTCATAATTGGTTCCTTGATGCTTTACAGTTTCATTACTTATCCAATCAACAGGAACTGAATCAAAAAGGAAGGAAAAATGAGCCAGACGATCAAAGCTGATTTTCATGTACACAGCGTTGCTTCCTGGGATTCGCTCTCAAAGGGAGAAGCGCTTGTCAGGCGTGCCAAAAGGCTGGGACTCGGGAAACTGATCCTTACGGATCACAACACTATCGCCGAAGCGATCCGGCTGCAAAAAAAGTACCCGGATTTTGTGATTGTCGGGGAAGAGATCCTGACCACAAAGGCGGAAATCCTGGCTTTTTTTGTCAAAGAAGAAATTCCAAAGGATATTGAACCGCTGGAAGCGCTCAAACGCCTCAGGGATCAGGGTGCCTTTATCTCGCTTTCCCATCCCTATGCCCCGATGCGCTTTCACTGGACGGAAGCAGAGATGGAGGAATTTCTGCCCTGGCTGGACGCTATCGAAATAGCCAATGCCCGCTGCCTGGAAGAGATGAACCATCTGGCCATGAAATTCGCCGCCTATCACGGTCTGCAGGGAACAGCGGGGTCAGACGCCCACGGCATTCCTGAATTGGGCGCTATGGGGCTGGAACTGCCGGACTTTCACACGGCAGATGAATTGCGGGAATCCATAAAAACCGCAAAGGTCTTTGGAAAGGAGTCCCCGCTCTGGGTGAGGAAGTATTCCCGCGGGGCTGTTTTCCGCAAGGCATTGGACCGGGAAATCGGGAACATCATTTGGGGAAACGGTGATCTGTTCAATTCCGGCAGAGAATTTTTATAATGAAAATTATAGATAGAGGTATTTTTATGATCGATCAACAATTAGTCAAATGGGGACAAAGCGGCAACATCATCCGTGAGATTGCCGAATACGGCGCGGAGCAGGCAAAAATCGTAGGAGAGGACCATGTTTATAATTTCACCATCGGTTCTCCATCCATTGATCCGCCGGCTTGTGTGTTCGAGATAATGGAAAAGCTCAGGGCATCCATGCCCGCCTGGCAGCTCCATACCTATGCACCGGCCATCGGTCTGCCTGAGGTTCGTGAGAAGACGGCTGCCTATCTGAAAAACACCTTTGGCATACCCTACCGCAAACAGGATGTGTTCATCACTTGCGGAACATCCACCTGTCTGGCGGTCCTGACGAAGGTATTTCTCTCCTGCGGCGGCCGTGCGATGACTTTCACGCCCTATTTCATGGATTACAAATATTACGCCGATGCCTATGGAAAAGGGCTGACAGAATGTCCGACCGATCCGGACACCTTCCAGCTGGATCTGGAAGCTGCTGAAAAGGCTTTGACTCCCGATACCATGATGATCATCATGAATTCGCCCAACAACCCCTCCGGCGTTGTGCTGCGCCGTGAAGGGCTGGAAGGGCTGGCGAAACTGCTGGAACGGAAACAGAAAGAGTATGGTCACCCGATCTATATCGTCGCTGACGAACCCTATCGTGACCTGGTTTATGACGGACAGGAAGTGGTATTCCTTCCTTCCATTTATAAAAACACCATCTATTGCTACTCCTACAGCAAATCCGTCTCCCTGCCCGGTGAACGTGTCGGGTTCATGGCCTTCCCGCCGGATCTTGACGACTACGATAATGTTTACGCGGCTTCCATTGCCTCTATCCGGGCCTTCGGCTACATCTGCGTTTCAAACATGTGGCAGCGTATCACCGTCGAGTGTCTCGGCGAGACAAGCGATATCTCTGTTTACAAGGGAAACCGGGATCTTTTGTATGGCTCACTGACAGAAATGGGGTACAGCTGCGTTTACCCGGATGGGGCTTTTTACCTCTTTATGAAAACACCTGAACCGGATGCAGAGGCATTCTGCCGCCGGGCAATGAAAGAAAACCTGCTGGTCGTTCCGGGTGACAGCTTCGGCACACCGGGGTACGTCCGCCTTGCCTACTGTGTCAGCCGGGACGTGATCGAACGGGCCCTGCCCGTTTTCCGGAAGCTTGCGGAAGAATACGGCATCGCACGCTGACCGGTGACCGGTCGAGGTCGATGAAATAAAACAGGCACGGAACTTTGATTTTTTGTCCCGCGCCTGTTTTTGTAATCATTTACTGAGCCATATGAGTCTCAAGGATACGCAAATCGTCAAAATCATACAGCAGCAATTCTTCCGGTGAAGTTCCCTCCAGCGCGGCACGGGGCAGCATGCCGATCAGCTCTGAGGCTGCCGGCCTGACACCCAGCTTTTGAGCCTCCCGTTCGATGGTTTGAAAGACGGTTTTCAATGATGTGACCCGGAAATTCAGCAGGTTCATAGAAACCTGTGCCCGTCCGTTCACCGGCAGCCCGATCGCCTGGAGGTAGGGCAGCCCACCGGATGAGGTACGGATCTTTCGGGCAATTTGCTTCGCAATGGAAACATTATCCGTATCAAGATAAACATTGAACGCGATCAGAAAATCCCGGGCGCCGATGGATACCCCGCCGGCCGGACCAAGGCTGAGCGGCCCGCAGTCCGGAGCCCTTTCCGGAATTTGACTGATCTCCCGGAACAGCGCTGCATAACCGCCCCTGCGGATATCTGCAAGCCGCATGTGCTCCGGTCTTTTTGCCGAGCGGGCATAAAGATAGACCGGCAAACCCAGCTCATCCGCTATTCGCATTCCGACTTTTTCGGTCAGTGCGAGGCATTCTTCCATGGATGTGTTCCGAAGCGGGATGAACGGAATCACATCCGCCGCCCCGATACAGGGATGAACGCCTGTATGTTTTCTCATATCGATCAGTTCAGCGGCTGTCTTTGTGAAGCGAAGCACAGCCGCCTCTATCGCTGCAGGGGACGCGGCAAGTGTGAACACGGAACGGTTATGGTCCGCATCCACACTGTAGTCCCATATTTCACAGTCCCCGCCGGCAAGGATCGAGTCCCGGATCGCTTCAATGATGTGCAGATCCCGTCCCTCAGAAAAATTCGGCACACATTCAATCAATTTATCGTTCATTTTTTTTACACTTCAGAAGATATATGAGAACTTCGAAAAACATCAATTTTTCTCTGCCGCCCCCATACCCCGCCCGGTAGTTTTTAGATGTGTCACTATTTCTTATTTTCTGTATTGTGTCCCCAGCGCGCCATCCGTTCCCGGATGATCTTCTCATACCCCTGGTCACTGGGAACATAAAAGCCCCCGTCAACGCTCTTCGGCAGGTATTGCTGTTTGACATGGTGTTCCGGGAAATTATGCGGATAAAGATACCCTTTCCCGTGTCCCAGCGCCTGGGCATCCCGGTTGGCATCCATCAAATGGGTCGGGACCGGACCAGCGCCTTCCTTTTTGATCTTGTCCATTGCAGTGAAAATGCCGAGGGAAGAATTGGACTTGGGAGCCGTGGCGCAATAAAGCACCGCTTCCGCGATCGGATAGTATCCCTCCGGCATCCCGACATAGTCAAAGGCATTCGCCGCCGCAACGGCGATCTGCAAAGCCCGCGGATCAGCCATGCCGATATCTTCACAGGCAAGGATGACCAGCCGCCTCAGGATAAAATGAGGATCCTCGCCGGAAAGCAGCATCTTCGACACCCAATAAAGCGCCGCGTCCGGGTCACTGCCGCGCACGGATTTGATAAAGGCCGAGATGGTATCATAATGGGAGTCACCTTTTTTGTCGTAATTCAGCGCCCGCTCCTGGATGGAATCTTCTGCCACGGAAAGCGTGATGTGGATCTGCCCGTTTTCATCGGGAGCGGTACTTTCAACGGCAAGCTCCACCGCATTCAGCAGGTTCCTTGCGTCGGAATTGCTCCTTTCGATCAGCAGATCCCGGGCATCATCATCAATGACCACATCAAGGTTCCCGTAGCCGCGTTCTTTGTCAGTAAGTGCCCGGGTCATGATGGTGCGAAGTGATTCATGATCCAACGGGTGCATCTCAAAGACCCGTGAGCGGGAAAGCAGCGCTTTGTTCACCTCAAAGAAAGGATTTTCCGTGGTTGCCCCGATGAGCGTCAGCAGTCCGTTTTCCACATGGGGCAGCAGGGCATCCTGCTGTGATTTGTTCCAGCGGTGAACTTCATCGACAAAAAGGAGCGTCCGCTTGTTATAAAGCCGCCTTCGCTCCTTTGCGTCTGCCACCACAGCCCGCAGTTCCTGCACGCCGGCCAGCACCGCTGAGATGGTGACAAAATCCGCAGAGGAAGCTTTCGCGATCAGCTGTGCCAGGGTGGTCTTTCCTGTTCCGGGAGGACCGAACAACAGGATCGAGGAAAAAAGACGGTCCGCCTCAATTGCCCTGCGCAGCAGCCTGCCCTTGCCGATGATATGATCCTGCCCCACCAGCTCATCAAGGGTCTGCGGACGCATGCGGGAAGCCAAAGGCTGCGATTCTCCGAAAGTTTGCTGTTCGTTATAGGTGAATAGATCCATGAAAGTAATTATACAATTAAAAAGACCTTCAGCGGTTGAAAGGCTGAAGGTCAGGATTTCAAACTTTATATAACTTATGCTTCGGCAGGGGCGCCAACCGGGCAAACGCTCGCGCAGGTACCGCAGTCAATGCATTTGTCGGCATCAATGGTCATGTAATCGCCTTCGGAGATAGCCTCAACCGGACATTCACCAACACAAGCGCCGCACGCAATACAAGTATCTTTATCGATAGAATAAGCCATTTTTTCCTCCAATAAACTTTGGTTTTATCTTCTCATTTACTATTATATGACATTTTTAAAAAATGAGAACAGAAATTTATAATTTAATATTATTTTTCAGGTTTAAAACAAAAAACCGTTTTGAAAACGGCTTTTCTGTCGGGGCGGGCGGATTTGAACCGCCGACCTCACGGACCCGAACCGTGCACTCTATCCGGACTGAGCCACGCCCCGAACAACGAACAATAGTATAATACCACCCCCGATTTTCCGCAAGGAATTTGTGAAAATTCGTGACTGCGAATTATCAGGAGTGACCGACATCTTAGCTATGCGAACAAGTCAATACCATTCTTCATCGGACCGGCATGCAGCATGGAGGCGATCGTCTGACCAATGCAGCAGAAGCCGTCAACAGTGCCGAAATTCTTTCCGGCAGGGATCTGCGGACCATACATGAGCAGCGGAACATATTCACGGGTATGATCGGTACCCGGATGGGTTGGGTCATTGCCGTGATCCGCAGAGATCATCAGCACATCTCCCCATTCAAGCTTCGTCGCGAAGTTTCCCAGCCATTTGTCAAACTCGATCAGTCCATTGGCATACCCCTTTACATCGCGGCGATGCCCCCACAGCGTGTCAAAATCCACCAGGTTGACAAAAATCAGCCCTTCCGGGAATTTTTCCATGCATTCTTCCGTGTGATGCATGCCGTCAGCATTGCTCTGATTATGGACCGCGAAGGTCACGCCCTCACCATCAAATATGTCCTCGATCTTCCCGACGCAGGCAACCGTCTTACCCTGTTCCTTCAGACGGGTCATGATGGTTTCTTCCGGTGGTTTCAGAGAAAAATCACGGCGGTTGGCGGTACGCTTGAACTTACCGGAACCAGTACCGACAAAAGGCCGCGCAATCACACGCGCAACACCATGTTCACCGGTCAGGATCTTG
Source organism: uncultured Leptolinea sp. (assembly GCA_964459115.1). Taxonomy (GTDB): domain Bacteria; phylum Chloroflexota; class Anaerolineae; order Anaerolineales; family Anaerolineaceae; genus Flexilinea. The sequence continues at coordinate 38,028 of CAYWKZ010000003.1, read as the reverse complement.
CGGGCGATCCGGCAATATTCATACAGCTGCTGGATCGGCACCACTTCTTCATGAGCTGCAATCTGGAACACAGAATCCGCGGAGGTATAAACGATCAGGTCACCGGTCCGCATATGCTCTTCACCCAGTTGATCCAGGATCGTGGTACCGGACGCGACACAGTTGCCGAGAACTCCCCGTCCGGTCTGTTCACGGAAGGGCTTCAGAATTTCTTCAGGAAATCCGTTTGGATACGTCGGCAGACGATTCGGGCTGATGATCCCGGCGATTTCCCAATGTCCGATGGTCGTATCTTTCCCGGCAGAAAGCTCTCGAAGTCTGCCAAAAGCACCTAACGGAAGTTTTGCGGCTTCATAACCTTCCATCCCATCAATGTTTCCCAACCCGATATATTGCATATTCGGCAGTTTGAAACCCGGGATCGAAGCAGCGATGTGCCCCAGCGTGTTTGGGTTGATATCTCCGAAATCAGCCGCATCCGGAGCCGTGCCCATCCCGACGCTGTCCAAAATGATCAAAAATACGCGCTTGATATCCACTTTTTCATCCTCCTGTTTTTATGCGGTCAGTCAACCGCCTGTAATTCCTCAGCGCTGACAACACTTCATCAGCTTGTTGATAATTATAATCCTAAGTACGAATCCGAAAAGAGCGAAATCAGATATAATTCAAAGGGAAATATAATAAGAATTATTGGAAAAATAAGTCCGGGTCACGGGGAAAGATCCCGGTAAACCATGAAAGACGGTGTTTATGGAAAACATACAAATCGGAAAAGTTGTCATTGTCAGGGATTCCTTCCTGACGGAAAAGGAAATGGATCTTAAGGGGAAAAAAGGCATTGTCCGGCTGTTATATGACGCGGATCCCACTGATGAACAGACCATTGATGAAGTGCAGGTGGAATGGACTCCTGAGACGCTGGTCGGCTTTGATGATGATTATTTCTACGACGCTTTTGATGAAGAGATCAGCTGGACCAGCTATATCCTGCCGGCCAGAGTCCTGGAACAGACAGATGAGACGATGGATGAAAATGAACTGGCCTGGAAAAAACAGGAGATCTTCACACGCCTCTATCTGGACGGTCTGGGCAGGGAAGGGAAACTGATCGTCAAAGCCTTTGAAAAGGCAGTGGACCCGACAAAGGTCACGCCGATGGACTGCTGGAAAGAATATCTCGATAAGTCACTGAAATTCCCCGTTAAGTGCAAAGTATGTTTCCCTTATGAAGCCGATGACGGCCCGGTCCAGGAAGGCGTCCGCGTTTTGCTGACCGGTCTTAACAGTGTAGACCGGAATCTCGGGATTTTGGCTGAGATCACTTATCATGACCGTTCCTACATTCTGCCGCTGCAGGACCTGGCTGCGGGGGACAGCTATTCCAAAGACGGAAGATATATCGACGCCTACGGTTTATGGCTTGTCTGCATTTCCTGAACGGTGAGAACTCCCTGTTCCGGCCGTTTTCGATCGGGAAGGTCTGTATCGATCGCCCGTTGATTCAGGCGCCGCTGGACGGCTGGACGAATGAGCCCTTTCGCCGCATCACGCGGGAGCTTGGCTCGCCCGTCAGCATCACCGAGTTTATCAACGGCCTGGATATAGTCCACAAAACGCCAAACCTGCCCCAGCGCATCGCGTTCCGTAAAGAAGAAAGGCCTATCGTCTTCCAGCTTTTTGATGACGACCCGGAGCGGCTGATCGAATCAGCCTGTATTCTGGAGGATCGCTGCCATCCGGACATCTTTGATGTGAACATGGGCTGCTCCGCCCGTCAGGTCGCCAACCGGGGCGCGGGAGCCGGTCTGCTGCGCTTTCCGGAGAAAATCAACAAAATCATCAGCGGAATGACGGAGAGACTTTCAACACCGGTCACCGCAAAGATCCGTCTGGGCTGGGACAGCGATTCCATCAACTATCTTGAAGTAGGGAAAATCGTCGAAGACTGCGGTGCCGCCCTGATCACGCTCCATGCCCGAACCCGGAAACAGGAATACAGCGGGCAGGCGGATTGGTCCGCGATCAGGGAACTCAAAGCAGCTCTGTCGATCCCGGTGGTCGGCAACGGTGATGTGGAAACGATTGCCGATGCCGAACGTATGCTTCGCGAGACCGGCTGTGACGCCGTGATGGTCGGACGGGCCATGCTGCGGAACCCGTGGATTTTTGCCGGATATGACTTTGATGAGGTTCCGCAGGATCTCTTTCAGGACATCTGCCGGAAACATCTGCAATATAACATCGAATATTACGGTGAACAGTGGGGCTGCGTGACCTTCCGCAAATTCGCCAAACGCTACCTCTCCCGAATGGAGGTGAGCAAAGAAGATATGCAGCGGCTGATGACCACGGACGATCCTGAAACTTTCCGGAGATATTTCAACATTTTACTGTCAGGAGGAACTCTTTGACAGATATTATAAACTTACTGACGGAAGATGAATGGGAACTGCTCTGTGACTGCTGTGCCCTGTGCTGTCTGTTCAAATTGCAGGACGAGGATACGGACGAGGTCTTTTACACTTCCATTATGTGTCCGTTGTTGAACAAAGAGACCTCTCGTTGTTCGGCTTATGCACAGCGCTTTGATAAGATGCCGAGCTGCATGAAAATTTCACCGGAAAGCCTGCCGAAAATGGCACGCTGGCTGCCGAAAAGCTGTGCCTACCGCTGCTTGTTTGAAAGGATCGCACTGCCTGACTGGCATCCACTGTTCAAAGACGAAAGCCCGGAGGCACAGATTTTGAAGGAAAAAATCGCGCCTGTTTGCGTCAGACCCAACACCTGCATCAGCAAAGCAACGGTCGACCGCATCATCCGAGCCAGCAAGACACCGCCCTCACCCCGGAAGCTGACCCGGCTCCTGCTGAAAAATGTCATTGAAGATATTGATATCTAAAAGCTCATGAACATCGCCTATTTTATCTCATCACACGGTTTCGGACATGCCAGCCGTGCTTCCGCCATCATGGAAGCGCTGGCTGCGTGTGATCCGCAGATCCATTTTGACATATACACCGGCACACCGGAATGGCTGTTCCGGGATGCCGGACTCAAAAACTTCACCTATCATCCCGGCGCTGTAGACGTGGGATTGGTCCAGCTGAACCCCATGGACCATGACCTGCCTCAAAGTGTCATCAACATCCGGAATTACCTGGACAGCATTCCGGAACGTTCAGAGACGCTTGCAGCTGAACTGCGAGATCTGAAGACAGACGCAGTGATTTGTGATATCTCCCCACTCGGGATCATCACCGGGAAAAAGGCAGTGCTGCCGACATTCCTGTTTGAAAATTTCACCTGGGACTGGCTTTATGAGCTTTATGTCCCGCAATGCCCGGAGTTTCAGGACCTCAACGACCGTCTGCGGGGGATTTTCGTGCAGGCCGATTTCCGAATGCAGTCAGAACCGCTCTGTGACCCGGTACCGGAAGCAGACATCCTGATCCCGCCCGCCAGCCGCAGACCGCATCATATCGCCTCAGAATTCCGGGAATCGCTCTCCATCCCGGATGACCACCGCATAGGGCTGATTTCCATGGGCGGCATACCGGAAAATCTCGATTTCGCCGTGGAAAGCAGCATCCCGGACAATGTCACCCTGCTTCTTCCTGGGACCTTTGAGAAAACCGAAAGGTACGGAAACAAGATCCTGCTGCCCCATCATTCCGGTTATTATCACCCGGACATGGTCCATGCGGCAGATTTCATCATCGGCAAAGCCGGTTATTCCACTATTGCCGAGGTCTGTGCCGCAGGAGCAGCCTATGGATTTATCTCAAGGGAAAACTTCAGGGAATCTGATGTGACCGCGGACTTTTTGCGGAAGCGTCCCAACACACTGGAAATCGCGCAGAGTCATTTTGAGGCGTTCACGTTGGAGGAAGAGATCGGGAAACTGCTGGCGCTCGGAAAAACCGCCCCGCAGCCCATCAACGGTTCTGACATCGCGGCTGAATTCATTCTAAAAATGTTTCTTTTGAAAGATTAGCTATTTACTTTGTGAACTAACATAAGGAACCAAGCGGCATGATCGTTTCCGGTTCGTATTCAATCACTTCCGCCTGGACCTGCCCACGCGTCAACTCTGAAAGTTCTGTCTGAAACGGAGCCAAGCCCTCTTCAACGAAGCGGGCGGTAATAGTCACGTCCGCACCGAAGTCTTCGTCCATCGTCAGTGCCTTATACTTCTGCAGCAGCAAACGAACGCGCTCAAAATAGCTGTATTCGATGGCCAGCATCACCACATAAGTCGGGACCTTTTCCGCCCGGGGCAGGATCTCCAGCACCGCCTTTGCCGCATCGCCATAGGCATGGACCAGTCCGCCGATCCCCAGTTTTGTCCCGCCGAAATAACGGGTCACAACCACGCAGACATCCCCCAGACCGCTGCCCTGCAGCACAGCCAGGACTGGCCGGCCGGAACTGCCGGAGGGTTCTCCGTCATCTGTGCAATAGGCACTGACGGAGTTGCCGTAGCCGATGATATAGGCCGGCACATGATGGGTGGCATCCGGATATTTAGCCTTGATGGAATTGATGAAGTTCCGCGCCTCTTCGTTGGAAAACACGGGGGCCGCGGAAGCAATGAAACGGGAATTTACGACAACGATTTCTGTTTCGGTAAATTTTTCGGGGATCGGATATCGAACCGCCACTCTTATCTCCTTATCACCTGAACTGCGGATCTATTTTTCATCTTCTTCATTTCTGCTGTCCACCACCCACGAAGCATTATTCACTATTCATTATTCATTAATTTCTGCCACGCACCAGTCCAGGGTGTTCCGAGACGATGATTATCTGAAACCTTGACGTTGTCCAGCGCCTGCAGCACCTGAACCATCAGCGGGATCAGTTCACCATAATTCTCAGCCAGAACCAAGGGGCGCATCTGGTCGGCCAGCAGTTTTGTCCACTGCCAGTCCATGCGGAAACGGTCCGCTTTCAGCCAGTACCCGCGCTTTTCCCAGGCCTCCACAGAGGCATCAACTGTATCATAAATGCCGTTAAGCGACATCAATATACACGCAATCAAATCACGGGAGAGATCACCGGGTTCCTTCTGTCTCAGCAATTCCCGGATCGCGATCACGACAGTTTTTGTCAAACGGGTTCGATCCTTCCCCGCACTTTCCGAATTTATTACTCTGCTCATTCAATTCCTTTCAAGCAAACCAAACTTCAAAAGACGTATTCTTACACTATCTTAATTTACCCTCTATTATAAGGCATTAATCAGAGCTTTCTTAGCTAATTTGCATTATAATTATATTAGCTAATTTAAGGAGTTTAACCATGGAAATAGCGACCATTACTGCAACAGAAATACAAAATAATTTTGGCAGATACCTGAATTTTGTCATTGACGGAAACCAAATCATCCTTACAAAAAACGGGAAAGAAGTAGCCCGCATGATCCCAAGAGAAACTGTTGTTTCCAGCATAACAGATTCCCTTACCGGCATTCTGAAAAATATGACAGATCCGGCAGAAGAACGTGAGAAAGAACTGGCTGAGAAATATGCGGTTATTCATTGATGGAAACATCCTGCTGGATGTATTGCAAAACCGGGAACCTTACGTTTCTGACTCGGCTACGATTTGGAAATTATGTGAAACGGAAAAAATGGAAGGCTATGTTTCGGCATTGACCTTTGCCAATCTGGTATATGTCATGAGAAAAGAACTTTCTCCGGCTATCATAGAAGATATTTTGAAAAAATTGAGCTTGATTTTTCGTTTCGCCGACCTTACAGCAGAAGATTTGAAAAAAGCAGCATTGCTGCAATGGAATGATTATGAAGATGCATTGCAGAGCGTCATCGCAAAACGGACGCACTCGGATTATATCATTACTCGGAACGTCAAGGATTTTTGCATGAGCGGAACAACAGCCATTACTCCGACAGATTTTATTTTATCGACACAACGGCGACCTTCCTAATCCGCCGAACAGGTGTAAAAACGGCGGTATAATTTTTCCCATATTGAGGAAAATAATGCGGATCAGAGAATATATTCAAGAAAAATGGCGCTCACTCACAACAACCCAGATCATCGTTCTGTTCTTTATAATGGTGATCCTGATCGGTGCAATGCTGCTCAACCTGCCCATCTCATCCCGTGACCACCACTCCGCCGGTTTTTTCGAATCCCTGTTTACGGCAACTTCCGCCACCTGTGTCGCAGGATTTTCCCTGAGTGATGTATGGACACAGTGGAGCTCGTTCGGTCATGTCGTGATCCTGATCATGATCGAGATCGGCGGGCTGGGCTTCATGTCGACCGTGATTTTTTTCATCCTGCTGGCAAACCGCCGCATCAGTATGAAGCAGCGTATGGCCATGGCACAGGGACTTGGCATTGAAGTTGGCGGAGTTGTAAGGATCCAGCGCTGGGTCCTTCTGAACAGTCTGATCATCCAGGGCATTGGCGCCGTACTGCTGACGCTGGGGTTCCTCCCGCATTATGGATTCAAACGATCCCTGTTTCTCGGCATCAGCCACTCCATCTCCGCATTCTGCAACTGCGGGCTTGACTTTATGGGCTTCAGCGGTCCGGGAATCGGCTTCACCAATCACATCACGGACCCGCTCATCATGCTGACGTTGATCTTCCTGATCGTATACGGAGGTCTTGGTTTTATTGTTCTTGAGCAGATCTACCGCCTGAAAAGCTTCCAGAAAATCAACGTTTATGCGAAAATCGTGCTCATCACCACCGGGCTGCTGATCGTTATCGGTACGTTCGCCTACCTGTTTATCGAATGGAACAATCCCGGCACACTGGGCCCGCTGAACGTCCCGCAGAAAATCATGGCCGCCCTGTTTCAGTCCGTGAATACCCGGACCGCCGGATTTGCCGGAATCAATCAGAGCTATATGAACGAGATCGGGAAGACTCTGACCTGTGTTTTGATGCTCATCGGCGGGGCAGCCAGCTCCACCTCCGGCGGCATTAAGGTCGTCACGCTGGCTGTGCTGATGCTTTACACCTGGGCAAGGCTGCGCGGAAAACGAACCATCACGATCTACAACCGTTCCATTTCCAACAACCAGGTGCTGGACGCTGTCACCATCACGGGACTCATGGCCGGTCTGGCGGTTTTCGGTGGTGTTGTCATCAGCGTTAATTCGCACATTCCCATCGGACCGGCTGTTTTCAGCAGCATTTCCGCGATTGCCACCTGCGGGCTTTCCATCGCGGAGACTGCCGGTTTAGGCCTGATTTCAAAAATTTTACTGATTTTCTTCATGTTTTTCGGAAGGGTCGGTGTTTTGTCCATCAGCTTGAGTTTCATGATAGCTGACCCCGCGGAAGAACGCATTCAGCGTGCAGAAACCAAACTGATCATCGGGTAAAGAGAAATAAGAAATAAGAAATAAGAAATAAGAATAGCCGATCAGGCCCCTTTTATAAGCGGGGATATGGGGGCTGCATAGCCCCCGGAAATCATGGCGCGGGAAGGTTATTCTCCGAGAAAAAGTATTCCTGAATCCCGCGCCATAAAGAATGAACTGTGAATGAGGTTAATAAAATAACAAAATACACTTCAGAGAAAGTATAGGACAAGATGAAATCATTTGTAGTTATTGGACTGGGACGGTTCGGAACACGGATCGCGCAAAAATTATATTCAATGGGCTGTGAGGTGTTAGTCGTAGACAAAGATAACGACAAAGTCCAGCAGATCGCGGATAACGTAACACAAGCCGTCTCCGGTGATGCGGAGGACAAAGACATCCTGCGTGCGCTTGGTGTCCGCAACTGTGACTGCGCGATCGTCTGCACTGCCGGCAACCTCAGCGCTTCCATCGTGATCACCATGAACCTGAAAGAGCTGGACGTCCCTTATGTCGTGACCAAAGCAAAAGGGCCCCAACACCAGCGCATTCTGGAAAAGCTCGGCGCAGATGCCGTGGTCATCCCGGAGCAGGAAATGGCAGACCGTCTGGCCGCCAAACTGGTCGAGCCAAACATTCTGGATTCCATTGAGATATCGGAAGAATACAGCCTGGTTGAAGAACAGGCGCCGGCTTCCTGGTTCAACAAAAGCATCAAAGAACTCAGTGTCCGCGCCAGGCTCGGTGTCAACATCATCGCTGTCAAAAACGGCCAGGACATCAACATTGCCCCGGGAGGGGATTATGTGGTCCGCAGCGGAGACGTTTTGGTCATCATCGGGAAATATGAAGCCCTGGCAAAACTGCGTAAAAAATAAACAGCCGAACCGGACAAAAATCTCTTTATCATCATCAATAACTTTCCTGATATAATAACAGCAGGGAGAGAGTTATTATGGCACAAACCTGGCAGCCTAACGCAGGCGATGATTATTATGATATTCCGCAGATCCTCAAACGGCTGGATTGGCTGGACGCCGAACGCCGTAAGGACAAAGACGCGATTTATCTTCTGCAGGAACAGATTACACAGCTGAAGACCGAAAATTATGCGCTGAAGAACGACATCAAGGAATTGCAGAAAGAAATCAGCGTTTATCCCAGCGTATTTCCCCGGCTGGATCATCTGGATGGTCAGATAGCCCAGAACCGCGGAGAACTTCAGATCCAGATCGAAGAAAACAACAAAGCCCATACGCTCAAGGAAGCAGAGTTAGATGCCAACCGCCAGACCGTGCAGGAATCCTTGAGCCGGGCGATCCTCGAGATCCGCAAACAGATCGAACCGATCGGCGACATCAAAAAGGCTGTCCAGGCCCGCATGGATGATATCTTCACCGTCAACCGGAATGTGGAAGAGCTGTCCCACCGCATCGAAAAAGTAGCACTGGAACGGGATGATTTCCTGCGTATCCAGAAGACCAACGAAGAAAGCCGCAAACAGGACATCAAGCGTCTCGGAGATATGCAGACGGAATTGAACGCCTACAGGAAACGCAATGAGGAAATGCGCACCAAAGTCGATATTTCATCCGACTCCATCAAACGCATGGAAGGCCGCATCAATGATGTTCTCAGCGGAGAAAACGAGCGGAAACAGCAGTGGCTGGCTTTTCAGGAAAAAATCAACGTTGCGGACGTCAACCGGGAAAAGGAATGGGCTGAGTGGAAGGAATCCTTTGCGGAAGTCGTGGAGCGTGCCTCTTCGCTGGAAGGGCAGGTCCAGACACTGGATGCCACAAAACGGTCCATCAAACGGTCACAGGACATTCTTGATGAAGCCTCTGCACGCTTTGACCGCCGTACCAACGAGCTGACGGAAATGCAGCGTCTGACGGAAGAAAAGTTCCATCAGGAGTGGGCAAACTTCAAGTCCGAAGACCAGAAACGCTGGATGAACTATTCACTGGGACAGGATGAAATACAATCCGAATATAAACGCTCGGTGGAAATGATCATGGAACGGCTGAACAAGCTCGAAGATACCGCCGTTTCCAGCTACGATGAAGCTGCGCAGCAGAATGAGATCCGAACCGGCCAGATTCAGGAACTCTACCAGCTCATCCGCGGCTGGCTCGAAAAGAATTAGAAAACTTTATTGCCATGAACAATAAGAAACAAATAATTTTGAAAATTTTGAACCTGTATCGAATTCTCCCTTCCTGGGGTCTTTTACAGCTTCTTCCCGGTCACAGAAAATCAATAATTTTTGACGAAATGGAACACTGGAATCGTATCAAGGAATTGAATGAAACAAATCACTTTGGTATGTTCTCCGAAATGATGGTCACACTGCCCGAATACAGAAGTCTGCTTGAGTTTAGATGTGGAAGCGGACTCATAAAATACATAATAAAATTTCTGTTTCCGCCTCTTAATTCGCTGTATATATATTGCGATAACATAGGTCCACGTTTGTTCATTCAGCACGGATTTGCAACAGTTATATCTCCAGAGAAGATTGGATCCGACTGCTGGATCAACCAGCAAGTCACAATTGGCTATAAAAACAACGGAGAATTACCGACAATCGGGAATGGGGTACGAATTACCGCCGGCGCCAAGGTTATTGGCAAAGTCTCACTTGGTGACAACAGTATAATCGGTGCCAATGCCGTCGTCACGAAGGATGTTCCGCCTAATGCCATCGTTGGCGGCGTTCCGGCAAAAATAATCGGAGAAAATACGAATCATAAGTTTTATGATCCAAAGCACAGAGAAAACCCGGCATAAATTTATGCCGGGTTTTCTCTGTGCTGCATGATAAAGCCGTCAGATTGCTTTCAACATGAAGTAATTCTTTTTCCCGCGCCGCAGGATCAGATATTTCCCGCCGATGAAATCAGAGATCGTGACATTCATCGCCGCATCGGTGACGCGGTTGTTGTTGACATAAACACCGCCTTCCTGGATACCGCGGCGGGCTTCACCCTTTGATTTCAGGAACCCGGTACCGGTCAGGACATCCACCACATTGATGCCCTCCCCGCCGAACTGATCGGCAGGCATGTCAAAGGAAGGCACCTCAGAGAAAATGTCATGGATATCTTCCGCTGAAAGGCCGACGATATCGCCGCCGAACAGCGCCTGGCTGGCCTGCTTCGCATTCGCCACAGCCGTTTCACCGTGCATCATGCGGGTCATCTCCAGCGCCAGTGCTTTCTGTGCCGCGCGGGCTTCCGGATGTTCCTTTGTTTCGGCTTCCAGCCCGTTGATCGTCTCCTCATCAAAGAAGGTGAAGAACTTCAGATAATGGATCACGTCGTTATCGTCGGTGTTGAGCCAGAACTGATAGAACTTGTAAGGAGAAGTCCGTTTCGGGTCGAGCCATACAGCGCCGCCCGCTGTCTTCCCAAACTTGGTTCCATCAGATTTCTTGATGAGCGGATAGGTCAGGCCATACACGGCATCCCCGGTCTGCTTCCGGATCAGGTCCGAACCGGCAGTGATGTTGCCCCACTGGTCGGAACCGCCGCACTGCAGTTCGCAGCCCATTTCTTTGTGCAGATGTAGAAAGTCATAGCTCTGCAGCAACATATAGCTAAATTCGGTGAAGGAAAGGCCGGATTCACGGTCCAGGCGTGTTTTCACGGAGTCTTTCGCCATCATATAATTGATGGTGAAATATTTGCCCGTATCCCGCAGGAAATCCAGCATGGTGATGTCACCGAGCCAGTCCATGTTGTTGACGATCCTCGCCGGATTGGATCTCACATCAAAATCGAGGAAATGAGCCAGCTGCTTTTTGATACATTCCACATTATGCAGCACCTCTTCCCGGGAAAGCAGATTCCGTTCGGATGAACGACCGGAAGGGTCACCGATCATGCATGTGCCACCGCCGGCAAGCGCCAGCACATGATGTCCGTATTTCTGGAAACGCGCCAGGGCGATCAGCGGAACCATGTGCCCCACATGAAGGCTGTCCGCTGTCGGGTCAAAACCATTATAGAGCGTCACTTTCTTTTCGCTCAGCAATTTTTCCACACCGTCGATTTGATCGTGGATCATCCCACGCCATTTTAATTCATCATAGATACTTGCGTTCATTCTTCTCCAATTAATTCATCTTCTCTGTTCTGTTTCCGGAACAGGCACGAAACTCTTTACCGCTCAAAAAACCTTTTTCACATCATTGTGCATAAAGCGCAGCGCGATCGTCCGCCAGGCGGCTTCGATGGAGATCTTCAGGTTCATCTTTGATTTTCCCATCGTGCGTTCCTTGAAATAAATCGGGATCTCCACAATTTTGCAGCCCAGCTTGGATGCCACATAATTCATCTCGACCTGGAACACATAACCGTTGGATTTGATCGTATCCATCGGCATAGCCTTCAGCGTTTCTCTTCTCCACATCTTGAACCCACCGGTGACATCCTTGTTCGGCAGCCCGAGGATGAACCGTGCATAAGCGTTGCCAAAACCGGAAAGCCATTTCCGATAAAAAGGCCAATCCTCATCCAACGCGCCGCCCTTCACATAGCGGGAACCAATCACCAGATGAGCATCATCCAAAGCTTTTGCCATTTCCGGGATCTTGTCGATCGGGTGAGAGAAATCCGCGTCCATCTGGCCGATATAGTCAGCCCCTTCATCCATAGCCATCTTGAAACCTTCACGGTAGGCAGATCCCAAGCCCATCTTCCCCGCTCTGTGCAGACAGTGAATACGGTCGTTATATTCGGTCCGCAGTTTTTCCGCCAGTTCACCGGTTCCGTCCGGGCTGTTGTCATCAACGATCAACACGTGAATATCTTCCAGAGGAAGAGCAAGAACTTCCTTTACCAGCTTTGGAAGGTTTTCCTTTTCATTATAGGTCGGGATGACCATTGTAATTTTCATAAACTATCCTCCAATGAGTCAGGAAGCGCTGAACTCATGCGCTTGATTATAACAGGTATCCGCCGCATTAATTGCGGCGGATACCTGTTACATTACCTTCTTCTTGACCGGTTTTGAAGGTTTTTTCTCATCTTTCTTTTTCCACTCGCCGCGGTTGGATTTGAAGGGCTTCTTCTGTTCTCCGGATTTTCCCCCGGGTTTCCGGGATTTTTGCTGTTCGCCGAGCTTTGCATAGGCAACTGCCTGTTTTTCCGCACGCGGCTTCCCGGAAACTAACGTCCGCAGGGATTTCACCTGATTCTCGTTCAATTCCTTATATTCGCCGGACTTCAGATCTCCCAATTCCAGCGTTCCGATCCGCACCCGGATCAGACGGACAATGGGCAGCCCGATGGTCTTCCCGATTTCACGGATCTGGCGTTTCCGGCCCTCTGTCATGACGACCCGCAGCCAGGCGCCCTTCCCGGACAATCTGCTGACCTGCACCAGCGCCGGTCCGGTTTTTTCTCCATCCTCCAAAACAACACCGTGCTGCCAGGCTTTGAGCTGCTTGTCATCCGGCCGCTTGCCGACCAGAACCTGATATTCTTTCTCCTTCCCGTAACGCGGATGGGAAAGCTTGTTTGCCAGTTCGCCGTCATTCGTCAGCAGGATCAGACCTTCGCTTTCAAAGTCAAGCCGTCCCACGACAAAAAGCCCATCGGAATTCTCCACGATTGAAAAGACGCTCCGGCGCGGGTCGGAACTGTCCCGGTCCGAAAGGACAAAGCGCGGTTTGTTCAGCATGATGTAAACCTTTTCCGGTTCCGTATACTGCAAAATCGACCCATCAACCCGGATCACGTCCTTTTTCGGGTCAGCTTTGGAACCAAGCTCCGCAGTCGTGCCGTTGACCGTGACCCGGCCCATCGAAATCATTTCTTCACATGCTCTTCTGGACCCGAAACCGCATCGGGATAATATCTTCTGCAATCTTTCTTCCATGATCTTTTTACTCCTTCAAAATGCTCATTTCTGTCTCTGTTTCATTTTCTTCCGGCACTGCCGTCTCATAGGGAGGCAGATCGCTCAGAGATGAGAGTCCGAAATACAACAGGAAATCCTGCGTTGTTCCGTAAAGTATCGGCCTGCCGGGAGAATCAGCCCGGCCCATCTCTTCGATCAGTCCCCGTGACAACAGTCCCCGCAGGATATATTCGCTGTTCACACCCCGGATGCTGTCGATCGCGGGACGGGAAACCGGCTGACGATATGCTACGATCGTCAAAGTTTCCAGCGCAGCACGGCTCAGCTTTTGTGTAGCTTCCAATCCCAGGAAGGTTTCAACCGCCGAAGAAGCCTCGGGAGCCGTTGTAAGCTGAACCTGGGCATCCAGGAACTGCATGCGGATCCCGGCGCCCCGTCTTTCATAATCATTGGAAAGCGCCTGACACATTTCATGGATCAGGCCGATCTTCAGTCCCATAACCTCTGAAAGCCGGCTGTACGAGACAGGGGAAGCTGCCGCAAACAGCACTGCCTCCAATGAAGTCAGTGATTCTTGTGTGTATTTTCCGTTTTCTTCCATTTTGTCGTGCTATAATCTCATTTGTTCCGGTAACAAAAATCCTGAACCGGAAACAAATTGATGACAGGGCTCGTATAATCCCTATGGAGGTAATTATGCAAAAAACCCATAAAATAATTTTACCAATTTTTGTCGTAATTTTCGGCTTATTTTTTGGATGGAGTACAATTTGTGCTGAAACGATCGAAAAACTGACCGAACAGCTGCGTCAGGTCGAGAATCTTCCTTCCGGTACGATATTTCAGCTGGTCCTCACAGACGATGACGCTACATCCGCTGCGGAAGAATATCTGGAGCGCTATATGGAAGAGATTCAGAACCTCATTCAACGTCAGGCAGGAATCAGGATCGACCTCTCCGACCCGAAAATCGAATTCGATGAGGATTTTCTGATCATTTCCATCCGCGGAGGGTTCAAAGCCCTGAAAGTCACTGTCTCCGCCAGCGGAACAGCCGTCTGGGACAAAGAAACCTCTACCGTCAAGGTCGACATCAAATCGGTTGACATTCCGATCATTTCTGTTGACCCGTCGACGGTAAGCGCCTATATTCAGCCCACCATCAATGATTTTATCCAAAACCTGATGCGCGGCTATGAGATCCGTTCCTTTGAAATTAACGATGATTACGCCATCGTTGAAGCTATGAAGAGGTAAAACATGAACATGAGTAATATTCCTTCAGGGCTGACGATCCATCTGGCCCTTTCCGACCAGGACGCGACGAAATATGCCGCAAATTACCTGATGACCCATAATGACCAGATCAAAGAATTCATCAAGGAAAAAATCAAGGTCGGGCTGGATATCACCGATCCTGAGATCCGCTTCAACGAAAATGAATTGATCGTGTCCTGCAAGGTAGGAATGCATCTCATCAAGGTCGGTGCCTCCGCAAGAGCCACCATCCTGTGGGATGGCAAAAATGTCCGGGCAGACATCCTCTCTCTGGACCTGCCCGTCATTTCCATCGAGCCCACAAAAGCAAATGAACTCATTCAAAAACCGATCCAGACTTTTGTCAAAGAGCTGCAGAAGGACTTCCTGATCCGGTCTTTTCGGGTGGAACCCGGCAAAATTTCTGTCGATGCGGTAAAAAGCTGATCGATCATGACGAAGAACATCACCCGGTCTCACTTCATACAAACCTCCCGACAGCAATGCCGGGTGATGTTTTTTTTATTATTTGTGGCTTTGTTTTTTACCGGCTGCACGGAGATCAGGAATTTTTATGAATCCGGCAGCAGCCTTCGAGATGTGAGCATCTATTGCGACAACATGCATTACATCAGCCAGGTCAGCGCGGATGCGACAGTCGGGGACGCACTGGCAGCGGTCGGCATCGAAATCGGAAGCCAGGACATCGTGACGCCGGCCCTACCGCTGGCGATTCCCGCTGACGGAGAGATCCGCGTGGTACGGGTCATGACGGAAGACGTCGTGAGCGAACAGACCGTTCCATTCCAAAGTCAGACGGTGCGTAATGAATCGCTTCCGAACGGGGAGACCCGCATCATCCAGCAGGGTCAGAACGGCGCCCGACAGATCGTCACCCGCTATACCTACGAAGACGGCATCCAGACGGGCAAAGCAGTTGTCTCCCTCATCACCGTCAAAGAACCGGTTCCGGAGATCCTGATGCGCGGGGCGAAAGCAGAATATGCCCCGATCAAGATCAACGGTCGGCTGATCTACATCTCAGACGGCAGCGCCTGGATGATGGAAGGCTCTACCGAAAACCGCACGCCGCTGGTCTCCACCGGTGATCTCGACGGCAGAGTGCTGGACCTTTCCTCTGACGGACAATGGCTGCTTTTCTCCCGCAGCGGCCGTTCAACGGAAGTCAACGGACTTTGGATGCTGGACCTCAGCGACTGGAATGCTGAGCCGATCTCGCTGCGGGTCTCAAACGTCCTGCATTTCGCCTCCTGGCTGCCGGGGAACACCCGCAGGTTCGTCTATTCCACGGTTGAGCCCTCCGAGCAAGCCCCGGGATGGAAAGCGCTCAATGACCTGCGCATGCAGTTCGTCAGCGATACAGGGATGCTGATGAGCCAGGAAGAGATTCTGGAGGCCGATGACAGCGGGACTTACAGCTGGTGGGGGACGGAGTTTTCTCTGGATGAGGATGCCCGTCGACTGCTTTTCGCCACACCGGAAAACGTCGGCATCATTGACCGGCTCAGCGCAGAAAAACAGACCCTTATCCGTTTCACACCCTTTGAAAAGACCCGCTCCGACTGGGCATGGATCCCCGGATTTTGCTGGAACGCGGACAACAGCGGTTTTTATTTCACCTTTCACGGCAAGGCTGACGGCAATGTTCAGACCTACGACCCGACAGATTATCACATCGCTTATTTCGATCTGAACACGGGAGAATTCCGGACCGTCATCGAAAATGCCGGGCTGTTTTCCTACCCGGCGGTGTCCCCGCGCTTTTCCAGTGAGAAAACCTACCTCAGCTGGCTGCAGACCGAGCTTCCCCAGCAGGTGGAGTCGGAACGCTACCGCATCATGATCAGTGACCTGGACGGTGAAAATGCCCACGTCGTTTACCCGGCACAGGGCTCCAGCGGCTACATCACCCCGCAGCACCTGACCTGGGCACCCAGCGAGCGGGAAGAGTCCGCCTGGATCGCCTTCCTGACAGACGGAAACATCTGGCTGGTCAACCCCTTCGCGGGCGTTTCCAACCAGATCACTTCGGACGGAACCATCACCAAATTCATCTGGGAATGATCCATCTTTTCACTGGCGGTTATCCGCCGGAAACAGCCAATTTTACAATAGCATGTCCAATACATGATAAAATTGTTAATTAATTAGAATCCACAGAAGGAAAGCAGGAGAAGATGTTACCCAGGCTAAATACCAAACCGAAAAAAAATCAGAATAACCTGCATCCTGACAATGCGGTTCATGAAGAACAGAAAGCGAAAGAAGATTTAATCAATATCATCGGAAATGAAGCCGCAAGCAATATGGATGATGATTTTTCCTTCAGCGTATCCAACGAAGAAAATAACCGCAGCATGCTGGAGAATAACATGCCGGAGAATAATGAGAAATCATTGGAGGAGAGTATCAGCGAAGAAAAACTGGAAGACCTGGTCAATCCCATCATCAATAATCCGAATCCCATAAACAATAATCCGAATCCCATAAACAATGATCAGGAAGAAAATTTAGACGATGCCGGAATCAATAACATAAATAATATCCAGGATGATGACAGGGACCTGGTCGTCGAAGCTCCCAAAAGAAGAAACCTAAAGAAAAAATCCAAAAATAAACAACCAGAAGAACAAGCTCCGATAATTTCAAATAAATCATCCCAAAAGGCGCCCTCGGCCAAAGCGGCAGCCGAACCTCAAATAGCAGCCGCAGCGCCCCAGCAAAGAGACGAAGACCTTACACAAATCGATGAGTCTCTGGAACCTGTCCAGGGATGGGATTTTGCCGCACAAAAGCTTCCCGCGCGGAAAAAACAGGGATGGCTCTCAAAATTGAGCAGCTGGGCCGCTTACTATGGCGGGAAAACTATCGGAAAACTCTTCGGCGCTTTTGCCTGGCTCGGCAAATCGCTCTGGGGACTTGTAAGGCCCGGCCCGGGTACGCTGGGCGGGACCTTCAAGCGTATGCGCGGAAGCAGCAGCTTTGAACCACGTCAGGATCCGAATATTATTCCCGGATGGAATGGTGCAAAATATGAAAATGAAGAGGGAACGGATGATGAAGTCAACGTAGATTTCCGCCGCATCCCGGATATCTGGTCCTACCCGACGGCAGCAAAAGCCACGGAAGGGAAAGACGAGGACAGGAATGCGAAACCGCTTGATCCTGTGATTTCGGTCTACGTTTCCCAGGCTTCGCCGAACTATACGGTTACAAAACAGGACAACACCGGACATACCCACATCGGCGTCGAGTACAGCCGTTACAATGCCATGTCCGGCCGCTGGCAGCGGTATAACCTGCGCTTCGGTTATTACATGGGCGGAGCCAGTTATTCATCTTTGACAAAAACGGCGATCACCTCCTATAATAACGCAACTATTCCCGGGACGTTAGGGGATGAAAGAACCAAGCTATATGATATCAGCCGCTCTTTTCCCGCAAAGCCAAAACAGGTGAGCGATGTGCTGAGGGCCGCGGAAAGCTACACGGACAGGGGCGGATATAACCAATATACGCGGAACTGTACGACTTTTGCGAAGGAAATGGTCGTGGATGTGGCAAAGATCAAAGGGGCGGAAGGAATCTTTGCTAAAGGTGAGGTTCATCTGCCGATAAATCAGGATGCCAAATTGTTTGGAGCCGGAGCAATAGCTCCGATCTTCAAAGCCGATATGGAAAACGGCTTTGAGAGAATGAGAACAAAGGATAACCTTGACTATGAAAGATACGGCAGCAAATTAGCCACCAGAGAAGATTATGAACGATACAAAAATTCCCTGAGCTTCTGGACTCCCCATGTCACCGAAGGACACTTCCCAAACGTGACAGCGGAAAACATGAAGCGAACAGAAGGCGGAAAGTCGGGAAAGATCGGTAAATTTGATACGTTTAATAATGGCACCAAATCTTATAATAGCGCACCGATTACTGTGGTAATTCAGCAGCTTGCAAGCGTGGTCTCGGATCTGAAGTCAACCTTGACGACCATCACGCCATTAAACCAGCTTACAGCTGCGGAAATGACCCAGGAACTGCAGGAAGTGATGAGCGATTTGGACAGCAACAAGATTTTCACGGATCTGGTGACACTGTTCCCATATCAGCATGATGAAAAACTTTTCCAATCAAAAACCAAGCAGAGTACCCTGGTCAAAGGCCGTACCATGATGACAGACCTGATCAAAAAACTGAACACGCTTCTCTTCAGATACTACAGAAATGATAAACGGGTCCAGAAAAAGGTTATGAACGTCATCAACGTGCTGAATCATGGCATTAGTGCCATTGATGAGGCTTATGGAGTGACCGAAGAAAACGACCTGCCGGGCAGCGGTGACTTGAAGGACCTTCAAAACAGCTACGGCAAAAAAGAATACGATTTTACCGTCAACGGGGAAACGGTATCAATGAACGCATCGGAATATGAAGCCTGGCTCCAGATCTTTGGTACACCGCAAAAAGCCCTGGAAAATTATTCCAGATATCATACCCTGAAAGACAAAAACAAGGAAAATCAGATTACTGATGCGGAATTCAAGGAACTCCTAAAGCTCGACCGATTCAACGACCTTGCACTGGATTTCGAGAAATCTCACAAGTATATGATCTCAAAGGAAAAATACAGCCAGCAGGATGTTGACTATGCCTTTTCCCTTGCAAAAAAGGAACGGCAGGGAGGCGTGGAATCCACCATTTTCGAACAGGATTGGAACGACCCTACGATGACGAACATGAAAAATCCAAGCGCTTCTGCCGCGGGTACCTACCAGATGCTCATTATGAAAGGCGTCTTCGGCGGGATGAAAGACCGTTTTTCAAATGAGTTCAAGGAGGAAGCTGACGGTAAGAACATCACAAAGGAAATGGTGAGCTGGATCAGCGCTGATGCTGTGGACTGTATCAGGAATCATCAGGACGAGATGAAAACCATCCTCCGCGCGATGAAACGTACAACGGATAAACCGGATGAAGCGAAACTGCAGACCGGATTCATCGACCTGTTTACCAAATGGCTGTTCCATACGCTGCGAAAAGACAAAGAACCAAACCAATACCGGCCTATGATCAGAAATTTGACAGGCTACAGCAGTGAAGTTCTAAAAGAAGCGGACAAGGTCATCAAGGAAGTCATGGACGAAAATTAGGGTTAGATATACCGATGCAGGACGAAGCCACGAGGACACTTGAGGATGGCATCTGTTTGCTCATGATAGTGGGACCATAATGCCAATCCGATAACGCTTTGGGGCCGAGCTCCGCCGGTTCAACATCACACAGCCCTGCCAGGTCATCCAACAGGTCGGTGATTCTTTCTGACAGCATACTTTATTTTCCCACACTTTTTCATTTGGCACAATAATTGGCAATGAGAATCTCTGTAAAAAATTTTCCCCTTGAGAAAAAATGTATTATGATATTAGTAAGGATTGAAAAACTGATGACAAACAATAATGACGGAATTGCAATATTAAGCAGTTTTGATAAATATACGACATTTACCCATGCCGGGAAAACGCTGACTTTCCGAACTTGTGATGGATTGGAAAGGTATACAAAAATTTTGCAATGGGATCACGGATATCTTGAGGTGATGGCAAAATACAAGCATCAGGACCAGGATATTGAAGAATACATAGATCTGGAACCAATCCTCTCAGGTCTCTATATGAACAAAGACCGGTTTTTGGATCCTATTACGCAGGTACAAATAAAGTATGACTGAAACGGATATCATTTCAATCGCAGACAATGCAAAAATTATCGTTAACGGATATGCCTTCACAGAGAGGGAAGATGGTTTTATCAGCATTTTGAATCTCTATCATCCCGACTGTGCAATGGTTGTTAACAAAGCCGGCGAGGGTCTGATATCTTCAGTTATCGATCGAAACATAGCTATACCTTATATCATTATTATATCGTATTTACAACACTTTTAAATCCGATCTCATGCGTTATATGTCGAGGCAGCGGTATCTCCGCCTTCACCGGTCCAGTTCGTGTGGAAAAATTCACCGCGGGGACGGTCCAGACGTTCATAGGTGTGAGCACCGAAATAATCCCGCTGGGCCTGGAGCAGGTTCGCGCTGAGCCGTTCCGTGCGGTAGGCGTCATAGTAATTCAGCGCACTGCACATGGCCGGGACCGGGATCCCACAGCGGATCGCTTCCGCGCAGACCTCGCGCCAGCCGCTCTGTGCTTTTTCCACCACCTCACGGAAGGTATCGTTCAGCAGCAGGTTTGGCAGGTCCGGATCCGCGTCGAAGGCCTTTTTGATGTCGCCCAAAAAGACAGATCGGATGATGCAGCCGCCCCGCCACATAAGCGCGATGTTGCCGTAATGCAGGTTCCAGCCATAGGTCCTGGCCGCGTCCCGCATCAGGGAAAAACCTTGCGCATAGGAAATGATCTTCGATGCATAAAGCGCATCCTTGATGGCGGCAAGCAGACGACCCCGGTCCATGTCACACTCAGCCGCCGGTCCGTGCAGAATGCGGGAAGCTGTGGTTCGCTCCGCTTTCATGGCGCTGAGGCAGCGGGCAAAGACCGCTTCCCCGATCATCGTCAGCGGGATCCCCTCATCCAAAGCGGCGATGCAGGTCCATTTCCCCGTGCCCTTTTGCCCAGCAGTATCGAGAATTTTGTCCACCAGCGGGTTCCCGTCTTCATCCTTGAATGCCAGAATGTCGGCGGTAATGCCGATCAAATAGCTGTTCAATTCTCCGCGGTTCCATTCCGCAAAGACCTCATGCATTTCATCAGCAGACATCCCCAGCAGGTCCCGCATCAGCTGATAAGCCTCACAGATCAGCTGCATGTCGCCGTATTCGATGCCGTTGTGGACCATCTTGACATAATGACCTGCCCCATTGGAACCGACCCACTCACAACAGGGAGAACCATCCTCTACCTTCGCGCAGATCGCCTGAAAAACAGGCTTGACCACCGGCCAGGCTGCGTCTGATCCGCCCGGCATCATGGATGGGCCGTGCAGCGCGCCCTCCTCACCGCCGGAGACACCGGTCCCGACATAAAGGAGTCCCTTGCTTTCCACATAGGCGGTCCGGCGGATGGTATCGTGAAAATTGGAGTTGCCTCCGTCGATGATCACATCACCGGGTTCCAGCAGCGGGATGAGCTGTTCGATCATGTCGTCCACAGGCTGTCCCGCCTTGACCATGATCATCACCTTCCGCGGTTTTTCCAGTTGGGAAACCAGCTCTTCCAGTGAATAAGCGCCGCGGATGTTTTTCCCCTGTGCGCGTCCGCTGATAAATTTTGTAACTTTTTCGGTCGTACGGTTGAAGACGGAGACGGTAAAGCCTTTGCTTTCCATGTTGATGGCGAGATTTTCCCCCATCACCGCCAACCCAAGTATACCGATATCAGATTTTTTCATTTTGTTTTCCTCATATTGCACGTAGTCCCTGAAATCATCAGGTGTTTCATCAAAATCTTTCGACATGTAAACCAGCCAACCATGAAAGGCATTCATAGCATCTTTTGGTTTCAACTCTTTTTGCTGCGTTTTGTGATATGACGACACTCCAATTCCATCAATATCCGACAGATTATTCTCTTCTTCGGAACTTACTAAATCGTCTGAAATAATATTCAACGTCATAATACACCCATCTCAACCACGTCTAATACACATAATAGAAGTATACCGCAAATTGATTTATCAGCAGAGTTTAAATTGCAGTCCGCCGCAGGCCCAGTCTTCCACCTCTTTGGCATCAATACCGAACGGGTAAAGAATCGTCCCGGCGGCCCGCCCAAACAGCAGCCGGTATTTGGACTTGTCAACAGCCTCCGCCCCGACAGGCTCCGGCAGTTCCCAGGCATGGACGTCTTCCTTCCCGCAGGTATAAAGAAAGCGCACCTTCTGCCCCGGGGCGAGCCGCTTCCCGGTCCGCTCCAGCAGCTGACGGGCCGCCCGAACGGACGGCGTCGGCGCTTTATAGTCATCAAGATCCCGGCTGATGCGCATCGTCACCACCAACTCGCTCAGCGGGACTCGTCCGGCGTTCAGGTCGTCCAGCGCCTGCTGAAAAACCGCAAAAGCTTTGCGCAGACAGTCCGGCAGGTCCCGTGCGTCATAAGCCAGGGAAAGGCACTTCAGCGCCTGACGCTGAGTCTCAATGATCCAGGGCGGCATGTCCCGGCGCCTGGCCTCGATCCCGCGCATTTTCAGTTCACCGCTGCGAAAAGTCCCGAAATAGCGGTTCGGGACCGGTACCGCATCATCCGAACGGGAGGGCAGGAACGCCAGCCAGGTATAAATGCCGTCCAGCGCGATCATCATGTTCGTGCGCCGGGAGATCTCATCCAGCACCGGCTGAAAATCCGCAACGGTACGGCAGCCCTTCTTCCGCAGCCACAGGGCGTCCACGAACATATGCAGCACCTCAAACCCCATCTCTTCCGCCACCTCTTTGGCCAGCAGCAGAGCTTCCCGCCCCCCTCGCGTCACCGCCTCATGGGATTCGATCCGTCCGAAGCGGGCATTTTTGTAACCGAGAAAACCGAAGCACACCACCAGCAGCCACTTCAGCGCGGAGGCCCGGGCCGCGTAGCTTTTTGCAAGCATCACGTCCTTATCCGGATACTGCAGCAGCTTTTGTTTGATCTTCACACGCTTCTCATAAAGCGGCTTCAGTGTCAGGGGTACGATTCCCAATTCCTTCTGAGCCGGCTCCAGACCCTCCGGGAGCGGGACCTCCGGGGAGATGTTCCCGTTGATGATGATGGCAGGGTACATGGAAACAAAATCAATTTCAGCGATATCGGTGTAAAGTCCCGGTTTCGGCTGGTAGATCATCCCGCCCCGGTCGAAACGGATCAGCTCCAGGCCATTTTTCACGCCCTCGGACTGCTGTTTTTGTTCCGGCACCAGCACATCATGCTGCATAGCCGTGATCATCTGCATTGCAGAAATCCCCGAACCCGGAGAGACCCGTGCCGCGTGTTCGATAGGCATGGCCGTGACCCGGGCCATCTCCAGCGCCCCGTCAAAACCATAATCCCGCCACATCATGGCGTTCTTCCGGTCGATGTGGCAGCGCCCGAACAGATGAGCTTCCTGTGCTCGGTAAACGATCTGACCGTAAGAGAAATAGGAAGTCTCCTTTTTCCACAGGATCTCTTTTTCAGCATCCCGGTTGAAACGCAGTGGGATCCCGGCAGTCTCCTGCATCTCCAGCAGCTTCGGGATCAGCCAGTTGTCGCCCCAATCAGTCAGAAGAATATCCGGATCACATTGATCCATCAATTCATTCAGCCGGCCAATGACCGCCGCGGGGTCATCCAAGAGAAGCCGCTGCTTTTTCCTGTCTACACGAATTTCCAACCCGCTCGGTTCCGATTTTGAAGGATCGCAGTCCGGGGTCAGTTCCAGCTTCCGCAGCACCGGCAGCAAGAGCGGCAAGTCCCAGCGTGAGTTCAATACACGAAATTCCGAAATCGTTCCATCCTCTTCATATTCCAGGTCACAGAAAGCCATCGGAAAACTCTCATACTGCGCGGCATGCCGGGCCTGAAGGGAAACGTCCGCATTGTACCAGGTCAGGTCGGGGAAAACCTTCTGCAGCGTCCGGAAGCAGGCCTGCTGTGAAACAGGTCCTTGCATATCTACACGCAAAACACAAAGCAATTCCGGCTGAAAGACATCCTTTTTCATCTCACGGGCCAATCCCATCACGCCAGGCTGTTTCTTCAGGAACAGGCAGCACTCATGCAGCCGGGAAACCGGCCCGTAAGCGTAAAAGCTGAATGGGAATTCCTGACGCAGGCAGAGGCGGCGTCCGTCATCCATGATGAACCAGAGCCGGACACCGTCCGTCGCATCCTCATAAAGATCCAGCAGCCAACCCTTTCCTGTACAGCTCACCTCAGACTCCCTGTTTTCAGTCTTGCGGAGACAATTTCACATCATTCATCTTCCCGGTCCGGATAAAGCAGCTGACGCAGGCTCGGCAGGTTCGGCACATTTGGCTCAGGGACATCTTCGATGCCGCACTGCCGGCACAGTTCGTTGACTTTGGTTTCGATCCGCTCACTGCGCTTGGCAACCTCCAGCAGCATGCTGATGATATAAGTATCCATCGGGTAAAGGTTCCCGGCATAAGAAGTTTCCGCGATGTGCAGCCGGGAAAGATGGATCAGGTCTTTCATCACCGCCTGATCTTCCCGGCGCAGCGCACGTGTGAAACGCTGCAGCGCTTTTTCTTCTTCGATCCAGGTTTGTGTTGCTGATTGTATCGTTCGTCCCATATCTCCTCCCTGCAGTAAAAAAAGAAACCACTTGAAATTACATTCTCATTCACAGTTCATTCTTTATGGCGCGGGATTCATCATTTTATTCCTCGGGAGATAACCTCCCCGCGCCATGATTTCCGGGGACTATGCAGCCCCATACCCCCGCTGATGAGATTTATGAGGTTTTCATAATAATTATGGCAGAAAATCGAACAACGATGGCTGTCCGTCCGCCAGTGCCGGCATCTCCTGTTCCTGAGAGCCGCTGCCTGATTCAAAGACCCGGACCGCCAAACGTTGCCGGTATCCGTCACCTTCCTCCATATTCCCCTGAAGTGCTTCGCGAACCGGGATCAGGCCGAATTCCCGGGCTAAATTTACAGCCAGGCACACCCGGTCCGGCGCAAGCTTCTGAGGTACAGGCTTCACTCCGATCAGCAGCGGCCGGGACCGCATGGCACAGCGCAGCAGCTCCACAGCCTCACCAAACAGCCGGAAGATCTCATTCTTCTTGATGTTCTCGTCCAGAAACGGCGCAAGCAGATCCAGGATGAAAACGGGCATCTCCGGCTCCAGCGTTTCGATCTGCCGCAAAAGCGCCAATGCCTGGTAACAGGTGAAAGCACGCTGCAGCCGGATGTTCTGCATCGCGCGCACCGGGTCCCGGGTCAGGTAGCGCAGCTGCCGGGCCGCATAGTACATGTCACAGCGGTTGCCGAAATCCAACAGATGGACCGGCCACTCCACAGCCGCTTCAGCAGCAAGACTCAGCAGATACCCGGCGGCTGCATGAGATCCGTAAAGGATCTTGCATCCGGGTTCAAAAACTGTGGTATACTTGGGTTTAGGATATTTTTTTATCATAATGAGACATTATAGAATAGTTATTCTATAATGTCAAGGGAAATTACATTTTTCGTTACATTTTTATATAAAGCTAAATTAAAAAGCTGCAGCGCTCACTGCAGCTTTATTTTATCTGAATTACTTGAATCTACTGCGCAGCACTGGTGACAGTCCCGCTGTGCCGGCTTCGCGGCAGCAGTGGTACAGTCCCCGTGTGCTTCATAAATCAGTTCTTATTTTTTGAAGCCGTCTTTCAGCAGCACAGAGCGGTTGAACACCAGATGGTCCGGGGTGCTGTCCACGTTGTCCATCGCGAAAAAGCCCACGCGCATGAACTGGAAAGTCGGGGCATTGGTCCCGGACTTGTGTTCACGGGCTTCGAATTCCTTCGCCACATCCACCAGACCCTTTTCAACTTTGCAGCCGTTCAGGACCGTCAGGCTGTCAGGGTTCAGGCAGTCCAGAAAATTCTCCGCACTGTCCGGCTGCGGGTCGGAGAACAGGTTGTCATAGAGTCTCACTTCCGCATCAACGCAGTTGTCCGAATCGACCCAGTGTAGGGTCGCACCCTTGACCTTGCGTCCGTCAGCGGGATCCCCGCCGCGGGATTCCGGATCATATTCACACAGCACTTCGATCACACTGCCGGTCTCGTCCTTGACACAACCGGTGCATTTCACCAGATAAGCGCCCTTGAGACGGACTTCATTCCCGGGGAACATGCGCTTATATTTCGGGATCGGGTTTTCCATAAAGTCATCGGCTTCCAGCCACAGGTGCTTGCTGAAGGTGATCTCACGTGTGCCCTGTTCCGGGTTCATCGGGTTGTTCTCAACCGTGAAGGTCTCAGACTGGCCGTCCGGATAGTTGGTAACGGTCAGTTTCACCGGATGCAGCACGGCCATGGTCCGCTCGGCGGTGTTATTCAGGTCATCGCGAAGGCAGCGTTCCAGCTCTGCGAATTCGATGACGTTCACACGCTTGCCCACACCGATGGAGTCGCAGAAATTGCGGATGGAGGCAGCGGTATAACCCCGGCGCCGCAGACCGCAAAGCGTTGGCATACGGGGGTCGTTCCATCCGGAGACATAGCCCTTTTCCACCAGCTCGCGCAGCTTTCTTTTGGACATCACAGTATGATCGATACCGAGACGGGCAAACTCGATCTGCCGCGGTTTGTGATAAGGGATGGAAACGTTGGAGACCACCCAGTCATACAGCGGGCGGTGATCTTCGTATTCCAGGGAGCAAAGGGAATGGGTGATGCCTTCCAGCGCGTCCTGGATCGGGTGGGCGAAGTCATACATCGGGAAGATGCACCATTTGGTTCCCTGACGGTGATGGTTGATGAAGCGGATGCGGTAGATTACCGGATCGCGCATGTTGAAGTTGCCGGAGGCGAGGTCGATTTTGGCACGCAGCGTCATGGCACCTTCGGGGACCTCGCCGTTCTTCATTTTCTCGAAAAGTGCCAGGTTTTCCTCGATCGGACGATCGCGGTACGGGGAAGTCGCCGGGGTGGATGTATCCCCGCGGTTGGCCTTGAACTCCTCCGGGGAAAGTTCGCAGACATAAGCCAGGCCTTTTTTGATCAGCTCAATGGCATATTCATAGTCTTTATCAAAATAATCGGAACCGTAATAGAAGCGGTCACCCCAGTCAAACCCCAGCCAGTGGATATCTTCCTGGATCGCATCCACATATTCGGTGTCTTCCTTTGCCGGGTTGGTGTCATCCATGCGCAGGTTGCAAAGACCGTTGAACTTCTCCGCCATCCCGAAATCGATGCAGAGCGCCTTGCAATGACCGATGTGCAGATAGCCGTTCGGTTCCGGTGGAAAACGCGTGTGGACAGTCATGCCTTCATACTGTCCGCCCGGGGCAATGTCTTCTTCGATAAAGTTGTAGATAAAGTTTCGATTTTCCACATTTTCAGCGGATTCTTCAGTGATGATCTTCTCGTTCTCGCTCATTCGCGCTTTCCTCCAATTTCAATCATTTCACGTCACAAAAGTATAACCCAAAAAGGGTGAAGGGTGAAAAGTGAAAGCTGAAAGGTGATTCAAAGGCACGGCAGTTTCCATGTCTCGATCCACTGGCAGGTGCGGAGCCGCCTGCGAAAATTGCGGTTAGAATCCAGTTTCTCCCAGA
Organism: uncultured Leptolinea sp.; assembly: GCA_964459115.1. GTDB lineage: Bacteria > Chloroflexota > Anaerolineae > Anaerolineales > Anaerolineaceae > Flexilinea. Next base: position 10,270 of record CAYWKZ010000003.1, on the reverse strand, counting down.
GCTCCGGGCAGATCTCCTGGATCTTTTGCGAGATGTGCAGGTATTTATATTCGAAATCCTTCTCTTTATCTTTGATGTGAAATTCTTCCCGGAAAACTTCCTGACCGTCACGGTCAAAATAAAGCGCCAGGCGATCCGGCTCCGGGTTGTTTGAGTAAATCATGCATTCGTGTTCCATGAGGATCCTCCTGAAACTATTATACAGTATTTAAAATCATGGAACCGCGCTTTCGCGCGGCCCATGATTTACAATGGTTAGGAGGTGTGCAATGTCAGTCGCTGATTTTCACAGGGATCGACTTCGGCTTTACTTCCTCTGCCTTGGGGAGAGTCAGAGTCAGGACGCCGTTCTTATATTCCGCTTCGGCCTTGTCAGCCTGGACTTCGGAAGGAAGCCGCACAGAGCGGTAATAAGTGAAGTGTTTGTGTTCACGGACAAGCCAGGTACCCTTTTCGTCTTCATTTTCAGTATTCTCATTGGTTTCACCCTTTACGGTCAGAACACCATCGCTGACGGAAATGTCAATTTTGTCCTTGTCGACGCCGGGCATTGTGAGTTTCACGCTAAAAGCGTCTTCGGTTTCTTTCATGTCCATCCGCGGGGCATATTCACCGTTTTCGGCCGCGCCGGTGATCTCAGTATTGAAAAGTGCATTGACCAGGCTGTTCATCGTGTCCTGCATGCTCAGGTAGCTTCTCTTGGGGTTGTAGCTCATAAATGTCATAATAATCCTCCAATTTTTCTTGAGCCTTTCGGCTGCATATTTTTTTGTTTTTTTCTTCAAGCCTCTCTCTCATCGGCTTACGTATAAAATAATAAATCGGAAGTATAAGATTTGTGTTAGCGCAATATTTGTTTTAAAAGTATTTTTCATTAACACAGTGTTAACGATATGAGCAGCTATTTTACCCCCTGCTGTATCTCGGGACCGAGTAACAAAAAAGCCCATGCGTTCAGCACAGGCTTCAAAAACAGTAATACGACTTGAACTACGAAGGTTCAAGAACACGCGCAGCACTCAGTTTTCAGTGTTTTTCCGCTTATAGTCCACGAAGCGATAGCCGACTCCGCGCTCGGTCAGGATATATTCCGGATTTGAAGGATCCCTTTCAATTTTCTGACGCAGGTAATTGATATAAAGGCGCACATAATGGGTCTCGTCACGATACTCATATCCCCACACCTTTGTCAGCAGCTGATCATAAGTCATCACCCATCCCGCATTCTGCACCAGATGATAAAGCAGGCGGTATTCCGTCGGGCGCAGCTTCACCAGTTCACCCTCAACCCACACTTCGCGCTTGCCGAAATCAATCTTCAGCCGATCATCCACCTGAATCACATCATTTTCGCTGCTGCCGGCATTCCCTTCCGTCCGGCGCAGGACCGCTTTGACGCGGCTCATCAGTTCCCGGGGACTGAATGGTTTGGTGACATAGTCATCAGCCCCCAGCTCCAGACCGTGGATTCGGTCTTCTTCTTCACCTTTGGCCGTCAGCATGATCACCGGCACCTGGCTGATCTCCCGCAGGATCTGCAGTGTCTCATAGCCGTCAAGTCCCGGCATCATCACATCCAAAATCACCAGATTCGGCATGCGGGAGCGGACCATGTCCAGCGCTTGCTGTCCGGAATATGCTTCGATCACCTCATATCCGTCATGCTCGAGATTCATGCGGATCATGCGGGCAATGCGGGTCTCATCATCAACCACCAGAATCAAATATCTCTTATGTGCAGAACTATCTTCCATTTGTACCATCCTTCACCGAAAATTACTTCATCAACAGACTCGAAAACAAACCCTTTACAATTCCAGAATCCTCATTCTCTCTTCATTCTTCATTCTTACTTCTTCATTTATTATTTCACTTCACAGCGCGCAGGAAATCAGACGCAGCCCAGCCGTTCCGCTCCGGGTCATCCACCGATTCCAGCTTCCACCACATATAGCCGTTACGAGAATCCGGACCGTCGATGATCCTAAACCGCTCACCCTCCCGGGCAAGAAAATTCAGATAACCGCCGGTACCCGGCTGCGGACGGACGCTGAGCCCGGTTCCTTCCGTACCATAAACCTCCACGACTGTACCGACTGAAAGACCGTCTTCAGAAACATAATGGATCTCCAGCGTCTGCGGGACCTTCGTGGCATAAACCGTCGGTGTCAGCGTCGGCGCGGGTATGACCGTCATCAGCGCTCTTGCATTTTCGTCTGCAGCAGGGCCGGGATTTCCCGGCGTCCGAACTGCAAAATAAAAAAACAGTCCGATGAAGATCATCATCCCAAACACAATGATCGTCAGACATGAGCTGACACTGAAAACACGTGGTGAATCATCCGGTTCCATATTTTCCAATTATAAACCATATTTTTGTGGTAATATTTTATGAACTTATAATTATTTATAAGCATAAACAGAGAGAAAGCGAAGGGCGCCGACAGGAAAGAAAATGAAAAGAACAGCGAACCTGGTCACATATACGAAAAGCAGCCTTTGTCACGTCAACCACAAGTGCGGTCAGGGTATGTGCAACGCTGTCCGAATGTCTGCGCGCGTACTGAAATAACAGGATAAAGATACAGAAAAGACCGGGAAAACCAATCCCGGTCTTTTTGCACTTTTCAAAAAAGAGGGAGAACAACAGATGACCCGATTTGACGCGTTGTTTTTTGACATGGACGGAACACTGGTTGAAAACGGCACCCTGATGCCGGCAGCTTTTCAGCAGGGATTTGCCAACCACGGGCTGAAGATCGAAATTTCTCCGTGGAAAGGCAGCGGCTGCACCGATTGGGAAGTGATGGACCGCTACCTGGCAGATTTTCCGGAGTTCAGTGATGAACAAAAAGAAGCGCTCAAGGAGAAGATCGCCCCGGATGTCAAACGTCTCGTCATTGAACGCGTCCGGCAGCAGGGGCTCAAAGCCCTTTCCGGCGCTCCGGAGCTCATCAAAATATTACATGAAAAAGGAATGATCCCCGGGCTGCTCACCGGAAACATGGAAGAGATCGTCGGACCAAAACTGGAAGCAGCGGGAATGGACCGCAAAGATTTTCCTTACGGCGGTTTCGGTGACCACTGTCCGAAACGTGCCATCACCGCTCAAAAGGCACTGGACTCGGCCTCGGCTTATTTTGGCCATCCGATCGAACCTTCCCGGGCGCTGATCATTGGAGATACACCCAACGACATTGCCTGCGCACGGGCTGTCGGGGCAAAAGTGCTGGCAGTCGCGTCTGGAAAATACAGCATGGACCAGCTGCTGGAACATGACCCGGACTTCCTGCTGCGGGACCTCTCCGACCCGGACGGATTTCTCGAAATTATACAATGAGAAAATGAGAAGAAAAACAATCGAGAAATAATATCAGAACGACAACACACAGCTCTCATTTCTTATTTCTTATTTCTAATTTCATTTGAGGTGACCTATGCTTTTAGATGACATATTTGCAAATGTACCTGAATCCTATACTCAAGCCGACAAAGACCTGATCGAAAAAGCATATTATTTTGCGGAAAAGGCTCATGAAGGGCAAAAACGCGCTTCAGGTGAACCCTATTTCACCCACTGTGTTGCCGTTGCTCTCATCCTGTGTGAGATGAAAGTCCAGAGCATGGTGGTTGCCGCCGCATTGCTTCATGACACCGTAGAAGACACCCCTGTCACCACTGAGGACATCACCCGGGAGTTCGGTGCTGAGATATGCACCCTCGTCGATGGCGTCACAAAGCTGACCCATCTCCCGAACACAAACCGCATCGGCGGTCCAATCAACCCGGGAGAACAGGACAGTGAACAGGATCAAACTGTCCTCAACGAAAGCGAAAAAGCGAGACAGAAACAGGAACTGAAAAATGCCACCCTGCGCAAGACCCTGGTCGCCATGACAAAAGATATCCGCGTGATGATCATCAAACTGGCAGACCGGCTGCACAACATGCGCACACTCTCCTACACATCTAAGGAAAAACAGAAACGCATCGCGCAGGAAACGCTGGATATATACGCGCCGATCGCCAACGTCCTTGGTATCTGGCGCATCAAATGGGAACTGGAGGATCTGGCCTTCCGCTATATCCATCCCAATGAATATGCCCAGATCGCCGAAAACCTGGCCGCAACCCACACCCTGCGGGAGCGGGAGATCAACGAGATCATCGAACGACTCAAAGACATCATGGATGGCGTCCACATCGAATGTGAAATCACCGGACGTCCCAAACATCTTTATTCCATCTATGGCAAGATGCTGAACCGCAACAAACCCTTTGAGCTGCTGCGGGACCTGCGCGGAGTGCGCGTGATCGTCAACACCGTCGCCGACTGCTATGCTGCCCTGGGCCAGATCCACACCCACTGGCGTCCGATCCCGAACGAATTTGACGACTACATCGCCAACCCAAAGGATAATTTTTATCAGTCACTGCATACCGCGGTGATGTACGATGACAATAAACCGCTGGAAGTGCAGATCCGTACCTTCGAAATGCACCAGAATGCGGAATATGGTGTTGCCGCTCACTGGCGCTACAAAGGCGCCGTCAACGACCCAACCTTCAACAGGCGGATCGAATGGCTGCGTTCAGCGATGGACTGGCAGCAGGACGTCTCGGATTCAAACGAATTCGTCGAGGGGATGAAGTCCGACGTGTTTGAAAACCGGGTCTACGTTTTCACGCCTCATCGGGATGTGATGGATCTGCCGGCCGGCTCCACGCCCATTGATTTCGCTTACGCCGTCCACACTGAAGTCGGCCACCGCTGTCGCGGTGCGAAGGTCAACGGCAAGATCGTCCCGCTGAACTATGTACTGAAGGACGGGGATCAGGTCTCTGTTACAACCGCAAAACAGGGCGGTCCCAGCCGTGACTGGCTGAACCCAAACACCGGGCTGGTTCACACCCAGCGTGCCCGATCCAAGATCCGGGCCTGGTTTAAATGGCAGGACCGGGAACAGAACCTTTCTCAGGGACGGGACGCACTCAGGCATGAATTGGCACGCCTCGGTCTCCAGGACGCGGACCTGAGCGAAGTCGCACCGAAAGTCGGCTACAAAACCACCGAAGATATGTATGTAGCAATCGGCTGCGGTGATCTTTCCACCATCCGTGTGATCAACAAGATCAACGAAGAGCTCAAGTCACTGAACCTGCCGCCGGTGCTGGTACCGCGCCCCCGGCCGCAGCATTCCGAATCCGACATCACCGTTCTGGGGGTCGGGAACATCTATACCACCTTCGGGAAATGCTGCAACCCGGCTCCGGGCGATGACATCATCGGCTATATCACCGTCGGGCGGGGCTGCACCATTCACAAAGTCAACTGCCCCAACATTCAGCGCATCCGCAACACGGAGCGTCTCATCGCCGTTTCCTGGGGAGAGCCGAAACAGGTTTATTCCGTGCCTATCTCGGTCAAAGCCTATGACCGTCAGGGACTCATCAATGACATCACGAACCTGCTGGTCAGCGAATCCATCAACCTGGAAAACATCAACGTCAAGACCCAGCACAACTATGTCAACACCGAGATCGTGGTAGACGTGCAGGACATCTCCCAACTCAGCCGCCTGCTCAATAAACTGGAAGCCCTGCCGAATGTGATCGAAGCCTATCGAAGGAATCCAGGATAGAGAAAATAAGGTTTCAGGTGTCAGGTTTCAGGTGTTTGATCTTAACCTAAGATAAGGGGAGCATTATCTAAAACCTAAAACCTAATACCTATTCTCTGAATCCTGAAATCCCTTTACATCCTGGCATGTTTGTTGTAAAATGTGGCAAGTTATTCCGGAAGCTTTTTATCATGTATTTCTAAAATAAGATCATTTCCGGATAAAGGGAGGCTTTACATGGCTACAAAAATTCGCTGCAAGTATCTGGATTGTGCATTTTTAGATGAAGGATACTGCATTTCCGCCCAAATCGACCTGGATTCCGACAAGGGATGCCTGACCTACCAGTCAAACGACGAACTGCCGCTCGATGAGAACCTCGATGAAATCGACAACATCAACGAATGGGAAGATGTGGAAGACGAAGACATCGACGATGAAACCGATGACGACGATCCCTGGATGGATGAAGAAGACGAAGAAGACGACTACAATTAAAATTAAGAAATAAGAAATCAGAAATATATATTTCCTTTGATATTATATTTCTGTCATCTCGTAAGCTTACCTGCAGGAAACATGAACGGTTCTTTTTCATTCATTGCTGAAAGAACCGTTTTGTGTATAAATGATATGCCGGAGGATTCATCATGAAGCTTGAACAGATCGAGGTCATTATCGACACCAATGGAAAGGTGAAGCTGCAGACTTCCGGCTACAGCGGCGATGAATGTCTGGCTGCTACAGAGGAACTGGAAGCCCTGCTGGGTAATCAGATGCTGCAGCGGGAGCGCACAGCCGAAAGCTATGACCCTGCTACCGGTAAAACGGCGGAGAAACTGAAGATCCGCGGAATATAAACCACGCATTGGTATAGATGCACCGTATACCAGTATGGATACACTTTTATCAGGTGTATCTGTCCCATTTTTGAGTAGTTGTATTATATGTATATACGCATACACGAAATTTTGACAGGCAGCAGCGCCAACGGACCCGGGGTGAGGAATGTGGTCTGGTTTCAGGGCTGCACGCTGAATTGTCCCGGCTGCTTCAACTTGCTCACCCATGATCCGAAGGGAGGGAGATCGATATCCGTGGATGATCTATGTCAAATATTGCTCAGCCCGGACGTGACCTGTGACGGGATCACCGTCAGCGGAGGAGAACCCTTTCAGCAGCCGGATGGCCTGTTGGCTCTGCTCAGAGCGCTCCGCTCAAGGAATGCGTCGCCGGTCCTTGTCTTTAGCGGATATACTTATGCCCAGCTTCTTGATGATCCTGCCCGCAATGCCTGTTTGCCGCTCATCGACGCCTTGATCTGCGGACCTTATGACAGGAATGCTCCGCCCGCCTGCGAACGATTCTGTTCTTCCGCTAATCAGGAACTTTACCTTCTGTCGGATCGTTTGAAAATAGAGGATTTCAACGGGCTCCCGCTCAGTGAGATCATTATTGATGGATATGGGAATGCGATCGTGAGTGGTCTGAGGCGGTTTTAATCAAAACGATACGTCACCCATGTACTCATAATTAAAAATCAATTTTTTTACCGTTTTACCATCTTCCAGTATATTTTAAGGTAAAATTATTCAATTAAACCTGTTTGGCAGCGGAGAGAGAACCATGACAAACGTTCAAAAGAAATTTATCTTTATTCTAACAGCCATTATCTTTATTCTTGCAGCATCATTATCCGTGAATGCTGCAAATGACAAAGTTGACATCTTCTTCTTCCGAGGGGAAGGCTGTTCCCACTGCGCAGCCCTGGAGCCTTATCTGAACTATCTTCAGAATGAAGTCTACAAAGGCAAGCTCAACATCCACGATTACGAGATCTGGTATAACGAAGAGAACGCGAAGCTGGCGCAGACCTTCCTGGACGCCTATGGAGAAGAAGACAACGGCGTCCCCATGACCTTCATCGGGACCACCTATATATCCGGTTACAACGAAGGGATGGGCCCCGACTTCAAAGCCGCGATCGAGTTTGAACTGGAAAACGGTCCCATCAACCCGCAGGACATCGTCGACGGAAAGATGACCCTCGGGCGTCTGCCGGCCGATGAAGTCGTCAACCTCTACTTCTTCCGGGGAGAAGGCTGTTCCCACTGTGCAGAGGAAGAACCCTTCCTTCAGAAGCTTGTGAACGAGGTCTATCAGAACCGCCTGATCATCCATGAATATGAGGTCTGGTATGACGAAGAGAATGCGAAGCTGGCCGATCAGTTTGCCAAGGCTTATGGCGGAGAGATGTCCGGTGTGCCGATGACCTTCATCGGGCCGCATTTTGTCACCGGGTTCAACGAAAGTCATGAACAGGAATTCATCGACTATATCGAAGAAGAACTGGCAGCAGGTCCGGTAGACCCGAAAAAAATCGCCGACGGCGAGCTGACAGTTGAACAGGTGCTGGAGTCCAGAGAGCAAAAAAAAAATGAGCCGCAGCGCTCTGTGATCAATGTCCCACTCATCGGGGAAGTTGACCTGTCAAACAAAAGTCTGCTGCTGACGACGATCATCATTGGTCTGGTAGACGGTGTGAACCCCTGTTCGCTGTGGGTACTCACCATGCTGCTGGCGATGGTGATCCACACCGATTCCCGCAAAAAGACCCTCATCATCGGCTTTGTCTATCTCACTGTGACCGCGGGCATCTACGCATTATTCATTCTGGGCGTATTTTCCCTGCTCAGTTATGTCCGTTATATGAGATGGATCCAGATCATCGTCGCCTGCATCACGCTGGTGCTCGGCATCATCAACCTCAAGGATTATTTCTTCTTCAAACAGGGTGTTTCCCTCACCATCGACGATGAGAAAAAGCCCGGTCTTTACAAGAAGATGCGCAACGTGTTGAAAAACACCGGCAACACATGGGCGATGATTGGCGCCACCGTCGTACTTTCCGCCGGTGTCTCTCTGGTGGAGTTTTCCTGCACCGCGGCCTTTCCCGTGATCTGGTCCAATATTCTCGCCGCGCACGGTGTGAAAGGCGTGGAATTTGCTCTGCATCTGTTGCTTTACATGCTGCTTTACCAGCTGGATGAGATCATTATTTTCCTTGTGGTGGTTATAACGATGAAATCCAGGAAGATGGAAGAGAAACATGGTCAGGTGCTCAAGCTCTTCAGCGGATGTCTGATGATCGTTCTTTCCGCCGTGATGATCATCAGTCCTGCACTGATGAATGATCTGAAATCCACGCTGATCATCTTCGGCGCTGCTTTTGCCGCGACCCTGCTGATCATCCTCATCACATCCGTGATCCTGCCGAAATTCGGCATCTACGTCGGACACATGAAAGAGGAAGAGGGGAAAGTGAAAAGCAAAAAGCAGGATAATAGGAAGTAGGTTTTAGGTTTTAGAAAAAGGCCGGATGAATGATTTCTCCGGCCTTTCTTATTTCTTATTTCTGATTTCTTATTTCTTATTTTCCCAAAGTCCGGTTTCCCGTAGGAACTTCAGGTCCTTTGGCGTCAGCTCCGCCTTTTCCAGCAGATCGGGACGGCGCTGTGCCGTCCGCAGCAGGCTCTGCTGACGGCGCCACTCGTTGATCTTCGCGTGATTTCCCGAAAGCAGCACCTCCGGCACGCCCCAGCCTCGGAACTCCGGCGGACGGGTGTAATGTGGATATTCCAGCAGGTAACTGGCATGGGAATCGTCAAATGCCCCGTCCGGGTCGCCCAGCACCCCGTTCAGGTTACGGCTGATGGCATCGATCAGGATCAGCGCGGGCAGTTCTCCGCCCGTCAGCACATAATCACCGATGGAGATCTCATCCGTCACCAGATGTTCCCGGATCCGCTCATCAAAGCCTTCATAACGTCCGCAGATCAGCGCCAGACGCGGAAATTCGGTAAACTTCTGTGCATCCTGCTGGGTGAAGATCCGTCCCTGTGGGGTCAGCAAAATCACCGGACATTCAGGCGGAGTTCCAACCACCGATTCCACCGCCGCAAAGACCGGATCCGGCTTCATCACCATCCCGCCGCCCCCGCCATATGGCGGTTCATCCGTGATATGATGCTTTCCCTCCGCCCAGTCGCGGATGTCGTGAACATCGACGGAGATCAATCCGTTTTCGATGGCTTTGTTCAGGATCGAACAGCCCAGATAGCCGCTGAACACCTGCGGGATCAAAGAAAAAACGTCAAATTTCATGAGCTAAATTATATACTTATCCCGTCCTGTCGGCTGTAACAAGTGATTTTCCATAATGCACAATTTGAAAAGAGAACACGGTGTATAATTAGCGTTAACACAGAATTTGGACCTTGATAAAAAATCATCGCCTGACAGGTGACAACAACAAAACAGATTTCTCAAACCTGTTTTATTGGCGGCATCTGCTGCCAAATCTCACCAAACATCACCCTGCAGTGGAAGCAGGATGATGAGGTGAAATCAGGAGGTGGAAATGTTACAGTTCTTGTATCGACTGATACATCGTTTTTTGCGATGGCTGTACAGTTGGAACAAAAAAGTAACCGTATCCGGGCGTGAGACCGAATACGGTATACAAATTGTTCTGACTTTCGTCAAGAAGTAGCTTTTCGTTACGAACAATGAAATGGAGCAATTCACTGCTTCGTTTTTCGATTTTGACATTATTGGGTTACAAAATGAAATTAAAAATCCTTCTTCCT
>CAYWKZ010000002.1:0-69276 GCA_964459115.1 uncultured Leptolinea sp. | reverse complement strand
TCAGGAGTTGTTTTTTCTGCATCTGCGCGGACCGTGATCGGTGTTCCATGGGCATCGGAACCTGAGACAAACAGGACATCACGCCCGGATAAACGCTGATATCGGGCAAAAATGTCTGCCGGAAGGTAAGAACCGGTCAGGTTTCCGACATGGATATAAGCATTGGCGTAAGGCCAGGCAGCTGTTACAAGAACTGGTTTTGTCATTAACACCTCGAAACTACATTTTCTTCATTCAATAAATTTACCAAACCATTTTATCACAAGATACTGGCGAACGGTCAGAATCAGTTTACAGAATATATCACAATATGTTTTTTGTTGCCACAACCGGAACGCCGGTGCCGGCGACGTTATCTGTCACGACATCTCCGATATGGACCGGAGCTTGAACTTTCAGTTTCCTAATATCACTGAGGCAGTCAAAAATGCTGTTTTTCGGAACCGGGGCGGCAGTCTTTACGGAAAGCGGTTCAGGCCTGTCTGCTACATTGACCAGGGCAGTAACCGTACGAACCGGTGCAGTCACTTCTTCCTGAGCATAACGTTTCCCGATATTGCAGGACCATCCTTTTGATGACAGGAAGTTACCCGCTTCATCCAATTCAACTTCGATCAAACACCCCATCGGGCATCCAATACATGTCAGTGTTCTGTTCATCAGGCAGCCTCCTTGATCATAACATTTAGCGGCTCATTCAAATCCGCTGAGGATAAAGAATCTTTCGATAAGGTAAAGTTTACCATCTCTCCAGGCGCAAGAATTTTTGTTTTTTTCGTATAGAGAACCGTGTCTCCGATAGATGCGGTGATCTGCGCTTTTTTATAAACCGCGCGGGGACGGAACATCATCCTCACATCCTGGGCCGGTTTTGCCGATATTTTTTGAGGAACGATCGCGTTAACACCGTTACCCATCACGACCTGCCGGAATCCCGGCTCACCGTCTGTATGTTCTGAATTGCTGACATAAAGTGCAGCATTTTTCCCGGCCAGTTCAGCTTCCTGTGAAACAAAATCTACAAGATCATGGACATGCAGAACATTACCGGCAGCAAAGATTCCCGGAACAGAGGTTTGCAGAGATTCGTCTACAACAGCGCCGCTGGTGTTCGGAGAAAGAGATACCCCGGCCATTTCACTCAGTTCATTTTCCGGAAGCAGACCGACAGAAAGCAGCAATGTATCACATTCAATGTACTGTTCCGTTCCTGGAATGGGCTTTAATGAAGAATCTACTTCGGCAATTGTGACGCCGGTCACCCGTTCTTTCCCGCTGATGTCTACCACGGTATGGCTCAGATACAGAGGAATGTTGTAATCATCAAGACATTGGACGATGTTTCGCTTCAAACCGCTGCTGTAAGGCATCAGTTCCACGCAGCAAATCACTTCAGCCCCGACAAACGTCATGCGCCTTGCCATGATCAGACCGATATCGCCTGACCCGAGGATGACGACCTTTTTACCGGGCATGTAGCCTTCAAGGTTGACAAGTTTCTGAGCTGTCCCGGCTGTGAAAATTCCCGCGCATCTTTCTCCGGGGATGCCAAGGGCACCGCGGGGACGTTCACGGCATCCCATGCACAGGATGATCGCTCCGGCTTTGAATTGCTGGACGCCATGCTCGTGACTGACGCAGGTGACGACTTTGTCTGCGGAGATATCCAGCACCATGGAATTCAATTGATAAGGGATCTCATAGGACAACACCTTGTCAATATAACGCTGGGCATATTCCGGGCCGGTCAGTTCTTCCTTAAATGTGTGCAGACCGAAACCGTTGTGAATACATTGTTTGAGAATGCCGCCCAATGCTTCTTCCCGTTCCAAAATCAGAATATCGCGGGCCCCGGCTTCATAAGCTCCCACAGCTGCAGCCAACCCTGCCGGGCCTCCGCCAATAATCAGGATATCAATGTTAGTCATGTGAGGCCTCCGATGCTTCAAAGATTTTTCCGTAAACATATCTGGAATCACCACCGAATTTTCTTACCATTTCAAGCGGAATGTTCAACTCTTCAGACATTATTTCCAAAACTCTCGGCGTGCAGAAACCAGCCTGACAGCGTCCCATTCCCGCCCTCGTGCGGATCTTGATCCCATCAACAGTCACAGCGCCGACAGGACGGCGAATAGCTTCCCGAATTTCAGCCTCAGTCACCGTCTCACATCGGCAGACGATTTTGGCAAAATCACTGTTCTTTGCAATAAGTTCAGCCCGTGTTTCGTTCGATAATTCTCTGAATTTCGGGATACCTTTGCGTATCGGGTCAAATTTGTCATTTTTCCCTGCTTTCAGCGCCTGGGCAACCATTTCAGCCAGTTCAAAACCGATGGCGGGTGATGAAGTCAGCCCGGGAGATTCAACGCCGGCTGCATCAAAGAAGTGCGGTGCATCCGGAACTTCTCCGATGACAAAGTCATCACGGTCACAGTGAGAACGAAGCCCGGAGAAGGTGGTGATAAATGCCCTTGTCGGCAGATTCGGCCAGGTGATCTTTGCACCGGCCAGTGCCTTTGCCAGGCCTGCTGCCGTGGTTCTTGTATCAGCTTTATCCTCGATATCTTCTGCGGTAGGTCCGACGAGTGTCGTACCGTCGACTGTCCTTGCGATCAGGATACCTTTCCCCATTTTTCCGGGAACCTGGAAAATAGCGGAATTGAAGGCAGACGCGTATTTTTTATCTATCAGGTAATATTCGCCTCTGCGAGGCTGAATGCTGAGGTGGTCTTTCGAAACCATGTTGTGGATCTCATCGGAAAACATACCGGCGCAATTGACTACCGCTTTGCAGGAGAAAGTTTGTGACGGAGTTTCGACGATCCAGGCAACATTTTCACGCCGGACTGAGGTCACAGGTGAAGAGCGGAAGAAATCAGCCCCGTTTTTGGCTGCGTTTTCCGCATAAGCAATGGTCAGTTCGTATGGGCAGCAGATACCGCCGTTCCGGACATCGAGAGCAAGGCGCGCTGCCGGATTGATGTTGGGTTCACGGCGCATGATCTCATCGTGCTTTATTATGCTCAAGTCCGGAACACCGTTTTTCTGCCCCCTATCATACAGTTCAAAAATCTTGTCATCCTGGTCAGATTCAAAAGACACTACCAGAGAACCGTTCCATTCGTGCGGAACATCAAGCTCCCCGCATACCTTCCCGAACATTTTATTGCCAAGCACATTGTAGTATGCCTTTTTCGTCCCCGGTTTGGCATCATATCCGCCATGAATGATTGCTGTATTTGCTTTAGACTGTCCTGCACAGATGTCGGTCGATTTTTCGAGCAAAGCAATTTTCATGTCATATTTTGTCAGTTCCCGTGCCACGGCACAGCCGACAACACCGCCGCCGATAATGATTACGTCATAAGATTTGTTAATCACTTCATTCCTCTTTCATCCATCCAAAGGATCGTTTTACTGCCTTATGCCATCCATCGCAGGCATTTTTTCTCCATTCATCATTTTGCTGAGGTGTGAACTCATTGGATATGGTCACCATTCGGGATACTTCTTCCTGTGAACTCCAGAAGCCGACAGTCAGACCGGCAAAGAATGCCGCTCCCATTGCGGTCGTCTCAAGGCACGCAGGCCGCAAAACGGGAGCCTGAATGATATCTGATTGGAACTGCATCAGGAAATCATTGGCTGCCGCTCCTCCATCTACCCGTAAAGATGAGAGGTTTATGCCGGAATCCTGCTGCATTGCTGTCAAAACATCGTTGGTTTGAAAAGCTATGGATTCCAGAACTGCCCGGATGATGTGCTTCCGGTTTGCACCACGTGTAAGCCCGACGATCGTCCCGCGGGCGTATGAATCCCAATACGGCGCCCCAAGACCTGTGAATGCCGGTACGACGTAAACACCGTTGGTATCGCGAACTTCTTTCGCGGCAGCTTCCGTTTCTGAGGCAGATTTGACAAGCTTCAGCTCATCACGGAGCCATTGTACAGCCGCCCCCGCTGTGAAAATTGATCCTTCCAGAGCGTAGTTCACTTTTCCGTTGAAACCCCAGGCGATCGTTGTAACAAGCCCGTTTGAAGAGTATATGGGTTTTTCACCTGTGTTCATCAACAGGAAACAGCCGGTACCGTAAGTGTTTTTGGCCTGCCCCTGGTTGAAACATACCTGACCAAACAAAGCAGCCTGCTGGTCACCTGCGGAGCCGGCGATCGGTATGGCCCGTCCGGTCAGAGAGGCAGTTGTATAGCCAAGAATGCTTCCGCAGGGTTTGACTTCCGGGAGCATACTTCGGGGAATTTCCAGGATTTTCAGTATATCTTCATCCCATTTCAGTTCATGGATGTTATAAAGCATTGTCCTGGATGCGTTTGAATAATCACTGACATGAGATTCACCACCGGTCAGTTTCCATATGAGCCAGCTGTCGATGGTACCGAACAGCAAATCTCCTTTTTCTGCCCTGACCCGCGCATTCGGAACATTTTCAAGGATCCAGCGTAACTTTGTTGCTGAAAAATAAGCATCGATGAGTAAACCGGTTTTTTCCCGGATCGGTCCAGCCAGCCCCTGCGCTTTCAGTTTATCGCAGTATTCCGCGGTACGGCGGCATTGCCAAACGATCGCATTAGAGACCGGTTCTCCGGTGCGTTTATCCCAAACTACTGTGGTTTCCCGCTGGTTGGTGATCCCGATTGCGGCGATATCGGAAAAAGAAGCGCCGGATATCGACATCACCTCTTCGATGACTCCGGACATGGAATTCCAGATTTCATTTGCGTCATGTTCGACCCAGCCGGGTTTCGGATAGATCTGTGTAAATTCCTTTTGAGCAATTGCGCACATGTTTGCGTTATGATCAAAAAGAATTGCCCGATTGGAAGTAGTTCCCGCATCCAGAGAAAGAATATATTTTGCCATTCCATCCTCACATACTGATTACAAAATACTGCCGTTTTGGAGGAGACTGATGAAACTCCCGGCTTCGAAATTATCAGGCAGGATCATCCAGTAAAGAACGTCATTCTGCCGGATCAAATACACTGAAGACGAATCTTCTCCTTTCCAGACGCCGGTGCTTTCGGACTGGCCGAAACGCTTGTCTGAATAAAGCGTGAACGCGGTTTCAGCCTCTTCAGCATCTTTTTCCGAATCCCAGACGATTTTGCTGAAAAACAGCGGTTTCTCATCTTCTTTTGCAATGATGAAAGATCCGCCGCCCCATCCTTCCGCTGCGACAGAAGCTTGATGCTCGGAAAGCTGCCACTCTTTATTATAACCGTCTGAAAGCAGCATTTTGATATCGGCTTCATTCAAAACATCTTCACGGACGATCTCAAATTCATCAGCAATTTTTTTCCGGAAAGGTTCTGCTGTCACATCTACAGGATCGTCTTTCAGATACTTTTCCGGGTGCATGATCTGCTCCACGCTTTGAGGCAAATCAAGATAAAGACCATTTACCGCGTCAAACCCGCCTTTCAAATAGTGGTAAGCAACAAAGTCATAACCGTAAACATAGGGGAACAGCAGTGAATCCTGAAAATATTTCGGAGCATTATCATAAACGCTTCCGGAAGAGGAAGACGAACCTGATTGGTCACGGTAATTTCCGATGATCGATTCAGCATCGATCAAGCCTTCTGTCAGTGTGGCATCACCCTCGACCAGTGCGTCAATAATCAGACAGGTTTCTCCATGGTCTTCACAGAAATCATCTTCATATTGAAGCGTCCTGTTAAAATCCGGATGATTATATTGAAGAAAATGGGTATATTCGTGAGAAAGTGTAAGAGCGTTTTCATAAGGAGAATCATCTTCGATCAGATACATTTGATTTTCTTCGGGGTCATAGAACCCGGCGATCTGTTCAGTATACATGTCGACGTAAAACTGCCTCAGGTCAAAATCTTTGGGGGCAAAGCCAAGAACATTATAAAGAAGCAGTTCATCAGCAAGTTCTTCGTCACTGACCTCATCCAGCTGCTCGATCAGGTATTCCCTCAATTCTTCTTCTGTTTGGTAGGTTGGGGTAAGTTTTTCTGTCGATTTCAGACCTCTAACCTTTTCAGTTTCTTCGATGATCTTCTGCTCTGCTTCGGAAAGTCCATCGGAATTATTGGTGTCCACAGAAACTGTGTTTTCATCAGATCCGACATTTTGAGAATCAACTGTATCGTTTTCAATCGTTCCGCTCTCAAGAATTTCAAGAACAGTATTTTTATCAGCATGTGATACGATGAAAAAACTGGCTGCGCAGCAGGAAATCACGAAACAACCGCATAATGCAGCTGCTGCAAGAATGACGATCAATAAAGTCTTATCCTTTTCACTCATATATTCTTCTCCTTTAATCAATCATTGTATCTCTATATTTTAACGCATATAAAACCAATTCGCTGTTCGGATTTATTTTTCCTGCTCTATTAAACAGACTGCTGCCTTCTTCTTTATCTCCCCGCAGGATAGCTGCCCAACCACGATAAAGTGTCAGGATTTCATCATGTGAATTCCGTTCGTACTGATCATCTGTGATCTTGATGATATCATCCGCATAACCCAGCCGCAGAGCAGTTTCCAGCATTTCGCTTCGGTAGTTCATAAATCGCTGTGGCAAAGATATTTCAGCTGCGATTTCAAAAGCGTCCCAGGCTCCTTTTTCATCTCCGTATTTGTACAGCGCAGTGCCGAGGTTGTACTGGGCATAGGCATTATCAGGAAGCATTTCACTGTCCGTTTTGAATTTTGCCAAAGCGCGCTGTATGTTCAATTCTTCATAATAATTTTCGGACAATGCTTCGCGAATTTCTTCATCTGCTTCTGTCGGATAAACGAGTAGATATGATCTTTGAAACGGATACCAGCAGGCTAAAAGCTCATCTTCAGGAATTTCCAAAGAATTTCCATTTTGTGTGTCCTGAAAGAAAAAAGCGCCTGTCTGCGAGTCATAACCAAGGATCATCAGATATGCTCCGGCAAAATGGTCATCACCGGGCCAGAAGTAGAGAGGTGATTTTTGTTGGACAAAAATAATTACAGGAATATTCCTGTGAAGCAGCTCGATCAACAGATCCCGATCCCCGTTGTCACGAGTCAAAGTCGTAAAATCCGGGTATGTTTCTGAAATATATTTTTGCATGTCAGAAAAGCTGATGGATGGATCGAGAGAATCCGGATGTATATATGCTGCTATGTGGTATTGATTTTCGACGATCCCCCAATAGCGCATCAAAGCGCTGAGAATAGCAGCTCCGTCATTATTCAGATCCGCATGTTCAAACACCGGTGGAATTAACCTGATATCGGTGTCTTCTGCAACCGGTTTTGTTCCGGAACTGATCGCATAATTCAGGTTTGGATCAAGATATTCCCATTCAGCGACCCTGTCGTATTCGGAGGGGGTGGGTGTCTGCCTTAAATCAGCAAGAGGATCTGCCTGGGTGATCGCAGAAAGATTTTCCAGGCTTTCCGCAAACAAAACATCTTTATCCGGTAACTCGATAGGTGTATAGGTCTGCCGTGGTTTTTCCTGTTCATGATACATTCGTGTCATGCTGATAAACTCTTTGGTTCCGTTCCAGACGAAAGAGCCGGCGGCAAAAAAAGGTTCTGAGATGATCTGACGTATACCCGGAATCTGATAACCGATAAAAATCAGGATAATAGCCGTCAGAAGCAAAATCAATATAAATTTGCGAAAAGAGATCCTTTTTTCATCATAGAAAAAAGGTTTATATCTATTTTTCATTGTTCCGAATTGAAATCAGTACACCCAGCAATATGATCAAAACGAGCACTACACTGCCTGCAAGCACTCCGTTTGTACCGTTTTGGTTTTCAAAGTAATCACGGATAACGTTCGGAAAATTTGTCGGCAATTCGGTAGGAGTAGGTGTGATTGTCGGGGTGAATTGAGGCGTGGAAACCGGTAGAATCGATCCTGAAATCTCCGGCCAGAAAATAATCACCATAAATGCGAAAATAACAAGAAGGATCAGTACAAGGAGAACCATGAAATACTTTTTATCTGTAATATATTTCGACATAGTGAATCCCTCTATTTAATTGAAACTTGACATAACTTCTTTTGCAGCATCTTCAGGACTCATCTGGTTTTTAATGACCTGCAAAACAGCATTATTGATGAGCGGAACAAGTTTGTTTGTGATTTGATTGTTTGGAATGAGCAGTCCGTTTTCACACATTAATTCAACGATATCACGCTGCGGATCTTCTGCCCAGGATTTATGTTCACCGCTGCGGACCGGTAAATAACCGGCTTCTGCGGACAGTTCATCATTTACGGCTATATCGCTGAAATATTCTGCAAATCGAAGAACTTCTTCCTGATAAATCGGATTATCTTCAATAATAACAAGGTTCCAGGTGTTGATCAGCGGATATTCAGTGACGTTATCACTTAATGGTAATGCCAGGACTGAAATTTCCGGTGATTGATAATGCCGGAAAGCTGAAAGCCGGGATATGATCAGCGAAATAGTACCTTCATTGAAACGCTGCCAAACCTGTCCCTGATCTACCAATTGAGAAATCGAAGGCGGAAATGCCCCGTTTTGTCCGCCGGTCAGGAAAAAGTTCAATGTTTCCGTGAGCTTTTGCTGATCAAGGTAAGGCTGTCCCTGATCGTTGGTAAGTTTTCCGCCAAGGCTCATATAGACGAATAAGCCAAACATGGATGTAGAAGAAGATGGCGCAAACCCGATCGGGAGCCCTCTGGTCAGGATATCATTCCAATCGCCTAATTCAGGGCCGATTTTTGACGGCCTGTAGGTCAGGACCCATCCGTCTGCCAGTACCGGTATGCCATATACAACAGAATCAATTGAGGATGACTGTCTGGCAAAGCTGTACCATGTGTCGGTGTCTTCGAGCATTGCAGTGTTGATCGGCTGCAAAAGACCTCTTTGAACAGCTGTTTCCATATCGTTTCTTGACAGGAGAGCCAACGAAGGCAAAACATCTGTGGCAATGTGACTTGCCGAGGTCAGCGTGTTGAGCATGCTGCTGTCTCCGCTCGTGGCTTTTACCCGAAGTGTGATTTCAACGTTCGGATGCTCATTCATGTATTGGTCAATCAATTTTTCAATAGCATTTCCCGCTTTGCTGTCATTTTGTGCCGGATCAAAAGCAGGTGGGATCCATAATTCGATCAAATATGAACTGGGAGTTGGAACAGGTGTCTCTGTAATCATTTCGGTTCCCACTTCCTGACCGGCTGCTGGAGTTTCAACAATTGAAGCGGCAGCAGCTTTATTTTCTGCCGGTGCTGCATCCGGTAATGCAGATTCGGTTTTTTTTGGCAATCCAAGTGAATTGAAAAAATCATTAATAGACTGGCTTCCGCTTTGAGCATCGCTGCAGCCGGAAAATAATATACTGAATATGATTAAAATCGAAAACACAAGAATGTTTTTGGTTATTTTAGGTAAATGAGTATTTGCCATTATTCTCTCCAATATTTCTATTATAAGCGATTTGAAAACAATTCAGTTATTATTGTAAAATATTTCTTTGATTTAAACAAAAGAGGAAGGCAGTATCTGCCTCCCTGCATTTGATCGCTGGAGAAAAAATCAGGCTTCTTCTTCTTTCTTGCCTTTTTCAACAACTTCCGGTTCGTCTGCGCCGGCGGTTTCTTCTTCGTCAGCTGTATCTTCCTTGACACCGGAGATGGAAACGATCACGTCGTTTACATCATCAAAAACGGTCACATCATCAGCAATTTTCATGTCGCTGATACGGATCATATCGCCGATGCGGTTGAGGTTGGAAATATCGATGACAAAACGTTCCGGCAGGTGTTCCGGCAGGGCTTCTACTTCAATATATTCTTTCTCATGGAGAACGATACCGTTGTAGTTCTTGACAGCCGGAGCATTTCCTTCGAGGACGGTTTCAATGCGGGCGCGGATCTTTTCCGTGCGGGAAACAGCCTGAAAGTCGATGTGGATGAACTTGTTGCGGAGGTAATCACGCTGGCGTTCACGAATCAGGGCTGCATGATCTTCGCCGTCGATATCGATGGTGACGATTGAAGAAGGTGTCAGGCCAATCATGGCACGGGTAACTTCACGGGCATCCATTAAGATGGCGATCGGCTCAATGTGGTGACCATAAACGACACCGGGCATTTTACCTTCACGGCGCAGCTGACCTACCTTTTTACCGGTAACATCTCGCTTTGTAGCTTTAATAACAACTCTTTCCATTTTTCTTCCTTCGGGCGCCTCTCACGGCCAATTTGCCGTTACCTTCGCCCTTTTAAAGATATAAAATTTTGTTTTGTTGCCAAAACGGATTTTATTATACATAAGATTTCTTGCAAAAACAGATGAATGTGACAATATCATAGAGCAGAAAAATACCCTTATCTCTATTTTTATATTAATCCCATTCGCTTCATATACGCCAGATATATCATGACTGAGCCGGCGGTTGCGGCATTGAGGGATTCAACCTGACCGGTCATGGGAAGAGCTGCCAATTCATCACAGGCCTTGCGAGTGAGTTGACGCAGACCTTCCCCTTCATTGCCGACAACGATGCCAAGCGAACCGTTCAGATGTTTCGGCTGAACCAGTGTTGAACCGTCTCCCCCTTCCAGACCGATGATCCACAGATTTTCTTCATGGAGAATGTCGATAGCCTGAGACAGGTTCATCTGCCCAATGCGTATATGTTCTGTTGCGCCGACCGACGCATGAACAACGGCCGGGGTTACTCCCGCAGCTTTTGCCTGAGGCATAATGATGCCGTGCATTCCGACCGCTGCTGCAGTACGGACAAGTGTGCCGAGATTTTGCGGGTTTTGGATCATATCCAGCAAAAGGATGAACAGCGGTTCGTCACGTTTCTTTGCGGCAGAAATGATCTCATGAATATCGGAATAGTGGTATGGCGCTGTTTCCAGCGCCACACCCTGATGGTTTTCAGAAAGATTATCCAGCTGTTTCCGCGGTACTTTGGTGACCGGCAAATGATATTTTTTTGCCAGGTCACAGATTTTGGCAAGCTGGCCTTCAATTTTCGCCCCGTCGGCAATTTTCAGCTGAAAGGAATCCCGATGGTGGGCGGAAAGAACTTCATAAACCGGGTTTCGTCCGGAGATCCACTCTTTCATCAGGCGTTCCGATACCAGAGGGAGCCCTCTTTGCTGTCTTCGATGGTAATGCCCTGTTCATTGAGTTCATTACGGATCCGGTCGGCAAGCGGCCAATTCTTCTGCTTTTTAAGTTCGAAACGCAGGTCTACCAGCATTTGAATGAAAACATCCGCTGACTGACCTGAGTCTGACTTTTCTTCCTCAAGGACAAGGCCAAAGACGTTTGCAAACTCACGGATCTGATTCTGGGCCGGATCCAGTTGTTCCTGTGATGCGCCTGCGTCACGCATTGTGTTGATCTCTCGAACCAGTTCAAAGATGCTGCCCAGGGCGCCGGCAGAATTGAAATCATCATCCATGTTGGTGACGAACTCTTCTTTAACCGCAGCGATTTTCGCATTGAATTTTTCCAGTATTCCTGCATCCTTGATTTCAGTCTTCGGGTTTGCCGGTTTCAGAGAGCCTTTCATGCGGTCGACTGCCTTTTCAGCCTGAGAAAGTGTCTCTTCACTGAAAATAATAGGATTGCGGTAGGCGGAATTCAGGATCAGATAACGGAAAGAGTTGGCGCTGTGCTCTTTGAGAAACTCCTGAATGCTGATGATATTCCCGATGGATTTGGACATTTTTTCGCCGTTCAGCCGCAGCATGCCATTGTGCATCCAATAGCGGGCAAAGGGCTTGCCGGTATAGCATTCACTTTGGGCGATCTCATTTTCATGGTGAGGGAAAATCAGGTCATTGCCGCCGCCATGGATGTCGATAGAGTCGCCAAACAGATGGTGGTTCATGGCCGAACATTCAATGTGCCAGCCGGGGCGTCCCGGTCCCCAGGGACTTTCCCAGGAAGGTTCTCCGGGCTTTGCTGATTTCCATAGCGCAAAATCCAGCGGATCTTCTTTCCGGTCATCTACTTCCTTGCGGAATCCGGACCTCATGTCATCAACATTGCGGCCCGAAAGCTTGCCGTATCCCGGGTCTTTGCGGACACGAAAATAAACATCTCCATCAAGAGGATAGGCGAAGCCTTTGTCAACCAGGCCCTGAACGATTTTGATGATCTCATCAATTTCCTGCGTAGCACGGGGATTGAAGGTCGCCGGTTTGATGTTCAGATCCTTCATGTCCTGTTGGAAATCCTCGATATAGCCTTCCGCGAGTTTGAAAGGATCGACGCCCATTTCATTAGCTCGTTTGATGATCTTGTCGTCCACATCTGTGAAGTTCATGGCGAACTGTACATCATAACCGCGATATTCCAGATAGCGGCGGATGATATCGAAGACCATAGCAGACATTGCGTGACCGATGTGCGCTTTGTTATAAACCGTCGGACCGCAGACATACATTTTGACTTTCCCCGGTTCGAGGGTTTCCAGTGGCTCTTTTTTGTTTGTAAGCGTATTGTATAATTGAATGCTCATCGTCTTACTCCAAGTTCCTTTTCATGCCGGGCAAAAATCATCCTGCCTGCGGCGGTTTGCAGAATTTTCGTTACGACCGCGTCGATTTGCTGACCGAGATAAGGACGGCCGTTTTCGACTACGACCATTGTACCATCTTCCATATATCCTACACCCTGATTGATCTCTTTTCCTTCCTGAATGACATTAACGATCAGTTTTTCGCCGGGCAGCAGGATCGATTTTACCGCATTGGTCAAATCGTTCACATTAAGAATGCGGATTCCCTGCAGCTCTGCGACTTTATTCAAGTTGTAGTCATTCGTGAGAATCGGACAATCAAGCTCTTTTGCGACATGCAGCAGTTTTGCATCTGCTTCCCGGACATTTTGTATATCAAAATCGACGATAGAAATGGAAATGAGTTTGTCCTTCTGCATGTTCGAGAGCGTTTCCAATCCCCTGCGGCCACGCTGGCGGCGCTGTGCGTCTTCCGAATCGGCGATGAATTGCAGTTCCTGAAGGATAAAGTTCGGGACGATCAGTGATCCCGGGATGAAACCGCAGTGAGCAATATCCGCGATCCGTCCGTCAATGATTACGCTGGTATCAAGCAGAGCAGTGGCTTCATGTTCTGAGGCTACTGCGGCAATTTGCAGCTTGCCATTGGTAACGCGGTTCGCTAAATCAACAAAAGCCTCCATGCGATAGCTGAAAATAACTGCGCATAGGATAAAAAAGACGGCGACAACAATTATCGGCAGAAATTGACCGAACAAACCCGGAAGCGCGGAAAAGGGGATCGCGAGCAAACCGCCGCAAATTGAGCTGATGATTATGATGATCATCACAAGCAGCAAATAAGAGAAGTTCAACTTTTTAATTTTCCCGGAAAGCAAAAATAAAAGTTTATCTAATATCAGTGTGAGAATGATACCGGAAAGCAGCGATAAACCTATTAATGCGTACGGTAGAAGCAATGTTTTCAGTGAAGTACAGGAGCAAATGCCAAAAATAATCAGCCCCGAAAAGAGTACATTCAGTACAATCAAAAACCAGTTTTTTTTCATGTTACGGCTCTCCTCTCGAAAGGTGCTGATGATTATTTTAATCATCAAATCTTTGACTTTCCAAAATTTCAAACGCTTATTTCAGAAAATCTTATATAATATTGTAAATGATAAAATTAATTTATGTCTGAAAACGGATAAGACATTGTACAAATTCTTTCCGTTTTTATCCTAAAAAAGCAGGTAGCGTGAATGAGGTTCTTATGATCGATAAAATTACCGCAAAAATAAGAAGATATCCATTTCAGACCGGGATCGCTGCTGGAATCCTGATTTGCCTTCTTTGTGTAGGATTCCTCAGTCTGTTTCGGGATCATGGGGATACCCTTGCCGGAAATGACGAGATTATCCAGCAGGATTACCTCCGGATGACCATAAATGAATACAGCCGCAACAATGACGAACTTTTGGCGGATTGGCGTTACAAACACCTTGGCAGAAAAGCTGGCGAGACACTAAAACTTATGACAGCAGATGAGTCGATTCCGGTACAACAGGTCGTTTCCTTCGCGAAAGCCATTGGACAGGCAGATAAACTTGGCGGCACAAATGAGATAAATCCAACCAACGGAGGAACTCCCGCGAATCCGAGAAAAGGATTGTCCGGTTTCGGGAAAATTTTGCTGATTTTGCTGGGAGTTGTGATCGTTGCAGCCGCCGCACTATATGCTGTTTCGCTGATCAAGACCAGGAATAAACAAAAACGACGCTCCGAAGTGAGTCCGGTTTCCGATGACGAACCTCTTAACATGATCACTCCGGAAAAGGCACAGCCCCAACAAAGTACTGCTCCGGATACTCTTTTCGACCTGGATTCTCTGTTCCCTCAGGAAGGTGAGCGGACAACTGCTGCGGATGACCAACAGGAACAGGAAAATAAGGAAAAAGAGGCCATAGATGAAACAGAATCTGACGTCGAATTTAACTCAACGGGTACACTGATACATGAATTAAATATCGCTGTTGATGATGAAGCCTGTCAGGAAAAGCATCAGGAGGAAATAGAGCAGCCGGCCGAAGAACCCGCTGAAGAAAGTGATTCTGCTGAGGAAAATGAGGATACTCAGATCGATCAGGCGGAGCAAAACGAATCTGATGAAAATAGTGAGACTGAGGAAGAAATGTCTCAGGTTTCGGAAATCACTCAGCCCGGGTTGGATTTTGGGAAAAGTGTTCATATGATCGATGAATCCGATTCTGAACCCGCCGGGGAAAATAGGGTTACGGACGATGATGCTGAAGGTCATGTCGATCAAAATGATGAAAAATCTGAAGGTCCTTCCTTTGACAAAGAAGAGATATCACAGGTTGACACAAATGACGGCAGTGATAATTTGGTAAATCAGAATGAAAACCCGACTGTTGATACCCTGGATCCTGATGCCGAAAAGCCTTTAATTGAAACCGATCCGGACAATGAGCCTGAAAATGAGGATGAATTACTGAAGCTCATTCGCGGTTCAGCATCAGCTCAAAATGAAGATACTTCTCCTTCTGTTTCTGAAAAGTCTGCTGTGACGGATGAACCGGATAAAAAGCCGGCCTTGACGGATCAGACAGAAACACCATCATCAGAGGAAAATAAAGATGAAATGCAGGATCTGGATGAAGAGGCGAAGGAAGAATCACCTGATGATATTCTGATCCATTATCAGTCTGTGTACCGGATCGGTAACGATATGTATGATGAAGTCTTCTCGATTGACCAGGGTGACAACTTCCGCGGTGAATGCGGGATCAGTATCGGTGAAACGCTGAATAATACCGAGCCCAAAGCGGTAACTGCCTTTGAAGTCTGGCTGTTCGATAAAGATGACATCCATACGGCCACCTGGTATCTGATGAGTGATTTTGCTCTCGACAATGAAGGGATCAGCAAGCGTCTTGAACAGCGCGGAAAATGCGACCGGATCCGCAAGCATGATGTTTATGTTCTTGAGACGGAAACACTGACTGTTGAAATCAAGGTGCTTGAACTGGAATATGGAACAGAGATGGAAGAAAAGAACAGTTACTTTACGAATGTTGTATTTGACGTGATTGCACGTCAGAAACCCATGAACGGGAATGTCAACTAAATTATGATCAAAACAACTGCTATCTTAATTTCCGAGCTGAAGGGATATGTAAACCCCAAAGCAAAAATAGGGCGAATGGTGGCAAGCGGTGAGCTTTTTCCGATCATACGCGGGATATATGAAGATGATCCGAAAACGCCCGCCATTTACCTGGCGGGCAGCATTTACGGACCGTCCTACATCTCATTTGAGTATGCTCTCAGCTTTTACGGCCTGGTAATGAAAAAGGATTTGCCGGTAACTTGTGCGGCATACGGAAAACGGAAAGAAAAGCTACATGAAACCATGTTTGGTACATTTACCTACAGGGATATTCCGAAGGATGCTTATCCGAAGGAATTGGTTTTGCATAACGAAAACGGTTACGGCTTCATCATGGCCTCACCTGAAAAGGCGTTGTGTGATACATTGTATAATTCTGCTCCGGCTTCCAACCTGAAACAACTGAAAGAATTGATGTTTGATGAGATTGGTATCGGGAAGCGGAAAATTTTCAGACTCGATCCGGCGGTTATTTTCAGCATAGCAGATCTTTACGGGTGCCGGAACCTGCACCTTTTGAAATCACTTTTGAGAAAGAAATATGGACGCAATCATACAGCAGCTTTCACAGACAATACAAAATAATCAAAAGACGGATCGAAAAGAAGCCGGATGTCTTGCTTTACGGGAAATCGTCCTGTCGGGACTGAGCCGCAGCGGGTTTCTGAAACAGTATTCCTATCTTCTTTCATTTGATACTTTTACGGACAACAAACTATATCTGGGTTTTCTTGAGCAGAAAGCGCATGAGAACGATTCAATTCGGAATTTTCTGCCATTCGTGGATATTGAACTAAAAGCTTCGGGAGCTGATGCACAAATCTCGGAAACTGATAACGGGTTTAAGATCACAACAGGTGATTCGGAATGTGATGTTTTAATCATCAGGGAAGATTTCGGTTTGCAGCCTGCTTATGCCTATCAGCAAACCCCTGTTCCCTATGAAATCCGTTACGTCAGCGAAATGAATGAGGGCACGCGCAGAAAAATAGAGCTTTTGATCGATGAAAAGATAAACGGGGAAAAACCTGAGAAAAAGATAAAACCTGCGAAACCTTCGGGAAAAAGTAAACGAAAGAAGAAGGAAGAGGACAGCGTTCAGCAGCTGAGTCTGTTTGATTTCTGAAAACAAGAGGACAAATCAACTGATCGGATTTGTTCTCTTGTTTTTATTTCTACTCTTCCTCGTTTTCTTCTCCCGGTCTGTTGTTTTCAAGATCCAGAATAACGGCTTCTGCCTCAGGCACTCTGTCCGCGGGCACGGCCAACGCGATTTCACCGAGAATTCCGAAATTCAAACCCAGGTTTTTTCCGAGAGATTCCTTCAGCTGTTTGCAGGGAATGTCACATTCCTTTAACAAGCCGCTGATGATATCTGCCTCAACCTGGTTCTCAGCCCAATAGACGATTTTTTGATCTTCCATAATCTTTTACCTCCATAAAACTATTATATCCGAAAATAATTATGACATTTATATCTTAAAAATAATGACACTCAACGTATACATTTTTCGGAAAATGATGATATGATAGAGAATAGTAAACGTTTGCAAAGAAGGCCTTTGCATTTAAGGAGAATATATAATGGAAAAAGTTCGTGTTGGTATCATCGGCGCAGGCCGAATCGGTCGTGTTCATTCCAAGTCTCTGACAAACAACATTCCCGAAGCTGAACTGGTTGCGATTTCCGATAAATACGTTGAAGCCGCAAAGAAAGCAGCTGAAGAATTCGGTATTCCGAATTATTATGAAGATTATCACAAGATCCTTGAAGACCCCACTATCCAGGCCGTCTTCGTTTGTTCTCCGACAAATACCCATGCTGACATTGCCATGGAAGCCGCGAAAGCCGGTAAACACATCTTCTGTGAAAAACCGATCGACACTTCCGTAGCGAAGATCCTTGAGACTGAAAGAGTCGTCAAAGAAGCCGGCGTTAAGATGCAGATCGGTTTCAACCGCCGCTTTGACCACAACTTCCGCAAGATCCATGAATTGGCGAAAAACGGTGACCTGGGTGAGATCCAGATCGTAAAGATCACTTCCCGCGATCCGGAACCGCCGTCAGCCGAATATGCTGCCGCATCCGGCGGTATGTTCCTGGATATGACCATCCATGATTTTGATATGGCCGCCTATCAGGCCGGCAGCCCGGTCGAAGAAGTTTACGCGGTCGGTGCTGTCACGGTCGACCCCGCGATCGGTGAAGCAGGCGATATTGACACCGCTATCATCACCCTGAAATTCGAAAACGGCGCCATTGGTGTCATCGACAACTGCCGCCAGGCTGTTTATGGCTATGACCAGCGCGTGGAAGTTTTCGGTACCAAGGGTGCGGCCGCTGCGGATAACGACACAGAAACCAACGTCACTGTCAGCACCAAAGAATGTGTCTCGAAAGATAAGCCGCTGTTCTTCTTCCTGGAACGCTATATGCAGTCCTTCGGCGATGAAGTACGTGAATTCATCAAAGCGATCCAGAACGGCACTGACGTCCCGGTAGGCATTCAGGATGGACTTGCTCCGATCAAGATCGCCCAGGCAGCGAACCTTTCCATGAAAGAACACCGCCCGGTGAAGTTGTCCGAAATCAAATAAGTTTATTAGGTAAAGGGTGAAAGGTGAAGATTGAGTATCACAGATACAGGCTCATTTTAAAACCTTTCACCTTTGCCTGTTTTTGTAATAATCAATCATAACTCGGAGGTTTTATGACCAAACGAATTCGGTTAACGATGGCTCAGGCTATCGTCAAATTCCTGGACAATCAATATGTGATGTTTGACGGGAAAGAAGAAAAATTTGTAGACGGGATCATCGGAATTTTCGGTCACGGCTGCGTGGTCGGTGTCGGTCAGGCACTGGAACAGGGCGGGCATAACCTCCGGTTCTATCAGGGCCACAATGAACAGGGTATGGCCCATGTTGCGATCGGGTTTGCCAAACAGCACAACCGCCGCAAGATCATCCCCTGCGTTTCATCCATCGGTCCCGGCGCCATGAACATGGTTACCGCCTGCGGTACCGCGACTGCGAACCGCATTCCGCTGCTGGTCTTCCCCGGTGATACCTTTGCTACACGCCAGCCGGACCCGGTCCTGCAGCAGGCAGAATTTTATAATGGTTACGGTTATACTGTCAACGAAGCCTTCAAGGGTGTCTGCCGTTATTGGGACAAAATCGAGCGTCCGGAACAGATCATGACTGCCCTGATCCATGCCATGCGTGTGCTGACTGATCCGGCGGATACCGGCGCGGTTTGTGTCGCCATGCCGCAGGATGTGGAAGGTGAAGCCTATGACTATCCGGAATACTTCTTCCAGAAGCGTGTCTGGCACATGGATCGCCGTGAGATCAACGCTGATCAGGTGAAACGTGCAGCCGACCTGATCGCTGCAAGCAAAAAGCCGCTTCTTGTTTGCGGCGGCGGTGTGCGTTACAGCGAAGCCTGGGATGTTTTCAAAAAATTTGCTGAGGATTTCAACATTCCCTTCGGTGAAACACAGGCCGGGAAAGGTGTTATCGACTGGAAACACCCGCTGAACCTTGGCGGTATCGGTGTCACCGGCGGCAAGGCGGCCAATGTGATTGCAAAGGATGCTGATCTGGTTATCGCAGTCGGTTCCCGTCTGACAGATTTTACGACCAGCTCCAAGTGGGCTTTCCAGAATCCGGAAGTGAAGATGCTCAACATCAACGTGACTGCTTTCGATGCCGTCAAGATGGATGGGGAAGCGATCATCGGTGATGCGAAGGTATCCCTGGAAGCCATCGGCAAAGAGCTTGCCAAACGCGGTTACAAGTCCGCTTATAAAGGCGAAATCGCAGCTGCCAAGAAAGAATGGGATGCCATCGTTGATGAATGGTATTCCAAACCGGAATCCGAAGGCGTATTCCCGCAGACATTGGCGCTCGGCACCATCAACAAATTCATGGGACCGGATGATGTGGCAGTCGGTTCTTCCGGCAGCCTCCCCGGCGACATGCAGCGTCTGTTCCGC
Source organism: uncultured Leptolinea sp. (assembly GCA_964459115.1). GTDB lineage: Bacteria > Chloroflexota > Anaerolineae > Anaerolineales > Anaerolineaceae > Flexilinea. The sequence continues at coordinate 49,598 of CAYWKZ010000002.1, read as the reverse complement.
CCGGGCAACCCCTGCACCTATCATATGGAATATGGGTTCTCCTGCATGGGCTATGAGGTCTGCGCTGCTGTCGGCGTGAAGATGGCCTGGCCGCAGGGTGAAGTCTATACTTTCCTCGGTGACGGTTCCTTCATCATGCTACACAGCGAGCTTTATACTGCTATTCAGGAAGGCATCAAGATCAACATCATGGTCTTCGATAACTCCGGTTGGGGCTGCATTGAAAACCTTCAGAACAATCAGGGCACAGCCACATTTGGTACCGTCTTCCGCTACCGCAATCCGGAAACCGGCTTCCTTGACGGACCGATCGTCCCGATGGATATAGCAAAAATCGCGGAAGGGTATGGAGCAAAGGGATATTCAATCCATAACCTTGCCGAACTGAAAGCAGCACTGGAAGATTCAAAGAAAGAAAATCGCGTCTGCGTCTTCGATATGAAAGTCGAACATGGCTCCATGACCCCGGGATTCGAAAACTGGTGGCGTGTCGGTGTCGCAGAGGTTGCGAAGGACCAGAAGGTCGTTGATTGTTGGAAAGACATGCAGAAGCACATTGCTGAAGCACGTGATTACTAAAAAATTCGTATAGAGGTAAATAATGCTTGATCCGAATAAAGTAAAGTTGGGGATCGCCCCGATCGGTTGGACAAATGATGACATGCCGGATCTCGGCGCGGAAAACACTTTTGAACAGTGCGTCAGCGAAATGGCTCTGGCCGGCTTCAAAGGTACAGAAATCGGCAACAAATACCCGAAAGATCCCGAAGTCCTGAAGCACAAGCTGGATGTCCGCGGACTGCAGGTCTGCAATGCCTGGTTCTCCTCTCTGCTGACCAGTGAACCCTATGAAGTGACCATTCAGAACTTCATCGCCCACCGCGACAAACTGAATTTCCTCGGCGCCAAGATCATCGGTGCTTCCGAACAGGGTAACTCCATCCAGGGGAAACTGGATGTGCCGATCCTCGGTCCTGACAAACCGGTCTATACCGAAGAACAGTGGAAGACTGTCTGCAAGGGCTTCAACGAAATGGGCGCATTGGCTCGTGAAAAAGGCATGTACCTGACCATCCATCATCACATGGGCACCGGCGTACAGACTGTTGAAGAAATCGACCGCCTGATGGATGAGACCGATCCTGAACTGGTTTACCTGCTGTTCGATTCCGGTCACCTCTCCTTCGCGGGCATCGATCCGCTCCCGGTCCTGAAGAAATACATCAAGCGCATTAAGCACGTCCACCTCAAGGATCTGCGCCTGAAGGTCTATGAAGAAGTCAAGAAGCAGAACATGAGCTTCCTGGATGCAGTCCGTGCCGGTGTCTTCACGGTCCCGGGTGACGGTGATGTAGATTTCACCTCCATCTTCGAAGTCCTTGCCGAAAATAATTATGAAGGTTATGTCCTGGTTGAAGCTGAACAGGATCCGGCGAAAGCCAATCCGTTTGAATATGCAGTGAAAGCCCGGAAATATATCAAAGAAGTTGCTGGTCTGTAAATTTTATAAGGAGCAATGAGTATGAGTAAGATTAAAGTTGGTGTCGCCGGTTACGGCGTTATCGGTCAGCGTCTGGCTGACGGCGTCGCCCGACAGGGCGACATGGAACTGGTCGGTGTTGCGGACCTCGCCCCAACCCTTTCCATTCGTGCGCTGAAAGAACAGGGTATGCCCTATGACCTTTATCTGGTTGAAGGCGCTGACAAAGCTCAGTTTGATGCCTGCGGTATCCCTGTTTCCGGAACTTTTGAAGAACTGATCGACAAGGTCGATATCATGCTGGACTCCTCCCCCGGCGGTGTCGGTGCCAAGAACAAGGAACTTTATCTGAAGCATAACACCAAGGCGATCTTCCAGGGCGGTGAAAAGAACTCCGTCGCGGATGTATTCTTCCATGGTTATGCCAATTACGAAAAAGGTATCGGCCAGAATTATCTGAAACTGACATCCTGCAACACCACCGGTCTGATCCGCTCTGTTGACTGCCTGGACCGAGCTTATGGCATTGAAAAGGTTGCCATCACCATCATCCGCCGCGTTGCCGACCCCGGTGACTATCACCGCGGCCTGACCAATGCCCTGCAGATGGACAAAGCCCCGTCCCATCAGGCTGTTGACCTCATGACCATCATGCCGCACATCGAAGCGACCGGTATCCTTGTCCACACCCCTGTCACCCACGGTCACATCATCACCGTCGTTGCCACCGGTAAGAAAAAGATCACAAAACAGATGGCTCTCGATGCATTCCTGACCCATGACCGCATTCGTGTGGTCACCATCGACGAAGGCTTCAAGGGCAATGCCTCCTTCTTCCGCTATGCTCGTGACCTGGGCAACCGCCGCGGTGACATGTATGAGATCGGCCTGTGGGCTGACAGCATTGTCGAATCCGGCGATGACATCATGTACGCCATCAACATCCCGCAGGAATCTGTGACCATTCCGGAAACCATGGACGGTATCCGCGCTGCCTGCAACATGGAAACCGACCGGCTGAAGGCTGTTGCTGAAACCAACAAGTATCTGGGACTTGGCAAATGGAAGTAAAGATGCGTTCCCTTGAAGGGATCGATCTGCAGGGGAAGAAAGTTCTTCTCCGCCCGGACATCAACTCTCCGGTCGATCCCGTCACGAAGAAAATTGTGAATGATAACCGGATCGTGAAAACGATCCCGGTTATCAAAGAATTGCTTGACAAAGGCGCAGCTATCGCGATCATCGCTCATCAGGGTGATACGCTGGATTACCAGAACCTGGTCGATATGCACGAACACGCCGAGCGGCTTTCTTCTTTGCTGAACCAGCCCGTTGAATATATCGACGATGTCTGCGGTCCGGCGGCGATTGCCCGTGTGGAAGCACTGAAGACCGGTGAAGTGGTCATTCTGGGGAATCTTCGCTATTTGACCGAGGAAGTTTCGACATTCGAAAAGGATGTCAAGCAGACAGCTGAAGAATACACTCACTGCTGGGAAGTCCGCAAGCTGGCTCCGCTGTTTGATTTCTACGTCAACGAAGCCTTCTCAGCCGCGCACCGCAATTCGCCCTCCATGGTTGCCTTCCAGGAATTGCTGCCGACCGCTGCCGGCCCGCTGCTCTTCAAGGAATATGAAGCGCTTTATAATGTGCTGCACAATGCTGAAAAGCCCTGCGTCTTCGTCCTTGGCGGGGCCAAGATCTCGGATGCTTATGGCATGATGCGTCCGGTTCTGGAAAACGGAACCGCGGATGCTATCCTGACCACAGGTGTCACAGGGCTGGTGATGCTTTACGCTTCCGGTGTGAACATCGGCGAAAAGACCCTGCGGTTCCTCAAAGATAAAGATCTGCTCGGCTTTGTTGAAGATTCGAAGAAATTCCTGGCGGAATTCCCCGGAAAAATCTATATGCCCGTGGATGTTGCCTATGAAAAAGACGGTGAACGGGTGGAAATCGATGTAGGTGACATGCCGGTCGACAGTCTTTACCCGGATATCGGTCACAAGACCGTTGCCGCATATAAGGAGATCTTGGACAAGGCTAAAACAGTTTTCGCGAACGGCCCTGCCGGTGTTTATGAAAACCCGATGTTTGAATATGGCACGAAGGCCGTTTGGACTGCCATTGCGGAAAGCCCTGCCTACTCAGTCATTGGCGGTGGAGACACCATCAGTTCCGCCACAAAGTTCATCGATCTCAACGATATCAGCTACGTCTGTACCGGCGGCGGCGCGATGGTCCGCTTTATGTCCGGGAAGAAGATGCCGCTGATCACGGCGATGGAAAAAGCTTACGAGCGTGACAAGCAGCTCTGAGCAAATTATAGGAATGAAAAACGGCGATTGCATTACCCGATCCGGGTAATGCAAATCGTCAGTTAATTGGCAATGGAAGGTTTCATTGCCGGAAGGAAAGAAAAATGTTGACTCCATTAAAGAAACTGGCTTTAAAGATTCGAATCGCCCAGTTGGAAGAGTTCAAAGCCCGCGGCTTCGGTCACATCGGTGGAGCTCTTTCTATCACAGACTGTCTTGCCGCGCTTTACGGCGAAATCATGAAATTTGACCCGAAGAACCCGGATTGGGAAGATCGTGACCGTCTGGTCATGTCAAAAGGTCATGCCGGTCCGGCGCTCTATGCCACACTTGCGCTCATGGGCTATTTCCCGATGGATATGCTCAAGACCCTGAACGCAAACGGCACTCATCTGCCGAGCCACTGTGACAAGAACCTGACTCCCGGTATCGACATGACTACCGGTTCTCTGGGCCAGGGTGCTTCCACTGCCGCCGGTCTTGCCCTGGGGCTGAAAGCCCAGAAGAAGGACGCCCGTGTTTACCTGATTCTTGGTGACGGTGAAAGCCAGGAGGGACAGGTTTGGGAAATGGCGCTGTTTGCTCCCCAGCACAAGCTGAACAACTTCATCGCTTTCCTGGACAACAACAAACGGCAGCTGGATGGTTATACATCCGAGATCTGCAGCATTGAACCTGTTGACGAAAAATTCAAGGCTTTTGGCTGGTATACGCTCCGTATTGACGGGTCTGATCCGGACAAGATCGTTGAAGCTGTCAACGATGCGAAGGCAAACCAGGGTGACAAACCTGCCATGATCATCCTTGACACCGTCAAGGGTGCCGGTGTGAAAGCGATCGAAGAGACAAGGCTGAACCATCATTTGAACGTTGGTGATGAAGCTCTTGAATATATCGCTGCTCTGAAAGCTAAGTTGGAATAAGAGGTGCCAGATGTTCAAATGCATTTATAACGGTGAAAAAGAAAAAACTGCGGGGAAGAATGCTTTCGGCGCAACAATCAAGAAAATGGTTGCCGCAGATCCGAAGGTCGTTTATCTCGACGCCGACCTGATGAATTCCATCGGGACGTACGGTCTGGACAAAGATTATCCGGACCAGATCGTTGAAGTCGGTATCCAGGAAGCCAACATGATCGGTGTCGCAGCCGGCATGTCCGCTGCCGGGATGAAACCGATCGCTCACACCTTCGGTTCCTTTGCCGGCCGCCGCGTGTTTGACCAGGCCTTCATGTCTGTCGCTTATGCAAAGAACAACGTCGTGATCGTCGGTTCCGACTCCGGCATCAACGCTGCCTATAACGGCGGTACTCACATGCCTTTCGAAGACGTCTGCCTCTATCGTGCAGTTCCGGAAGCCACTGTGATCGATGCCACAGACAGCGCCATGCTGGCCTCCATCCTGCCCGGATTGGTGGAACGGAAGGGTCTGACCTATCTGCGCATCTGCCGTAAGAACTGTGTCGCGGTATATTCCGAAGATTCCACTTTTGAAGTCGGCAAAGCCAACGTGCTTTTCGATGGTAAGGATGTTGCGATCATCGCTTCCGGTTACATGGTTGCCGAAGCTCTCAAGGCGGCTGCCATGCTGGCAAAAGAAGGAATTGATGCAGCCGTTATCGACATGTGGACCATCAAGCCGCTGGATGAAACTGTTGTCCTTGAATACGCAAAGAAGTGCGGCGCTGTTGTGACTGCTGAAAACGGCAATGTTGTCGGTGGACTCGGCGCGGCTGTCGCTGAACTGCTCGGCGAAAAACTGCCGACACCGATGTCCATGGTCGGTATCCGCGACCGTTTCGGTCAGGTGGGTACAGTGGACTTTCTGGCGAAGGAATACGGTTTGACTGCAGAAAAAGTTTGCGAAGAAGTCAAAAAGACCATTGCCCGGAAATAAGCCCCGGATATGAAAAACAATTTGCAGTGTCCCGAAAAAACGGGATACTGCAATCACAGTTGGAATTGAAGTAAATTATGGGTGAAGTCACGATCAAAGACATAGCGGAATACACCGGTGTTTCTTATGCCACTGTTTCGCGAACCCTGAACCACCTTAGCGGTGTGAGTCCAGTCACCCGGGATAAGGTCCTTGCTGCAGCCGAAGAGTTAGGCTACAGGCCGAACATTCTTGCGCGCAGTCTGAAAACAAACAAAACCAATACCATTGCCCTGCTGCTGCCTGATATCTCCAATCCCTTTTTTGCTGACATTGCTTATGCAGTGGATGAGTACGCTTCCGAAAACGGGTACACAACAATTTTGTGCAACACGCATTGGAATGTGGAAAATGAAGCAAAACAACTGGAACATCTGCAAAACCAGCGGGTGGATGGCATCATTTACAAACCAGCCGGGAGAGAACCGCTGGACCTCTCAAAGTTGTCCATGCCGAGTGTCCTGATCTCGTGCATTCCTGGCGAAAACGAATCCTATATCGAAATCGACAATTACAAAGGCGGTCGGATCGCAGCGAACCATCTTGCGGAGTGCAGTTACCGTCACCTTGCCTTTATCGGCGGCACCGAAAGCAGTCAGTCCAATGGGATCCGCATCAGCGGCTATTGTGACCGTCTTCGGGAACTTGGCATGCCCATAGACGCGGATCATATCCTTTATGGCGGTTTCAGCCTGTCCAGCGGATATACCATGGCCAAACAGTTGTTTGGAAAATATCCGGATGTGGATGGAATATTCTGCGGAAATGATGTGATCGCGCTGGGCGTTCTGCAGTTCTTAATGGGGAATAACAAGCAAATTCCTGAAGATGTCGGTGTTGTCGGCTTTGACGACATCCTGTTGGCCGGACTGCCGCAGATCCAAATGACAACGGTTGCCCAGCCCAGAAACCAGATGGGAAAACTGGCAGCAGAAATGCTGATAAACCAGATCCAAAACAAAGATATTACAGAGCATCATATTATGCTTGAACCAAAATTAGTGGTAAGAAGGAGCACACGGAAATGAAACAAATATTTGCGATCGGCAAAGAACAGGTCGAGGTTGAGATTCCGGATAACAATGTGATGGATGTACTTCACGCAAACCTTCCGGATATCCCGTTGGATGAGCAAAATACCATCAAAAACGCTCTTGAAAATCCAATCGGAAGCCCGCGTTTGTGCCGGATCGTGAAACCGGGGGAAAAGGTGGTCATCGTGACCTCCGACATCAGTCGGCCGATGCCGTCCTATAAGGTTCTTCCTGCTGTTTTGGAAGAGATCAAATCTGCCTGTGTACCGAATGAAGATGTTTCGATCGTCCTGGCGCTGGGCAGCCACCGCGGACACACCGATGAGGAAAAGAAAAAGCTCTGCGGCGAAAAGGTGTTTGAAAATTATCAGATCCTTGATTCAAACGGTGAAATGGTCCATCTTGGTTTCACTGCCAACGGGACTCCGGTTGACATCTTCAAGCCGGTCGCAGAAGCGGATAAAGTGGTCTGTCTGGGGAATATCGAGTATCATTACTTTGCCGGATACAGCGGCGGCATGAAAGCCATCATGCCCGGCGTTTCCACCCGGGAAGCGATCCAGAAAAATCACAGCCGCATGGTTGATCCTGCGGCAACGACCGGGAAAATCGAAGGCAATCCTGTACGTGAGGACATCGATTCTGTTCGTGAGTTTGTACCCGTTGCTTTTATTGTCAATGTGGTTTTAGATGAGCATAAACAGATCCGGCATTGTGTTGCCGGTGATGTGATCGAAGCTCATCGTGCCGGCTGCAAACTGCTGGATAAAATGTACAGCCTTCCGATTCCGAAAAAGGCGGATATTGTTATCGTTTCAGCAGGCGGTTTCCCGAAAGATATGAACCTCTATCAGGCCCAGAAAGCGTTGGATAATGCCGGGAAGGCGATTCGGGACGGTGGTTCCATTGTTTGGATCGCATCAGGTATTGAAGGACTGGGCGAGAAGCATTTCGAGGACTGGATGCTGAACCATGAAAACCCGCTGGATATGATCCCGCACATTGAACGGGAGTTTGTCCTCGGCGGACACAAAGCCGCTGCCATTGCCATGGTGATGAAGCGTGCAAAAATTTATCTTTACACTGAACTTAAGCAGGATTTTGTGGAGAAATTACACTTTAATTACGTGTCTGATTTACAGGAAACCATCAATGACCTGCTGAAGCAGTATGGTGAAAACGCTTCTGTTCTGCTCATGCCCTACGGTGGGTCGACCCTGCCCGTACCGGAAAAATAGGATGTAAAAGATAAAATGTAAAGGACCCGCCGAAATCACACGATGGGTCCTTTTTTCTTTCTATACATTTTACGTTAGTTAAAGGGATCCCGCACAAAGGCGATGGCGTCTACAGGGTATTCGCCCTGCTGGCCTTCCGGGACAGTGATCGTTACCTTGAATTTGACCGGCCGCTCATAGTACCGGTCGGTGTTATATTGTCCGATCAGTACCCAGCTTCCTCCGGTCGGAATATGCATCTGAACAGCTTCAGATCCTGCGACGGTCTCCAAAATCGTGTTGTCCGTTTTCACCTGGATCTCCGCGTCCAGACCGCCTTTGCTTTCCGGAATATAGAGATAAATGCTGTAGGAACCGATCGGCCAGGGCTCAAGGGAACTGTATTCGATCGTACATTTCTGTTTCGGATTGATGATCAGCTGGTAGGAATCATCCCAGGCAGTGCTGATGGTTTCCCTGAACTGGCTGTTCCCGGCACTGATTGAAGCCTGAGTATCATCCATGATGTAGCGTGTGCCTGTTGATGCCGGGAGCGCATTGAGCAAACCGAGGTCAGTAATTTTCCGCGGGACGATCATGATCCTGTCGGCAGCAACATAACTGTATTCATCGCGAAAGCCCCAGGAGGTGGACACGTTCAATACATCACGGGATTGCGGTATATAGTAAATTCCCAAACTGCGCCATGTGTCATAATTCTGCCGGGGATCATACTGGCTGGTCATAAAAGTGACAGACGAAGTGCCGGTCATGGGTGTCAGCGGCTGACTACCGACCTGAACCAGAAAATCAAGGTTACCGCCGGAACTGTAATAGGTGTCCATTACATAAATTTCGTATAGACCTTCTTTGAGCGGCTGGTCCATATAATAGCGGATGGAACCGTTGTTCACAGTGGCGAACCATTCACTGTCATAATTTGAAGTCAACCTGCCGAGGTCCTGGACGATTTGACTGGAACTGGTCCAGTAGATGCTATCCAATGAGGGGTTCACCTCTGCGCTGTTTTTTGCCGAAAGGATCACCAGACCTTCCGGTGCGTTCGGGACTTCCGGATCAAGTGAACTGCCGTTGGCGATCCAATAAGTCGAGATCGGTCCGGGAGTCGGTGTTGGAGAGGGTGTCGGTGTATTCGTAGCCAGTGGCGTTACCGTCGCCGTTGCGGGAATAGTGGGCGTGGGTGTAACAGGTGTCGGCGTATTCGTAGGCCAGAAGGTCATGGAATTACGGATCTGAGGAGCATAGAGCCAGCCCATGTAAATGACAATGAACAGGGTCAAAACTCCGACAAAAATGCGGGAGAACAATTCGGAAAACGGAACTGACCGCTGTTTTTTTTCTTTCTTCGGTTTTTCGTCTTTTGGAGGCTGGCTGCCCATTGATGGCATCTGTGTCTGAGAAGGCTGCTGTGGAGGTTGGGCGGGCTGCTGATAGTTCGGACGGTATTGTGGATAATTTTGGATCGGCCGCTGCGGAGCCGGATGCTGCCACTGACCGGGATTGCGCTGATTATTGAAATTTGGATTCATATTGTTCATTTCATACCGTCCTTATCTTCAGCTAATTATAACATTACGCATTGAAAGCGTCACATTTGAGACAAAAATCGTGGATTTTAAATGCTGATTTATTCCTGACTATGACAATCATCAGGTATAATTATCCATAAGTCAGTTTACATCAATCAAGGAGAAGATAATGCGTACGTATTCTTTTGCTGAATATCAGGATGCTGCAAATGAGATCAAAAGTAAAATTTCAATCACACCTGAAATTGGGCTGGTACTGGGGTCAGGACTCGGACAATTGGCTGAAGAGGTAGAAGGCGCCAAACCGGGAGAGGCTCCTGTTGTGATCAAATACAAGAACATTCCAGGCTGGCCGGTATCCACAGTTTTCGGGCATAAAGGGCAGCTGGTGATTGGGAAGCTCGGTGGTCGAAACGTCATCGTTCAGCAGGGACGCACACATTTTTATGAAGGCTACTCCTTACATGAAGTCACTTTTGCGGTTCGTGTGATGAAGCTTTTGGGCGTGAAAACGCTGGTTGTCACCAATGCCGCCGGCGGTGTCAACGTTTTCTTCCACCCGGGGGATGTCATGCTCATCACGGATCATATTGCCCTCGCAGGCATGGCCGGCAACAATCCGCTCTGCGGTCCGAACATGGAAGAATTCGGCACCCGCTTCCCGGATATGTCTCAGGCCTATGACAGGGAATACGGCAAATTGGCAAGAGCCTCGGCGGTCAAACATAACATCGACCTGAAAGAGGGTACCTATGTCTGGCTCAGCGGTCCTTCTTTTGAAACACCGGCTGAGGTTCGCATGCTGAGGACCTGGGGCGTTGACGCCGTCGGCATGTCCACAGTGCCGGAAGTGATCATTGCACGGCACTGCGGTATGCGGGTTCTCGGATTTTCCGGCATCACCAACAAGAACAGTGATAACGGAGAAGTACAGACCACTCACGAAGAAGTGATGGAAGCTGCCAAGATCATCGGTCCCAAGATCATCAAGATTCTCAAAGAGATCCTCCCGGAACTCTAAACACACCACATACAGAGAGTGGATTCCTGTTATTAGTTTCACAACAGCAGTAATCCACTCTCTTTGAATTATATTATCTCATTTCTCATTTCTAATTTCTTATTTTCTTTACAGTTGTTTCAATTCCACCGGGTTACCGAGTTGTTTCGCGAAGGTGTAGATTTTGGCAGTATCTTCTATATATTCAGCCCGGAGATAGGCCTCTGAGAGATCTTTCCCAACAGCGACCACGCCATGGTTGGCAAGCAGAACGCCGCCTTTGTCACCGATGGTCTTTGCCGCGCCGATACCAACTTCCGGTGTACCCGGTGTTGCGTAATCCGCACAAGGCACTTCACCGCCGAGAAAGAAATAGGCTTCGATCAGTGTAGCGGGGATCGCCATGTGGTTGACCGCGAAGGCGGTCCCATAAGGGCTGTGGGTATGAAAGACCGCACGGACATCCGGATGAGCTTTATACATTTCCGCGTGGAGGTGCCACTCGGAGCTGGGTTTCCCATCAGAAAGGACTGTCCCATCCAGCCGCATTTCCACGATCTGCTCAGCTTTCATGGTCTCGTAACGTACACTGGTCGGGGTGATGAGCATGATGTCTTCTTCCGGAACATAGGTGCTCATGTTGCCGCTGGTCCCGGCAAACAGCCCTGCGAGAAATGCCTGCAGCGACTTGTCAACGATCTCCTGTTTCAACGCTTCAATTTTTGTCATCTTGCCTCATTTTATTAATTATTTTTGGAATAGTCCCATGAAAGGGCACTTCCCTTGTCTTCATTTTTCCAAGTTCTTCAGTTCTTCTTATTTCTGATTTCTTATTTCATTAAACTACCATCTCATACAGACCGAGGTCTCCCTTTTCGAAATAACGATTCAGGTCATAAGGTGAATAGATCCCGCGGTCGGTGACGATGCCGGAAATCAGGTGCGGCGGTGTGATGTCGAAGGATGGGTACCAGCCTTTGACACCCTGATCCGCTGTGCGGACGCCCATCGCCTGCAGCGGGAATTCCGGGTCACGCATCTCGATCTTGATGGAAGCTGCGTCCGGATGTCCGCGGTCCGGTGCGCCGGTGACGAACATCGGTACACCCATATATTTGGCGACGATGGCTATCTGACGCGTACCGACTTTATTGACCACATGCCCGTCCATACAGATCGCATCAGCGGCACAAGTGAACACATCCACACCTTCTGTTTCCATGTACCAGGCTGGCATGTTGTCGGTGATGACGGTGGTATCGAACCCCATGTCATGACAGACGGTAGCAGTCAGTCTGGCGCCTTGAAAATAAGGTCTTGTCTCCGGACAGACCATTTTAAAGGCCTTCCCGCGCTCACTCGCAACGCGGAGCATCTGTCCGACGATGGTTTCGGCGAAACATTGGGTCATTACCGTTCCTTTGTCAGGGATCATATCTACCAGATATTCGGCGATCTTCCCAACTTTCGCGTAGCGGATGTTGTTGGTTTCCACCGCATGGTCACGGATCGCGAGCGCTGCATCTTTTCCTTCTTCCAAAGCCTGCTTTGCTGCTTCCAGACAGCCGTTTGTGATGAGAGCCATGCGTTTGACCGTTGTTGGCCGGGCATGAGAGATGTTTTCAGAAGCCTTTTCAAGAAAGTCCAGCTGTTCGGCTTTCGGAAGACCCCGACATTCCCAGGCGGCCAGCGCCATCCCCATGGCAGCAGCGGTGAAGGGTCCTGCGGATTGGGTGACCATATCACGGATAGCCTGCTTGACTTCCTGGTGTGTCTTGCATCGTACAAAGGATTTCTGAGCCGGATAAATGCGTCGGTCGAGAATCCTCACTTCACCGTCTTCATACCAGGCGATGTTCTCATACTGCAGCATGTAAGCAAGGTCTTTATCCTGTCGTTCCATCGGCATCCTCCTCAATAAAGCATCTTCTGTGCAGCGCGGGCGTCAAACATCACTTTTTCGCGGTCCATGGTCAGGAATTCACCGTTCTCATAAAGGATCTTTCCGTCGACCATGGTCATGCAGACATCCGAGCCCTGAGCGGAATAACAAATCAGCCCGACAGTATCGTTATTCGGGAAAAGGTGCGGCTTATCGAGGTCGATGGCGATGATATCTGCGGCATTCCCGACCTGCAAAGCGCCGGTATTCGGGCGTCCCTGCAGTTTTGCACCGTTGATCGTCGCCATGCGAAGCGTGTCGGTGCATTTGGTGACAGTGGAATCCTGCATATATCCTTTGTGGATGATGGAAGCCAGGTGCAGTTCTTCGAACATGTTCAGGTTGTTGTTGGATGCCGCGCCATCGGTACCCAAAGCAATATTGATACCGGCCTGCTGCATTTTCACGATAGGTGCAAAGCCGCTGCCGAGTTTCATGTTGGACGATGGATTGTGCATCACGCTGACGCCCTTTTCCGCCATGAGCGCGATATCCTCATCGCTCACCCACACACAATGGGCAGCGTAAGCCGGAACGTCAAAAATACCCAGTTCTGCAAACCATTGTGCAGGTGTTTTGCCGTATTTTGAGATACACTCCACATGTTCTCGTTTTGTTTCGGAAAGATGGATATGCATGCGGGTGCCGCGTATTTTGGCTGTTTCCGCGTGCGCCCGGACAACAGTTTCAGAACAGGTGTATTCGGCATGGATGGAATCATCGATCAGGATGCGTCCTTCTCCGGCGCCGTTATATTCACTGAACAGGGCATCTGCTTCCAGTTTGCGAACCATGGTCTCATAAACATCAGCCGGGTCGAAGGACTGCATCGGCCGGCAGATATTGGCCTTGATGCCGGAGTCAAGACAGGGAAGGACCGTGGATTCGTTGATGAAATACATGTCACAAAAGGAGGTGGTCCCGGTGGAGATCATCTCCAGCAGCGCCAGTTCTGAAGCAGCACGAATGCTTTCGGCAGTGAAGCGATCTTCTACCGGCATCATCTTCTCAAACAGCCATTCCTGCAGCGGCAGGTCACTGCCAAGACCGCGCAGCATGGTCATGGCTGCATGGCAGTGCGTGTTGATAAGTCCGGGCATCAGCAGCTTGTTGGAAAAATCCTTTATGACATCATAGTTCTCTTGCGGTTTTTCTTTGCCGATATAGTTGATGCGCCTTCCCTCAACACCAAGAAACCCATCCTTTATTTCGGAAAACCCTTTGTTTTCCGTGAGCAGAATATCCGCATGTTCAAACAATATCTTCATGCACATCCTCTTTTCTATTGAAGAACTGCCCCGATATGGGGCAGTTCCTTTTATCCTTTAAAACTCATATCATCAGGAGCCAGACACCTCATGCCTGACACCTGATACCTGACACCTGATACCTGACACCTGAATCAAATCTGCCAGCTGCTCAGGTATTTTTCCTGTTCCGGAGTCAGCACATCGATAGAGACGCCCATGGTCTCCAGCTTCATGCGGGCAACCTGGTCGTCGATCTCGACCGGGACCGGCATCAATTTGACAGGAAGCTCACCGCGGTGGTCCGCAACATAACGGGCGCACAGTGCCTGGATAGCGAAGCTCATGTCCATGATCTCCGCCGGATGACCGTTGCCGGCAGCCAGGTTTACCAGACGGCCTTCACCGAGAACATAAAGCCAATTGCCGTTGGACAGCTTGTAACCCATGATGTTCGGTTTCATCTGTCTGGTTTCGACAGCGATCTGTTCCAACCGTGCCACGTCAACTTCAACGTTGAAATGTCCTGCATTGGAAAGCAAAACACCGTCTTTCATGGTGTAGAAATGATCTTCCGTGATGACCTGGTTGCAGCCGGTGGTGGTGACGAACAGATCACCGATCTTCGCGGCATCCCTCATCGGCATCACTTCAAAGCCGTCCATCACGGCTTCGATGGCTTTCACCGGATCGACTTCCGTGACGATCACCTTGGCTCCCAGTCCCTTGGCGCGCATGGCGGTACCGCGCCCGCACCAGCCGTAACCAGCGACAACCACATGTTTGCCGGCGACGATCAGGTTGGTAGTGCCGTTGATGCCGTCAAAAACAGACTGGCCGGTACCATAACGGTTGTCGAAGAGATGTTTGCAGTTTGCATCATTGACATCAAACATGGGGAACTTCAGCTCGCCGTCACGTTCCATCGCCTTCAGGCGAATGATGCCCGTGGTGGTTTCTTCACCGCCGCCCAGGACCTTCTTTTCGATCTCCGGGTATTTGTTGTGCATCATGTTCAGGATGTCGCCGCCGTCATCAATGACGATGTCGGGTTCAGCCTTGACGACCATTTCAATACATTCATCATAAAGCTGCGCATCTGCGCCATGAAATGCGTACACATTCAATCCGCCGGCTGCGAGAGCAGCTGCCACGTCATCCTGGGTGGAAAGCGGGTTGGACCCTGTGATGTGCATTTCGGCGCCTCCGGCTGCCAGAACACGGCACAGATAGGCTGTTTTTGCTTCCAGATGGATGGAAAGACCGATTTTCAAACCCTTGAAAGGCTGGTCTTTTTCAAACTGCTGCTGAATGCTGCGAAGCAGCGGCATGTTGCGGCGTACCCATTCAATCTTGTCGTTGCCTGAAGGGGCGAGATTGATGTCGCGAATATAACTCATAAATTTCCTCCAGTATCTACTGTTTCACACATTGCCATTGCTGATCGATTCGGTTGATCAACATCAATAGAATAATAGCATAAGAACGGAAAACAGTCAAAGTCATTTTTGCCACAAAGGTGATTAAAACGCAGGAGCTGCACTTTGGCAGCCCCCGGTATGAATTTGATAAAAAGGTCTCTTATTCAGCAGCTGCCAGGTCTGTTGAAAGGAAGGTGATCAGCGCTGTGTTCAGAGCATTGACGGTGGTGGGATCCTCGCCGTAGAAATTGTAGGAATGGCCGAGGTTGCTGACGGTGATGACAGTAGAACCGAAAGCATCGGCAGCCATCTGAGAAACAGCAGGATTGACGATATAGTCGTCGGTTGAATAGATCGTCAGAGAATGACCACTGTATTTTTCCGCAGCCATTTGGGCCATATCCTCACCATATTTTTCCAGGTCGGTGAAGAATTCGTTGGAAAGCAGCTGTTCACCGAATGCACCCGGGAAAGGATACATTTCATCGCTGTCTTTGATGGTTTCTTTCATCATGTCATAATTTTCCTGACCGCCGAACATCATGATCATGTCTGTCAGGCTGACAGCAGGGGCAACGAATGCGATGGAATCAAAGGCAACCATGTCTTCGATGAGCATCTGGCTGACAATGCGTCCGCCCATGGAATAACCCATAGCGCCGACTTTTGTGACACCATAGGTTTCTTTTGCATAATTGATGACATCCAGGACGTCTTTGCACATATAAGACATCGCATTCAAATGATAATCTTCAGTGGATGCGCCGCAGCCGGCAAAGTCAAGTTCTGCTACCAGAATGCCGTTTTCTGCCAGACCGTTCGCAAGGACATCATAGCCGCCCCATTCATTATGGTTGCCGTGATGTCCATGGATCAGGACAACGATAGAATCTGTATCACCTTCCGGCAAAAGAAAATAGGCCGGAATGGAAACTTCCCTGCTGGTAGAGGGAACAGAGGTTTCAAGGTAATCCGCATCAGCAAAAACAGCGTTTGCTCCCAAAACAAACATCATCAAAACACAAACAATAAGCAGCAGTTTTTTCATTGAATTTTCCTTTCCGGGTTTTAGTAAAATTTTCCAAATCAATTATAACAAAATTATCGAAGTTTTTATGGATGATGTGTATAAGGAAATCAAAAAGATCAGAGCTTATGACATAATTGCTGCAATTGAAAAAATTCAGACAAGAAAAAATAATGTTGTAAAATTTGTTTTTCACTGCTTTTTCCGAATAAACATATAATAGAAGAAAAGAACCTTCACAGGTTCCATGTACAGCACAAAAAATGGTGATCAGATGCAGCCGAAAGAAATTGAAAGAATCATTGACACTTTTCTTCTGAAAGTTCAGAAACCGGGCCGATATGTGGGCGGTGAATACAATGCCGTGATGAAAGACCCGGCCGAGATTAAAACCCGTGTCGCTCTGGCATTTCCGGATATTTATGACCTTGGTGTCCCCAATCTCGGTCTGGCTATTTTTTACGATCAGTTGAACAAAATGCCCGATGTCTGGGCTGAAAGGGTTTATCTCCCCTGGGAAGATATGGAAGCAGAAATGCGCTCTCACGGGGTTCCGCTTTATACGCTGGAAAGCAAAACGCAGCTCAACGACATGGACATTATCGGAATCACGATCCCTTATGAAAGTCTTTATACCAATGTACTGACGCTTATCGACCTTACAGGGATGTCTGTGTTTTCTGCGGAACGGGATGAAAACTGTCCGCTGATTATCGCAGGAGGACATTCGACCTTCAACCCTGAGCCTATGGCGCCGTTTATTGACGCTTTTGTGATCGGTGAAGGTGAAGAAGTGTTCCCCGAAATCATCCGCTGTTATCAGGCATGGAAAAAGAGCGGTAACCGAAAAGAAGCCCTGCTCGAAAACCTTTCAGCAATAGAAGGTGTTTATATTCCTTCATTTTTTGAACCATGCTACAACGAAGACGGGACGGTTGCGGCCATCAATCCTGTACATCACGGTACAAAGAACCGCATCAAAAAACGTATTCTTCCGGTACTGCCCGAACCTCCGGAACGATTCATTGTCCCCTCGATAGATGTTGTCCAGAATCGCGTTGCGGTGGAAATCATGCGCGGGTGTAGCCGGGGCTGCCGTTTTTGTCAGGCTGGTTTTATTACCCGTCCGGTTCGGGAACGTCCGGCAGATATGGTCGTAAGGTCGCTTTCCAAAGCATTGGATGATACAGGCTATGAAGAAGCCGCATTGCTCTCGCTTTCCTCATCCGATTACCGTCCGATCCGGCAGCTGGTGACCGAGCTGCATGACTTATATCAAAAACGAAAGTTGAATATTGCACTTCCCTCGCTGCGCATTGACACGGTTTCCGTGGACATTTTGGAACAGCTGCGCGGTTCCCGTGCCGGTGGGTTTACACTGGCTCCGGAAGCTGCTTCCGAAAAAATCAAAACCACGATCAACAAATATATTACCGAAGAACAGCTGCTGAAAACAGCCGAAGTGATTTACGGGCGCGGATGGCAGACGATCAAGCTTTATTTCATGATCGGGCTGCCGAATGAAACCATGGAAGATGTGCAGGCAATCGCTGACCTTGCGATCAAAGTGATCAAGATCGGCCGCAGGCTGGTCGGCAAACGATCCCAGCTCAATCTCGGGGTGGCAACTTTTGTCCCGAAGCCGCATACCCCTTTCCAGTGGGCTCAGCTGGATGATCCGGAGGTCGTAGCGGAAAAACAGGCTTTGCTGAAAAAAGCGTTGAAAACACCCGGTGTTAAGATCAGCTGGTCCGAACCTGAATCGACGATGTTCGAAGCCTGGAGCACACGAGGCGATCGACGTATGTCAAAAGTGATTTACCGTGCCTGGCAGTTGGGTGCGAAACTGGATGCCTGGACCGACCATTACCGAAAAGATGCCTGGATGCAGGCTTTTGAAGAAAACGGGCTGTCACCTGAATTTTATGTTCATCGAAAACGGGAAGCGGATGAAGTTTTCCCATGGGATCACATCGATACCGGAGTAAGCAAAAAAGTCCTGCGCAGGGAATATGAAAACAGCCTCAGCGGTGTGCTGCGGCCTGATTGCCGAACCGGATGTTATGGATGCGGGATCGTTCAGGCATTTCGTGATATTCAGCCGGAAGCAGAGCCGGCCCGCTGGTTTTGCCCGCTGCCGGAAGGGAGATGAACATGGAAAGAATTCGCATTACCTTTGAAAAAACCGGTGCGATGCGCTATACCAGTCATCTCGACCTGCAAAAAGTCTGGGTACGGGCGCTGCTCCGTGCAAAGCTGCCGCTGGCCTATACACAGGGCTTTCATCCGACACCGAAAGTGGCCTATGCCTGGCCGCTTCCGCTTGGCTGGGGAACACAGGGTGAGCTGTTGGATATCTGGCTGGATGACCCGGATGGAAAAGAAGTGGAACCTGAAACATTTATTCGTGATGTAAACCGGTGCATGCCGGCAGGTCTGAAAATTCTTGAAATCGAAAAACTGCCTTACAGTGATCCCGCACTTACGATCATCATTCAGAGCGCTGTTTACCTGATGACATTTCCTGACAGGATCGCGCAGGAAGATCTGTACGATAAAATGACATCATTAATGCAGCAGGAAACGATCGAGCGGGAAAGACGCGGAAAAATTTATGACATGAAGCCGCTGATCGAGAACTGGTCAGTTGTTCCCGATCCGGATGGCGGGGCTGCACTAAAAGTTCAAATGGCATCGCGGGACTCCGCCATGGGTCGTCCTGATGAACTGGCGGCAGCTCTGGGATACGACCCTTTTGCTGTCAACATTGTGAGATTAAAATACCTTCTTAAATTGTCATAATCAATTTTGAAACCGTGGTAAAATATTGTTGTTTGCGCCTATAGTGAAGTGGATATCACATTACCCTCCGGAGGTAAGAGCCTGAGTTCGAGTCTCAGTAGGCGTACTTGGATTGGGGGAGTGCTGGAACTGGCAGACAGGCATGACTTAGGATCATGTGCCGCAAGGCGTGAGGGTTCGAGCCCCTCCTTCCCTACAGACTGCGTTAACTGCTCAGTGAAATTTTACAAAAAATGAGGAACCAACCTTGAAAATCGAAAAGCAAAATCTCGAAAATCATGAAGTAAAACTCGACGTCTCTGTTGAGAAAGACGAATTTGCTCCGTACATGAATAAAGCCGTCAAAAAGATTGCCGGCTCTCAGCGTATTCCCGGTTTCCGTCCCGGGAAAGCCCCCGCAAATGTGATCCGCAACATGTTCGGTGAAATAGCGATCGCACAGGAAGCTTTCGATATGTTCCTTGAAGAAAAATACGGTGCCATCCTTGATGAAGCCGGTGTTGAACCCGGTGCCATGGGTCGTTTGGACAGCCTTGATGACATCGTAAACCCGAAATTTTCTCTGATCGTTCCTTTGAAAGCAACTGTTGACCTGGGCGAATACCGTGCGATCCGTGAAGAATTTACAGAAGAACCTGTCACTGATGAGGAGATCGAAAGAGCTCTGAAAGAACTGAAAGAACCCTATGCCTCTCAGGAACCTTCTGACGGTGAAGCTGAAGACGGGAATCTGGTCTTTGTCATGATCAAGGGTGACCTTGATGAACCCATGGAAGAGGGCGGTACGACTGAGCTGGTCAAAGAAATGCCTTACCAGTTTATCATCGGTTCAGACGATGATGAAGGATCAGCCTGGCCTTATCCGAAATTCACACAGTGTCTGAAGGGACACAAAGAAGGTGATGTTGTCGCTTCCGAATATACTTATCCTGAAGATACAGCCATCCAATCGCTGAAAGGTCACACAGCGACCTACACCACCACGATCCAAAGTGTCAAAAAGATGGTCCTGCCTGAAAACGATGATGAATTTGCAAAGAATTTTGGCAAAGATACCTTCGATGAACTGCTGGATGAAATCAAGAAGAGCCTCAGCGAAAGCAAGAAACGTTCCGAAGAAAACAAATATATCGAAGCAGTTGTCGATAAGATGGCAGAAGGTTCAACGGTTGAATATTCTGAAGCTGAACTGAATAACGAAATCGACGAACGTCTTGAAGAACTGAAACATAACCTTCAGGACCGCGGCATCGGTTTTGATGCCTGGCTGAAGATGAAGAAGACTGATGAAGAAACGTTCGTAGAAGAAGAAATTAAACCGGTAGCTGAAGAGCAGCTCAAACGCAAGCTCATAATCAGTGAATTTGCAAAGCAGGAAAAAATCGACCTGAAATTTGAAGATTTTCAGAATAAGTATTACGAACTGCTGACTTATATGCAGCCGCAGCTCGAACAGGCCAGGAACAAGCATGAGCGTGAACATCTGCTTGGCCATATCCGCGAAGATGCAATGAATGAAGCCTACTTGAGCGCTGTCTTCGGCAGACTGATGGCGATTGCCAAGGGTGAAAATCCTGCGATAGAAGATCCGGCTGAAAAAGCCGCAAAGGCAGCAGCTGCCGCAGCCGCAGATATTGAAGCGGAAAAAGAAGCCGAACAACCGGCTGAGGAAATATCCGAAGATACCGAATCAAAAGAATAATCAAATACAATGGGCGCCGCAAGGCGCTCTTTTTATAACTTAGTTTTTCTTGCATAAAACTTATATTTTTCTTATAGAAAAACAATCGCGTGTATGATATGATTATGGAGTTGATAAAGAACAAAGAAAGGAATTTTTTACTATGAATCCATTGAACACAATAATTCCAAGCGTTGTAGAAGGCAACGGTGGTTTTGAAAGATCCTATGACATTTATTCACTGCTGTTGAAAGAACGAATCGTTTTTGTCGGTTCTCAAATCGATTCCCAAATTGCTAACCTTGTCGTGGCGGAATTGCTTTATCTCAGCCGGGAAGATCCCGACCGTGACATCCAGATGTACATCCAATCCCCGGGCGGCTCAGTATATGCCGGTCTGGCAATTTATGACACCATGCAGATGATTCCTAACCGCATTAACACTGTGGCCTGCGGTTTTACCGCTTCGTTCGGAACCGTATTGCTCACTGCCGGTGCCAAAGGTCATCGTTTCGCACTGCCAAACGCCACGATCCATATGCATCAGCCGCTGGGCGGAGCGGAAGGCCAGGCATCGGATATTGAAATCCAGGCAAAGGAGATCATGCGCCTGAAGAAAGACCTGATGAATATTCTTTCCTATCATACCGGACAGCCTTATGAAAAGGTCCTCGAAGATTGTGACCGTGATCATTATTTCAGCGCTCAAAAAGCCGTTGAATACGGTCTGATCGATAAGGTTCTTGAACCCGGGAAACAGGTTAAATAAGTATGGATATTTCCGCACTGAAAAAAATCAAAGCGCTGTTCCTGGATATGGACGGTGTGCTTTGGACGGACAAAAAAGAGATCGGGAACCTGCACGAAGTTTTTGAAACCATAAAATCAAGCGGGTTGAAGGTACTTTTCGGTTCCAACAATGCGACCCGAACACCGGAAGAATACTGCGAAAAATTAGCTTCATTCGGTGTGCAGGTTTCTCCTGAACAGTTTTTCACCTCAGGGATCGCAACGATTTATCAGCTGCGGAAAGATTTCCCCCAAGGACCGAAAGTTTACGTTTTCGGATCACCTTCGCTGAAAAAATTGCTCCGTGACAACGGATTTGAAGTCACGGAAGAAAACGCTGATGTTGTATTGGCAAGTCTGGACCGGGAGATCAATTATGAAAAAATATCCCGGGCAATGATCGAGATCTGCGAACACGGTGCAAAGTTTTATGCCACCAACACGGACAGTACCTTCGTAACAGAAAACGGATGGCGTCCGGGAGGCGGTGTGATGGTCAACTGTGTGGAAACCTGTACCGGCGTCAAACCCTTTGTGATAGGGAAGCCGAACACTGTTATGATCGAAATGGCTTGTGAGGTCAACGGCTTGTCTAAGGATGAGATCATGGCTGTCGGAGATCGGTATGAGACTGATATCCAGGGCGGACTTAATTTCGGATGTCCCACGGGTCTTGTCCTGAGCGGTTTTGAAACCATGGATACGCTTCAGGGACTTGATCCAAAACCGGATCTGGTTTGCAAAGACTTGGCTGAACTGGTGAACACACTTAAAAGCCTTTAAAATTTTGATTTATTTCAAAATAAAAAGGGATTTTCTGCGCTTTTTTGGCGGAAAATCCCTTTTTTGCTGTATAATTATATTTCGGGAGAAAACAGTTAATGAAACCGCTTATCAACGATTTATCACAGACTGAACTGGCTTCTAAAATTACCGAAATGGGTGAGCCTGCTTACAGGTCTAAACAAATCTGGCAGATGATGTATAGACAATTAATCGCTTTGCCTGAGGATTTCAGTAATTTGCCGAAAGATTTTCGGAAGCAGTTAGATAATAATTTTTGTTTTCTTCCGCTGCGTGTGGAAAAGAATCTGAAATCTTCTGACGGACAAACGAACAAATTGCTGTTCCGCCTTCAGGATGACAGAATGATCGAGTCTGTTCTGATGCGTTACCGGGAGCGAAATACAATTTGTATTTCTTCTCAGGTAGGATGTCCGATGAACTGCGCTTTCTGCGCTACCGGTCAAATGGGGTTTATCCGGAATCTATCCGCCGGTGAAATTGTCGCTCAGATCCTGTTTTTTGCGAGATTGCTGAAAGAAGAAGAGCTGAAACTGACCAACATCGTGGTGATGGGAATGGGAGAACCCTTCCACAATTACGATGCCGTCATGAAAGCAATTGACATCATCAATGACCCGGATGGGATGAACTTTGGAGAACGCCGCATAACGATTTCTACCGTCGGTCTGGTTCCGCGTATCGAACAATTTACAGCAGCCAAACGACAGATCAACCTGGCTGTTTCGCTTCATGCGCCTTCCAATGCGGTGCGTGACAAGATCATTCCCGCGAATAAAAAATATCCTATTGATCAATTACTGGATGCCTGCAAAAATTATACGGAGAAAACCGGCCGAAGGATCACCTTTGAATATGCCCTTATCCATGGCTTGAATGACAACTACGAAAATGCTGTCCAGCTCAGTAAACGTCTGAAGGGTATGCTGTGTCATGTGAATCTGATCCCGCTGAACAGTACAAAGAAATATGAGGGCAGCGGGTCGAACCATGATCGAGTACAGAGCTTCAAATCAGTCCTTGACCGCAACGGTATTCCCTGTTCGGTTCGTTTGAAGCGAGGCGTTGACATCGGGGCAGGGTGCGGGCAATTGGTATCAGAAGAAAAATAAACAGGAGAAACAGAAATGGCAGCAAATTTCTTTTCAAAATGGTTTAAAGGCCTGGACAGGACCAGGAAGGTAACTTTCAGCAGACTGGCAACGCTGCTGGGAACAAATGAAATTACAGACGAAACCTGGGATGACCTGGAAGAGATATTTATCCAATCCGATATCGGTGTGGAAACCTCCGAAGACATCATCCATAAATTACAGGCGATCTCTAAAACACTTGGCTATTCCAAGGCTAATGAGCTTGAAGGAACATTGAGGAAAGAGCTGAGAGCCCGGCTGACCACGCCCGATGACCCGCTGGAAATGATCAACAGAGCAAAACCTTTTGTGATCTTACTGGTCGGTGTGAATGGTTCCGGGAAGACCACAACAGCCGCGAAGCTGGCAAAACAATATAAGGATGCCGGCAAAAAGGTCATGCTGGCAGCTGCGGATACCTTCCGTGCGGCAGCCATTGACCAGCTGCAGGAATGGGGAAACCGGCTGAACATTCCGGTCATTGCCGGTGTGGAAGGCGGTGATTCCGCTGCTGTGGCTTATGACGCGACGACCGCAGCAGTTGCAAGAGGCATGGATGTCGTGATCATCGATACCGCCGGCAGGCTGCAGTCCCGTTATAACCTGATGGAAGAACTTAAGAAAGTCTATCGTGTCACAGGGAAAGCTCTCGAAGGGGCTCCCCATGCGATTTGGATCGTTCTCGATTCAACGACCGGACAAAATGCTATGTCACAAGCTAAGGCCTTTAAGAAGGCCGTCAAGGTAGACGGTGTTATCCTTTCAAAGCTTGACACGTCCGCAAAAGGCGGCATGGTCTTCAGTGTTGCGGATGAGCTGGACTTGCCGATCATCTATGTTGGATTGGGAGAAAAACCGGAAGACCTGACTGTGTTCGATCCTGACAGTTTCATTGACGGAATTTTGAAAAAAGATTAAGGGCCAAAGCATATGCAGGATTTGGTTGAACGCGTAAACAACTCAAAGAAAAAAATCAGTGAACTGATCCAACACGTTGATCTGGACAGCCGGAAGAATGAGCTGGCAGCCGCTCAAAGGGAATCGGAAAAACCAAACCTTTGGGACGAGCCTGAAAAGGCCCAGAAACTGATGAAAAAGATCAATGACCTTCAGGCAGAAATCGAAAGCTGGGATGTGCTGGCAAAAAAGGCAGATGATGTCATGGAATTGGCCGAGATGGACGATGAAGCCATGCGCGGTGAGCTGGAAAGCGAGATCAGCGAAATTGAAGCTGAATGCGACAAAAAAGAGATCGCAACGCTGCTTTCCGGTAAATTTGACCGGGGCAACGCGATCCTTGCGATCCATGCCGGCGCCGGTGGTACAGAGGCACATGACTGGGCGTCCATGCTGCAGCGGATGTATCTGCGCTGGATCGAATCACATGGTTATGACAGTGAAATTGTGGATTTCACTCCGGGCGAAGAAGCCGGGACCAAAACGATCACGATCACGGTCAGCGGGCAGTTCGCTTACGGCTATCTGAAATCGGAAAAAGGCACCCATCGTCTGGTTCGGCTTTCTCCTTTCGATGCTGCTCATAGACGGCACACATCCTTTGCAATGGTGGAAGTCCTGCCGGAAGCGGTGGATGACGATTCGATAGAAATTCCTGAGTCAGATTTGCGTATAGATGTATTCAAGTCATCCGGAGCCGGTGGGCAAAACGTTCAGAAGAACTCAACTGCCGTGAGGCTGCTTCACATTCCGACCGGAATTATCGTCACATGCCAGAATGAGCGTTCACAGACTCAGAATCGGGAAACCGCTATGAAGGTTTTGAAATCCCGGCTGCTGGATATCAAACACCAGGAACAGGAAAAAGAACTGGCGGAACTGCGCGGTGATTATGTGAAAGCCGAATGGGGCAGCCAGATCCGTTCCTATGTGCTGCATCCTTATCAGATGGTGAAGGATCATCGTACCGAGTATGAAGTCGGTAACGCACAGGGTGTTTTGGATGGTGATTTAGATGGGTTTATGCAAGCCTATCTGAAATATTTAAAGTAAAAAGAGGTGTAGTATGAAAAAATTATTTGAAGAGTTCAAGACTTTTATCTCAAAAGGTAATGTCCTTGGACTCGCTATCGGTATTATTATCGGCGGTGCTTTCAATGATATCGTCAATTCCCTTGTCAATGATGTCATCATGCCGATCATCGGCCGCATCCTTTCCGGTGTTTCCTTCAACGAATGGTATATTCCGCTTTCGTCAGAACGCTATAACAGCTTTGCTGAAGCACAGGCAGCCGGCCAGCCGATGATCACGATCGGCAATTTTATCTCCGCTGTGATCAACTTCTTTGTTATTGCTCTGGTTCTGTTCTTCATCATGAAGGCCGCAAACAAGGCTACAGACCTGGCTAAGAAGAAGGCTGATGAGGAAGCTGCGGCAAAAGAGGCTGCCCCGGCTGAACCGAGCGAAGAGGTGAAACTTCTCACTGAAATTCGTGACGCTCTCGCTGCAAAAAAATAATCTGGAAATAAATTCTGAAACAGTGGCTGTCAACTGATAGCCGCTGTTTTTAAATTTCCATGAATATTTCAGGTTAATGGTGAAAGAGATAAACACTTTCACCATCTTTTCTGTTATAATGAAGGATGGAATAAAAAGGGAGCGTTGAATGAGAAAGAAATTATTGGTTATCATTGCGATTTGTCTTTTCGGTGGTATGCTGACATCCTGCTCTCTTTTTCATACTCCCGATCAAACCGTAGATTATAAAGAAATAGAACTGACAGCGGCAGCACACATCACACAAACCTTTGAAGCGCTGCCTACAAATACTCCGACGTTTACGCCGGAACCGACAAGTACGCCGGAACCAACTGCGACAGAGATACCGACCGCGACCGAAGAACCGGAAGAGTTTTTGATTTCAAGGATGGAGATCCTTCCGACTGAAGTTCCTCCGGAGCCAACTGCAACGGCCTATTTTCCGGATAAAGCTGACTTCGTTTCTGCACTGCCAAGTCCCAATCAATTTGTTCCGAATCAGCATTTTTATCTTACCTGGCAGCTGAAAAACACCGGTACCTCCATCTGGTCGGGAAAGTATCATTTCCATTACAGCGATGGCATCCAGCTGGCAGAGCAGAGCAGCTATCAGATCAATGAAACCGTGGCCCCGGGCGGCATCCTCTCCGTAACAATGCCGGCTACAGCCCCGGACAGCCTGGGTACCTATAAAACGACCTGGGTTCTGGAAAATCCGGACGGCATCCCTTTTTATTATGTGAACTACGTCACGATCGTTGGCGATCAAACTTATATCACAGCGGCACCGGAATTAAACCCGACCGGAACGCCATCCTCATTTGAATGGATGTGTTCCGATCTGGAAAGAAGCAGGATCCAGGGTGATGGATGTTCCGGCTATTGTTCACCGGATACTGTGCTCCAAATGGAAATAAACGGCATGGCCTGTTATGCGAATGGTGAGAGAGTAAGATATGGAGAGTAGATCCCGATTCATTTCAATATCACTGATACTGATCCTTCTTTCTGCGTTTCTGGTATCGTGCAGAAATCTGCCGGTAAAAAATAACGTATCTACTGACGTTACGGCTGATGGGCAGATCGCAGAAAATAAGGAACCTGTTCAGGATATAAGCGAAGATAATGTCATCATGCGCCCAATAACAGATTGGAGTGAACCGTCATATGACAGCCCCACTGTAACACCGATCGTTTTAGGCCCGGAAAAGAGGGGAGAGGCGGCGCCGATGATCATCCGGGAACCGGTTGAACAGATTTCCCGTGATCCGTCATCCTACACATCAAATAGCATGGGCGGTTATCCAGAAATATCAACCCCTGTTCCAACAGCCATTCAGGGCGTAGTGCAAAGTGCGATGCGGGATGAGATGGAACTGGTCAGTTTCAACCCGCGCAACAACTCAACAGTTTTGCCCGGGCAGTCATTACATCTTGATATTTCACTGAAAAACACAGGAACCACTACATGGCAGACAAGTTATAAGGTGACGGATGTTTCTGCCTCGCCCATGGCGATAACCAAAGAGTATTCACTTCCCTATCCCGTTGCCCCGGGCGGAACTGTTTTGATCTCAGTGTATATGGCTGCTCCTTCTCCATTAGGAAATTATGTAGAGAATTTCCAAATAAAAGACTCGTACGGAGCTGTGTTCGGGCAATTTGAATATTATCTGACAGTCGGTGATTTTTCAGTTGTCACGGCAATTCCCACGCTCACAGCTACGATCACTCCCACATACTATTCTCCTGAGGGGATCACGGCAACTCCCGATTCGTTAAACTGGATGTGCATTGATCCTGAACGAAGCAAACTGCAGGATTGTTATTCTTTCTGTGTAGAGTTTTCTGACAGAGAGGAATTCAAATATTGTTATTACAACGGAGAACGCTATCTGACTCCGGTTCCATAATATTTTTAGGAGGAATTTATAGAAATGAAAAAAGATTTAGATATTTTGATGGTTGGACATTTTGCTAAAGATAAGATCGTTGTTGATGGCGTGGAAGAGATCTGTGCCGGCGGAGCGGTTTATTATGGCGCCGTAGTTCTGAAACGTCTTGGTCTGGAAGTCGGCGTTGCCTCACGCGGCAATCCGGAAGATTATCCCAGTCTCCAGCCGCTGATGGACATGGGTATTGAGTTTGACCTGCATCCGGCATCACAGTCCTCCGGCTGTATCAACATTTACAATTCCGCAGATATGGATCATCGCATCTGCAAACTCTTCGGTTTTGCCGGTGAGATCCCCTATGAAGACATACCGGATGTCAATGCGAAGATCATCGCGATCCTTCCGATCATTGCCGGTGAAGTAAGCCTGGATACTTTGATCAAATTATCAAAGAAGGCTCCCATTGCTTTGGATGTCCAGGGGTTTGTCCGAGTACCCGAAGGCGACGATCTGCTCTTCAAACCCTGGAAGGACATGGAAGAAGGGCTGAAATATGTGACCTTCCTCAAAGTCGACAGTGCGGAAGCTGAATATCTTACCGGTGAGAAGGATCTTGAAAAAGCAGCGAAGAAACTGGCCGCTTACGGACCGAAAGAAATCGTTCTGACCCAGAAGAAAGAGATCCTGGTTTACGCAGACGGGAAGTTCTATCGTGCACCGTTCCTGCCCAAGAACCTTTCGGGCAGAACCGGCCGCGGTGACACCTGCATCACTTCTTACATCGGTTCCAGAATTAAACATGATCCGGAGCGCTCCTGTCAGATCGCCGGCATCATCACAAGCATGAAACAGGAAGTACCGGGTCCATGGACAGGCGATATCGATCCGGAAAGGTTTGACCCGAAAATTGTTTTCGGTGATTAAGAGGGTAAGATGGATATTAATGAAGCTGAAGAAAAAATCGAAGAATCTGTCCGCGATGCAAACATCCGGAAAGAGGATGCGATTGATTCTGCCCTGCTGAAAGCAGACAAACTGGTTTCAGAAGCAGAAGATAAATATGAAGAGCGCAAAGCTGAATTGACAGAAATCTCTGAAGAGATGAAGGCGGATGCTGCCGATATAAAGGAAGAACTGGCTGACAGAGCTGAAGAACTGAAAGATTTCCTTGCCGAAAAGCGGGATGACCTCGCCGAAGAGATACATGACAAGCACGAGCAGGTTCGGGAAACGGGTGAAGCCGCTGCGTTTGTTGCTATGATGAAAGCTGATGACGCGGCCGCCAGGGCTGAAGAACGTCACGAAGAGCGGAAAGCCGAGATCCGGGAAAAATATGAGGATTTCAAGGATACACTTGAATTCGCCGAAAAAGATATCGATGAACAGGTCGAAAAACAGGCAGCGGCGTTAGACGAAAAAAAGGAAGCCATTGGCGAATGGGCTGACGGTGTGATGGAACATGCTGCTGAGAAGAAGGACGAATACGCTGAAAAAGCAGAAAACTTCCGTGAAGAAGTGAAAGAAAAAGCCCGGGATAATGTCGAAGAAATACGCAGTTCTTTTCAGAAACCTGAGGATGAGCTCGAACAGCTTCCAGTTACCCGCCGGGAGCCTTCTATCCCGCAATACGTTCCCAAAACCTATACCCGGGAAACTCCTTCAGATCCGATCGCTGACGACAATTCTGTGTATTATGCCGATGACAAAGTTGAACCGGTCGGGAATGGCATGAAAGGATCTGTCCCTGATCAAGGCGGTGAAAAGAGTGATAAAAAGCTTCTCTGGATCATATTGGCAGTAGCTGCCGCGATCCTCATTGCCGGATGCTGTGCTTTCTCTCTGATATTTGGATTGTTGCGGGCAGCGATACGCTGATACCGTAAAGGGGCTGTTATGGCAGGAGAACCTAATAATAAAATAATCTATTCAATGATCCGTGTCTCGAAAATGTACGATAAAAAAGTTGTACTGAAGGACATTTCGATATCCTATTTCTATGGAGCGAAGATCGGTGTCATCGGGTTGAACGGATCGGGGAAAAGTTCTCTGCTGAAAATATTTGCCGGTGTCGATAAGGATTTCATTGGTGAAACCGCAATCGCTCCGGGGTACTCGATCGGCTATCTGGAACAGGAGCCGCTGCTGGATTGCAATAAGACCGTCCGAGAAGTGGTGGAAGAAGGCGCACAGGAGGCAGTTGATCTCCTCAAAGAGTTCGAGGAGATCAGCGCCCGCTTTGCTGAGCCGATGAGTGACGGAGAAATGAATGAACTCATCGAAAAGCAGGGAAAGGTACAGGACAGGATCGACCAGCTGGATGCCTGGGACATTGATTCCCGTCTGGAAATGGCCATGGATGCCCTGCGCTGCCCGCCGGGAGATACGCCTGTCAATGTGCTCTCCGGCGGTGAACGGCGCCGTGTGGCGCTTTGCCGCCTGTTGCTGCAGAAACCTGATATCCTGCTCCTGGATGAACCGACGAACCATCTGGACGCGGAAGCGGTAGCATGGCTGGAACGCCATCTGCAGCAATATCCGGGTACAGTGATCGCAGTTACGCATGACCGTTACTTCCTTGACCATGTTGCCGGCTGGATCCTGGAGCTGGATCGCGGGGAAGGTTACCCCTTCCAGGGCAATTATTCCTCATGGCTGGAACAGAAGAAACGCCGACTGTCTTTGGAGGAAAAATCCGAGTCCGAACGGCAGCGGACACTGCAGCGCGAGCTGGACTGGATCCACATGTCGCCCAAAGGGCAGCATGCCAAATCCAAGGCTCGTATTGCTTCCTATGAAAAACTCCTTTCCCAGGATTTTGAGAAAGAAGCCGCTGAGTTGCAGCTCTTTATCCCGCCGGGCCCGCGGCTTGGAAACCTGGTGATCGAAATGACCGATGTTTCCAAAGTCTTTGGTGACCGGATTTTGGTTGATAATGTCACCTTCAACCTGCCGCCCGGCGGTGTGATCGGCATCATCGGACCGAACGGTGCAGGTAAAACGACGTTGTTCCGGATGATTGTCGGAGAAGAGCAGCCCACCAGCGGTATGATTCGCATAGGTGATACGGTAAAACTGGGCTATATGAACCAGAGCCGTGAAGCGCTTGATCCGGAAAAGAACATCTGGGAAGTCATATCCGGCGGCCAGGATGAAATCGTCATCGGCGGCAGGCGAGTGAACTCCCGCGCTTATGTAGCACGCTTCAACTTCTCCGGCGCCGACCAGCAGAAAAAAGTCGGGGTCCTTTCCGGCGGTGAGCGCAACCGCGTTCAATTGGCGCAGACACTGAAAAGTGAAGCCAACGTCCTTTTACTGGACGAACCGACCAATGACCTGGATGTAAACACGATTCGGGCGCTCGAGGAAGGTCTTGAAAACTTTGCCGGGTGTGCGCTGGTGATTTCCCATGACCGCTGGTTCCTCGACCGGGTCGCCACGCATATCCTGGCGTTCGAGAACGACTCGGATGTCCGCTTCTTTGACGGCAATTATACGCAGTATGAGGAAGACCGCAGAAAGCGGCTGGGGATCGAAGCCGATACACCGCATCGGACAAAATATCGTTCATTGACAAGAGTTTAAAACAGACGATATCGTCTGAAAAAAATAAAGTGAGGTTGATAAAACATGGATTACGCAAAAGAGTCATTACGTCTCCACAATGAGTGGAAAGGAAAAATTGAAGTCATCGCTACCGTTCCGGTTAAAACCAAAGATGACCTTTCTCTGGCTTACACCCCGGGCGTTGCTCAACCTTGTCTGGAAATTCAAAAGGATGTCGACAAGAGCTACGATCTCACCCGCCGTCACAACCTCTGTGCCGTGATCACAGATGGCTCCGCAGTTCTTGGCCTTGGTGATATCGGTCCGGAAGCCGGCATGCCTGTGATGGAAGGGAAATGCGTGCTGTTCAAATCCTTCGGCGGAGTTGATGCATTTCCTCTTTGTGTCAAAACACATGATGTAGACGAATTTGTAAATACGGTTTATTTGATTTCCGGTTCCTTCGGCGGGATCAACCTGGAAGATATATCTGCCCCTCGCTGTTTTGAAATTGAACGCAAACTGAAAGAAAAATGCGATATTCCGATCTTCCATGATGATCAGCATGGTACCGCAGTGATCACCCTTGCAGGGCTTTCCAATGCACTGAAGGTCGTCGGCAAGAAAAAAGAAGATATCCGTGTCGTCATGTCCGGAGCCGGTGCCGCTGCGATTTCTATCTGCAAGCTTCTGCTTTCCGCAGGGATCAAAAATGTAACACTCTGTGACCGGACCGGTGCGATCTACAAAGGCCGTGAAAAGGGCATGAACTGGATCAAAGAAGAGATGGCTGAAATTACCAACCTGGACCGCAGACAGGGCACGCTGGCTGAAATGCTGGTTGGCGCGGATGTGTTCATCGGCGTTTCCTCTCCCGGCCTCGTTACCACCGAAATGGTGAAGACCATGGCAAAAGATCCGATCATCTTCGCCTGTGCCAATCCCACACCGGAAATCTTCCCGGATGATGCGAAAGCCGGCGGAGCTGCCGTGATCGCGACCGGCCGCAGTGACTTCCCGAACCAGATCAACAACGTGTTGGCATTCCCCGGCATCTTCCGCGGTACTTTCGATGTCCGTGCCAGTGACATCAACGAAGAGATGAAGATCGCTGCAGCAAAAGCTTTGGAAGATCTGATCTCTCCGGAAGAACTTTCTGCGGATTACATCATCCCGAAAGCTTTCGATCCGCGTGTAGGTGCGGCAGTGGCAAAAGCAGTTGCTGAAGCAGCACGGAAAACCGGCGTTGCCCGCATCTGATCATTAGTTCTTTATACTGATAAACACAGCAGCATTTTTCGTGATGCTGCTGTGTTTTTTGCAGAAATATCCGACTGAAAGATGACGTTGGTATATAATATATCTGAAAACGGAAAAGTCTGAGAAATCATAACGGAGGCTGATAATGATCCATTTTAATGTACCGCCAGTCTATGGAACAGAAGAAGAAAAAATTCATGAAGTGATCGAATTGAGAAAAATCTGCGGAGACGGCGAATTCACAAAAAAATGTAATCAATGGATCGAAAACAATACACACTGTGCAAAAGCTTTGCTAACAACAAGCTGCACCCATGCATTGGAAATGGCTGCATTACTTTGCCAAATTCAGCCGGGTGATGAAGTCATACTGCCATCTTATACCTTCGTTTCGACTGCCAATGCCTTTGTCCTGCGCGGGGCTAAGCTCGTGTTTGTTGATATCAGGCCGGATACGATGAACATCGATGAAAACCTCATTGAAGCCGCGATCACGGAAAAGACAAAAGCCATTGCCGTTGTTCATTACGCCGGTGTCGCGTGTGAAATGGATAAAATCCTCGAATTGGCAAAAAAATATCACCTTTTTGTTGTGGAAGATGCCGCACAGGGGGTGATGTCCTATTACAACGGCAAAGCACTCGGAGCGATTGGCGATTTTGGTTGTTTCAGTTTTCATGAAACAAAAAACTACAGCATGGGTGAGGGTGGTTCGCTTCTGATCCATGACGGAAAATATACAGACACTGCTGAGATCATCCGGGAAAAAGGAACAAATCGTTCTCAGTTCTGGCGCGGGAAGGTCGACAAATATCGCTGGGTGGATATTGGTTCCTCCTATCTGCCATCTGAGTTGAACGCTGCCTATTTGTTTGCTCAATTGGAAAATGCTGAAACGATCTTTGATGACCGCATGGAAAGCTGGAACCACTATTATTCCGGTTTGGAAAGTCTTGCTGGCGATGGTGTGATCAGCCTGCCGGTGATCCCGGAAAACTGTTCTCATAATGCGCATATGTTTTATATAAAAGTAAAAAATATTGAAGAACGAAGCAGGCTTATCAATTATCTAAAAAAAAGGGATATCGAAACGGTTTTCCATTATATACCGCTGCATAGCGCCCCCGCGGGTCTGAAATGCGGACGTTTTCATGGTGAGGACAGATTTACAACAAAAGAAAGTGAGCGGCTGCTGCGGCTCCCGATGTACTATAAATTGAAAAGTGAAGATATTGAGGCTGTCATTGGCGGCATCAAAGATTTTTTTGCTGAAAACCGATGAAAAAAGTAGCCGTACTTCAATCAAATTACATTCCCTGGAAAGGGTATTTTGACATCATCCATGATGCCGATGAGTTTATTTTTTATGATGAAGTGCAGTTCACAAAAAATGATTGGCGCAACCGGAACAGGATCTCAACCCCGGCCGGGATCCAATGGCTGACCATACCGACGAATGGCAGCATCACACAGGCCATTGACGAAGTGACCACATCCGGTTTCCAATGGCAACGGAAACATTTCAACACGCTGGTGACATATTATTCCAAAGCGCCTTATTTCAAAATGTACCGGGATTTTCTTGAAGATTTCTATCTGGGGCATACCTGGTCAAATCTGTCGGAACTGAACCGCTATTTGATCATTCACATTTCCAGGGATATGCTCGGCATTCAGACGGCATTCAGCGACAGCCGGAATTATGCCTCGTCCGGCAGCGGTCACCTCAAGCTCCTGAGTCTGCTGATCTCAGCCGGAGCTGAATATTATATCTCAGGACCGGCCGCAAAAAGCTATATTCAGGCAGAGGACTATGAAAAGGCGGGCATTGAGCTGCATTGGAAAGATTATTCCGGATATCCGGAATATCCTCAGCTGCATGAGCCTTTTTGTCACAATGTGACGATCCTTGATTTGCTGTTCAACACCGGCGAAAAAGCTCCGGACTATATCTGGAACAGAAACAAATAATCAATATTTTCTCTGTACTGTCATTACCCTTTGCCCGTAATTTTTAGTCGTGCATTAGCAATTTAGACTCTTATCTCAAACGGCTCTGCATTGGGAAGATGCCTACGCGTCTTGTCACAAACCGGCTTTCCTTCGATCAGGAAAAACATCATGGAAAGCAGTGAGCCATGCGCGGTGATCAGAATGGTGTCATTCAGGTGTCTTTTCATGATTTCGTTATAAAACGGTTCCAGACGATTCTTCACATCGTTCAGTGATTCTCCCTCAGGGAATTTGAAGTTCTCGGGGTCGGCCTCCATGGCCAGTCTATATTCCTGCGGGAGAAAAATTTTATCGTAAGGTCCACCTTCATAGGCGCCAAAACTTCTTTCCCGCAGTCTGCGGTCGAAGATGATCTTCTCATAAGGATAAACGTCTTTCAAGGCAAGCCGTGCTGTTGTTTTGGCACGATCCAGGTCAGAGCAATAAACTGCGTCGAATCGGTATTTCCGCAAAAGTTCGTTAGCTCTTTTTGCCTGTTCTTCCCCTGTGGCGTTCAGGGGAATATCAGTGATTCCCTGATAACGGTGATGAAGATTCCAGTCAGTTTGTCCGTGCCGAAATAAGACCAAAGTTGTCATAATCCATCCTTATAAAAAGTTACTGATGTCGGGATAAAAAATCGATCGTTCCGCAATATCGGAGGGTCAAGAAAAACGCCGCAAAATTGCGCATAGCCTGTTTTCCCTTCCACAAGGTCAAGCGGAGAAAAAATGAGCGCATCCTCCAAATTTTCCAGGTCGATTCCGCGGATGATCGCGGTGGGCTTGTCAATGGCGTCTGTAAAGGGGAACATCTCGATGGATGCCGTATCATGAATGTGCTGCCGGACAAAAGGCAGCCGAAAGTCGGGCGCGTGTTCAACGGTCAGTTCGGGCTTTTCCTTCAGGTAAATAAAACTTCCTTCATCGACCGATGTCACCAGAATATCTTCGTCCCGCTCACATACTGAACCTAACATGGATGGGCGATATAGCGGATTCCTTTTGATATATCCCGCCCCAAACAAAGCAATTACGGTGATCAGGATACAAAGCAGATCAGACACCAGCTCCCGTCCCGGGCCGGAAAGCTCGGCGATTTGGAGATGATCTTTTACAGCCGGGATGCGCTCGATCAGATATTGGGGGAACAACCCTGTGATACAGGCCGGTACCCACATACTCACGGCATAGAGGCGCAGATA
This sequence comes from uncultured Leptolinea sp., assembly GCA_964459115.1. Lineage (GTDB taxonomy): Bacteria > Chloroflexota > Anaerolineae > Anaerolineales > Anaerolineaceae > Flexilinea. Next base: position 13,827 of record CAYWKZ010000002.1, on the reverse strand, counting down.
ATTGGAAGAAAACGGTACTGCTGCGCACTCGGATAAAATGATCCCGGCCGCACAGACCAACAGCATAGATTGGGTTGTTCCCTTATGATCCCGGATTAAAACAACTATCCCTGCCAGCCAGAGAAGCATCAATCCGTAGCGGAGCGGTGTCTGCAGTCCTTTCGGGTTCCCGCTGACAAATGAAAAAGCCCCGTAATGTTCCGATTTTATCAGACTGTCTATAAATATCGTCTTCAGCGCAGAAAATACATTTTCCGGGTGTTCCCGCAGTACAGGCGCGCAAAGTGAAGCGACATCTGCGATAACGTTTTCTGATGTGTTCAGAGCGATCATTTCCGGTGAAGCGACGACATCTCCCCAGGATTTTCCCCCGAGACACAACCCGTAAACCATTTCAGCCGCCTGACGGTTTGGAATAGGTTCGTCTCCGTAAACATAACGCTGGGCCATTCGATTCATGCCGAATCCGGAGATCATAAGCAAAAGCGCAGCTGCTGCCCATAAAAATCGTTTCTCATTGTCCCGGAGAAAAGTGAAGAAGTACCACAAGCCCAAGGCAGGGAACAGGAACATTGCGGCGGGTCTGGCGTTCATCCCGATGGAAAGCATCAGAAAAGCTGCCAGCATCAGCGGCTGGCTGCGCAAGCGGATCCCTTTCAGCAGGTAACGGCAGCATAGCAGCCCGCAGAGAAAGCCATAAGGCTCAGTCATAAAGGTCCCGAGCCGCTGCCGGATGTAAAAGAACAGGATGGTAAAGAAAACTGCCCCGCAGACGGTCCCGAATCCACGATTTACTTCATCCATTGTGAAAATCAGGCACAAGGCTATGACTACACAGAGAAAAACCTGTAAGGCAATATAATTGCTGCCGAAAACATGCAGGAAGATGGCATAAAAGACCAGAGAAAGCGGTCTAATCGCAGTTGACTGTCCCATCAGTCCGCCGTAAAGAAAACGTTGGGTGTTGAGCTGCATGGTAAAAGCGTCGGACCATGGGATGACACCTCCCAACGCATATTGGTCGGAAACACCTGAATTCAGCAGCCCGGAATAAGGCAGCATCACAAAGGCGAACAACACGCCCATCAAAACCACCCGCAAATAGCGGTTTTTCGCAACACCGCAAGCAAATGCCGTCAGAAATATCAGCGGTAAAACGTAAATTGTGTTTCGGAATGTCAGCCCGAGCTGCCGGGGAAGCGGCAGAAAGAGAATGACATAACAAGCCGCAGCACACAGCAGCACGAAAAGGAGCGCCGGTGCGATATGGATCGTTTGATAATCAGTCTTCTTTTCTTCCATTTATTTTTGCAGCATCCGTGCAAGAAATTCTCTTGTCCGTTCGGTTTTCGGATTGTTGAAAATCTCTTCCGGTGTGGTATCTTCCACGATCACACCCTGATCCATAAAGACGACCCGGTTGGAAACATCCCGGGCAAAACCCATTTCATGCGTTACCACCAGCATCGTGAGGCCGGAAGTTGCCAATGCACGCATAACAGTCATCACTTCTCCGACCATTTCCGGGTCCAGGGCGCTGGTCGGTTCATCAAACAGCAGTACCTCCGGATCCATGCACAGCCCACGGGCAATGGCCACACGCTGTTTCTGACCGCCGGAAATTTGTTTTGGTTTTGCGTGTATATATTGATCCATCCCGACTTTTCTGAGGTAGTCCATGGCCTTGGCTTCTGCTTCTTTATGTGATCGTTTCAACACTTTCTGCTGACCGACGATGCAGTTGTCCAAAACGGAAAGGTTGTTGAACAGGTTGAAGCTCTGAAAAACCATACCGACTTTGGAACGATACTCGGTCAGGCTGAAACCCTGCGACTGTATGTCCCGTCCATGAAAATAGATGGAACCGGATGTCGGCTTTTCCAGCAGGTTTATGCAGCGCAGTAAGGTGGATTTCCCGGACCCGGATGAGCCGATAATGCTGATCACGTCCCCTTTATCAGCCCGGAAATCGATATCTTTCAGGACCAGGTTTTCACCGAATTTTTTTTCAAGGTGAGATACTTTGATGATTTCTTCGCTCATGGTCTATTTCCCTTCCACGCCTTCAATGATACCTTCCGGTGTGGTCTGTGATCCGTGAATAATAAATGAATCCGGCCCGTCAATCTTCTTTTCAATCACCAGCAGCAGCCTGGTAACGGTGAATGTCAGGACAAAGTAGATCAAAGAGGTGATGAAGAACACTTCAAAATACTTCATGTAGGTTCCGGCTGCGGATTTGGACATGAAGAACAGTTCTGTCACGGAAATCACGTTCAGCACAGAGGTATCCTTGATGTTTACAACGAATTCATTGCCGATAGAGGGCAAAATGTTCCGGATCGCCTGCGGCAGGATCACGGTGGTCATCGTCTGCCAATGCGTCATACCGATGGACTGAGCAGCTTCCGTCTGGCCTTTATCAATGGAGATAATGCCGCCTCTGGCAATTTCCGCCATATAAGCGCCGGTGTTGACGGAAACGATCAGTAAAGCGGCAGCAAACGGTGACAGATCCAGCCCCCAAAGCTCTGCTGAACCGTAATAGATCACCATTGCCTGAACGATCATCGGGGTGCCGCGGAAGATCTCAATATAGGCGACCAAAATCCACTGTACGACCTTGTAAAAGATCCTGCGGAAAGCAGAATCGTGCTCATCGATCGGGACTGTTCTGACAACAGCGACCGCCAGCCCGATCAGAAAACCGAGTATCGTGGCGATGATGGAAATCAGCAGCGTGGTACCTGCGCCGCGGAGAAAGAAAACGCCATATTTTTTACAGAAAAATACGACCCATCCGAAAAAAGAGTTTGGCATTTACACACTCCTGTGATTCATAAGAAAACAGCCCGTGGTTATAAATACACATGAAACCGCGAGCTGTTTTGGTTCAAAATAATTCGAGATCAATACTGTGCAACAGGCTGGTTTTCAACAGCTGCATCCATCATTTCCTGACGGGTTTCTTTGCTGAGTCCGGCCAATGCCTTGTTCACCTCAGGAAGAATATCGGTGCCTTTTTTCATCGCAACAGAAACGGCGACATCTTCCGGAGAAGCTTCAAATCCGCTGCCTTCCTCGAATTCCACGAAGGTCAGGCCCGGGTTGGACTCCTGTGCGGAAACAGCGCCCGGACGTTCTGAAACGTATCCGTCGATCTTGCCGGAGTTCAGGGCGACGATCATTGCCGGGAAGGTTTCCATCGCGGTCATGTGCTTTACACCAGGGATCTGATCCACAACAGTATCATGGAAGGTGTTCAGCTGGGCTGTGATCTTCGCGCCGCTGAAATCAGCCAGTGTTTTCGCATCGGCATAGGCGCCGTCAGCTTTGACAACGATCACCAGGTCACTCTCATAGTAAGGGTCAGAGAAATCAACGCTGGCTTTGCGTTCTTCGGTCGGGGACATGCCGGCAATCACGGCATCGATTTTGCCGGAATTGACCGCAAGGATCAGCCCGTCCCATTCGATCTTGGAGATGACGAGTTCTTTGCCTAATGCTTCAGCAATGATCTTGGCGATTTCCACGTCATACCCGCCGCAGTATCCCATACCGCCGCTGATCGGAACAGCTCCGTTGGAATCATCCGTCTGCGTCCAGTTGAAAGGTGCATAGTTACATTCCAAACCAACCGTGAACGTGTCCTTTGCACTCACAGCACCGACAGCAGCGAAAACGACAACTGCTAAAATAATTGCAATAATATTCTTTTTCATAATACACCTCAATGCCGTTTATTTTAGCATCAATCAATTTTTATAATCATAAATAGAAAAAAAACATGACTTATTATGGCATGAAAGCATGAAAAAGATACTGGAAGAAAGCCGGGACTGTAGATTATAATTAAGAAAAGGTGTTGTTTGGCAGGCACATTTTGAGGAAAATAAAGCATGGGAAAAGAATTTATTGAAGCAGGTGATTTAGCTGAAATTGTCGGAAGGTCTCACTTCCATCATATCGTTAAAATCGAGGAAGGGAAAGAGATCCAATCCCATAAGGGGATCCTGAAAATGGATGACCTGATCGGGCTTCCCTGGGGCAGCGTTGTGAAAAGTCACAACGGAAACACCTTTTTTGTTCTGCAGCCTGCCCTCAATGACATCATCAAGGACACGCCCCGAAACACCCAGATCCTTTACCCGAAAGATATTGGTTTCCTGCTGTTGAGCCTGGCCGTCGGACCCGGAAAGATCGTCGTCGAAGCCGGAACCGGCTCCGGTGCACTGACAACGGCTTTTGCCTGGGCTGTCGGGACATCAGGACATGTCTATACTTATGAAGCCCGTAAAGAAATGCAGGAAATTGCGATTCGAAACCTGAAAAAAAATTACCTGGACGATCGGGTCACTTTTACACTGCGAAATGTGGAAGAAGGCTTCAATGAAGTAAATGCTGATGCCTTATTCCTGGATCTTCCGAATTCTTATGATTATATTCCTCAGGCAAAAGCAGCCCTGAAGCCCGGCGGGTTTTTCGGCAGCATTCTGCCGACGACCGGTCAGGTTGAAAAATTACTGCGGGCCTTGAAGGAACATTGTTTTTCCTTCACGGAAGTTTGTGAAATTTTTATCCGTTACTACCGAACTGATCCGGACCGTTTCCGTCCGGTTGACCGTATGGTGGGCCATACAGGTTATCTGATTTTTTCCCGTTCGCTGAATTATTTTGAAGAGACCAATGAAACAAAAGATATCATCAAATCAGAGCCGTCAGATTGAAGCTATAAGTTACAGCGCAAAAAAATTCATTCAGGAGGCACACAATGAGTACACTGCTGGTAAAAAAAATTACGAAACTGATAACCAACAACGAAGCATCCGAAACCATTGAAAACGGGGCGATTTACGTTGAAAACAATGAAATCAAACAGGTAGGATCAACGAAAGACTTGCCGCAGACAGCCGACATCATCATTGATGCGTCGGGCAGAATGGTGTGCCCCGGTTTTGTGAACACCCATCATCATTTTTATCAAACCCTGACACGGGCTGTTCCCGGCGCAATGGATGAAAAGCTCTTTGACTGGCTGGTACGGCTTTATCCGATCTGGGGAGAGCTGGACAGAGAATCTACATACATTTCTTCCCTTATCGCCATGGCGGAACTGATACTGACCGGCTGTACCACCGCCAGTGATCATCAATATCTGTGGCCGCATGGCGCTGCTCTGGATGATCAGATACGTGCGGCAAATGAGATCGGACTTCGTTTCCATGCGGTGCGCGGCTCGATGACCTTAGGAAGGTCCCAAGGCGGATTACCTCCGGATCATGTGGTTCAGACTCAAGAAGAGATATTAAAGGACAGTCAGCGTGTCATTGAAAAATTTCATGATAACAGCCGCTTTTCCATGACAAGGGTCGTTTTGGCGCCATGCTCTCCTTTTTCCGTTGATGAGGCTATTTTGGTTGAATCTGCAAAGATGGCCCGCTCATATCCCGGTGTGATGCTGCATACTCATGTGGCCGAAACAAAGGATGAGGAAACCTTTACCATGCAGCGCGCCGGTCTGCGGCCGGCCAGATATATGGAAAAACTGGGCTGGGTTGGACCGGACGTATGGTGGGCTCATTGTATCTGGTTGGATGAATCGGAAATCAAAATGATGGCCGAAACGGGAACGGGCGTTGCTCATTGTCCTTCTTCCAACATGCGTCTTGGGTCCGGCATTGCTCCGATTCGTGAAATGCTGGATGCGGGCGTAAAAGTTGGTCTGGGTGTGGACGGTTCGGCCAGCAACGACAGTTCTCACATGATCTCTGAAGGCCGCATGGCAATGCTGCTGCAGCGTGTAGCAAAAGGAGCGGACGCGCTGACGATTCAGGAAACGCTTGATCTTGAAACGAGGGGTGGAGCTTCGGTACTTGGCCGGGATGACATTGGCGTGATCAGGCCCGGAATGGCGGCTGATTTCATCGGTATTAACCTGGATACTGTGGAATTTTCAGGCGGCGCCTGTCACGACCCGCTGGCAGCATTATTCCTCTGCACGCCTCCAAAGGTTGATTTCTCCGTCATCAACGGGAAAAAGATCGTGGAAAACGGTGAGTTGCTGACTATTGACCTGAAGGCGCTGATTTCGAAACACAATGAGACCGCAAAGCGCATGGTCAGCAAATATCCTGTTCCTGAACGTTTCAAACTTGTTTAAGTGCAACTCTAAAGACTTTACGGGCGGGGTATGACGTTTTTAGATACATCCTTAATTTATAAATAGGGAAAATACTATAGTATAATTTTAAAAATGCGTATATACTTTTTGAGATAATCAATTAAATGGAGACCAAAAGTAATGGAGAAAAATAATAAAGATATTCCTGACATTATTGTGGCCAGACTCCCCCTTTACTTAAGGGCTCTGAATGTTTTGCGGGAAAAGGGCAGCACAACAAATTCAAAAGAATTGGGTGATTTTTTAGGTTTTTCCGCAGCTCAGATCCGCAAAGATCTATCTCAATTTGGTGAATTCGGGAAACAGGGGACAGGGTATAACATTGATTTTCTCATCCAGCAAATAGAAACGATTCTCAACATTGATAATGACTGGAAAATGATCCTTGTCGGCTGCGGGAACATTGGCCATGCTATTTTAAATTACTCAGGGTTTTCCAGAAATCGTTTTCACATCGTGGCAGCCGTTGATTCAAATCCGGATCTGGTCGGGAAAAAAGTCAATGACGTGATCGTGATCAGGAATATCAATGACACGGAGCAGATCATTCAATCCGAAGAGATCCAGATCGCGATGCTGACAGTACCAGCAGCTGAGGCACAAAGCATGGCAGAAAAACTGGTTGCATATGGCATAAAAGGCATTCTGTCATATGCTCCGATTTTGCTCAACCTTCCGGATGATATTCAGGTGGAATATATCGATCCGGTCCTTTCGCTGCAGCATATCACTTATTATTTGAAATAACAAGAAGAGGGCGGTTTCGTGAGGTGAAACTGCCCTTATTGGTGACTTGTAATAGAGTTCGATAAGTTATCTTATCGAACGCATAAAACAGCGATATAATATAATCAGCTGCTATGAAACAGGATGACTATACGATCGCGCAAACAGTTGAGATGTTTTTGGAAAACATCAGCCTTTCCCGTTCTGCCAATACGGAAAGAACGTACCGGAATGCCATGAATGCTTTTCTTCAAATGCTCACGGAAAAAGGTATTTCCCGGGATCAGCAGATTTCTGATCTTTCCGAAAAGATTTTCAGCGATTACGCAAAATACTTGAAAGCCTATTCCCCTTCCACAGAAAGCTTATATATCAATGTGGCAAAAAATTATTTTGAATTTCTGGCTGCTGAAGAAATCCAACATTTCAATTTGTTTCAGACAAAACTTTTAATCAAAAACCGTACCCGGAAACCCGGCATCCGGCTGCCGCAATTTCCGCAGCATGATATTGAAAAGGTAATTGATTTTGCTCTGAACAGTCTTCCGATTCTTCCGGTCATGGAAGAGAACGAAAAACTGATCAACCTCAGAGATGCCGCTTTTTTGGTCACTCTTGCGGATACTGGACTGCGTATCCATGAAGCCTGTAATTTGAGAAGGGGAACCATCGACTGGTTTTCCAATAAAGCGATCATCATCGGGAAAGGAAACAAAGAAGCGATCATCCGCTTTTCTGACCGGTCTGTTTCAGCCTTGAAAGCTTATCTGAACGAGCGCGCAGTCATCGACGGAGCCATGGGAGCCACGCTCGCTTCTTTACCTGTTTTTGCCCGTCATGATAAAGGGGCTGGAAAAAAAGTGCTGCCGATGACGACGAAGACCGGGAGGGAAATTGTTAGCTCCAGGGTTGAAGAATGCCTCGGAAAGGAAGCAGCCGGTACGATCACACCGCATTCTTTCCGTCATTATTTTGTTACAAATGTTCTAAAGAAGACAGGAAACATGAAAATCGCCCAGGAGTTTGCCCGTCACTCGAGTATCACAGTAACGCAACGCTACACGCACCTTTCCAACGAAGATCTCGACAAAAAATACGATAAAATATTTAATGAGTGATATGAAACATTTCTTTTCATTCCTTTTCTTGATTCTTTCTGTTCTCATTTTTTTCGGTTTGGTCTTTCTTTCCTCACCGTACCGGGAACTGCGTCCATATGAACTCTTCGGCAAAAACATTCCTGAAAAACTTGGACAGGAAACAAAAATCATCAGCGGACGCAAGGCTGTTTTGATCCACAGCGACGAAGAAACAAATGACTTCTATATCGATCAGATACCCGTAACGATTGGGGATTATAAAGCCTGTGTACATAGCGGGAAATGCGAAACCCAACACTACCGAGATAACTACGCGAATATTTATGATCAAAGATTATATGAGATATTTCCTGTTTCCTTTGTGACCTGGATGGAAGCCCGGAATTACTGCAACGCCTTTGGCGGTGATCTTCCTACTGCAAAACAATGGGATCTGGCTGCGGGTGCTGATTTTGAATATATTTATCCCTGGGGCAGCTCATTACCCAACCTTGAGCGTGCAAACATCGATGGACTCTATCAATGGCTTACACCTTCCGGCTGGCTTCCGAAAGGAGCTTCGCCTTATGGAGTTCTGGACATGACCGGAAATGTCCGGGAATGGGTTCTTGATGAAATTTTCGAGGATACCGATGACAAAGTGCTCAAAGGCGGATCTGACCATAATTCATATACAGACGGACGGATCGATGCCTTTTTTACGCATGCGCCCACATCCTCCGGTTTCAACCGGGGTTTTCGCTGTGTATATAAATAATCGGATGAGCCCCGGAAGAAACTGCGGGAAAAGCGGAAGAAAAGAAAAAAATAGCCGAATTTCAAAGGAATTCGGCTGTATTTGCGTGAGAACTATTCAGATTTCTTCTTTTTTGAAGATATTCGTTTGATGTAAAACACTACGACAACGACGACACAAACGATGATAACCAGATACTTGAAGCGGTCGATCCAATCAATGATGACCGTATAGTTGTCGCCCAGGAGCCGACCTGCAAACGCGAGAAACACGTTCCAGAGCGCTGTACCTAAAACGGTGAAAATGGAAAATTTCAGCCAGTGCATCTTTGCCAGACCGGCAGGGACGGAGATCAGTGTGCGAATGATCGGCACCATTCTGCCAAAGAAAACGCACCATTCACCGTAACGATTGAACCAGTCCAGAGCACGGTCGAGGTCTTCTTCGGTGATCATGATAACTTTGCCGATCTTCCGCAGAAGCTTGCGTACGCGTTCTTCTGAAATCAAATAACCGACCCAGTACCAGATCCAGGCGCCAAGAAAGGAGCCAAGTGTAGCCCATAAGATGACACTTACGATGTTGAACCGCGGAGCTACCGCCGGATCGGATGAAACGGTCAGCGTGCCGGCCAGCGGCAGGACAATTTCCGAGGGAATCGGAGGAAAAACATTTTCAAGAAACATTACCAATGCCAGACCGGGATACCCCATGATCTGCATTGCATTTTGACAAAAAGCATAAATCGAATTGATAACGCCGGTAAAACTCATGTGCATACATCCTTATCAGTTATTTTCATCCATTTTATCACAGACATGCGTCATTTTTATCAATGAAGATCAATCACCTGACTTTTTCCGGTATCCGATAACGATATCGGCAGTCTGATCGTGAACATCGCACCGCTGCGATCCGGCCTGTTGTCTGCACGAATATTTCCGCCGTGAGCTTCGATAATTGCCTTGGACAAAAACAATCCCAGACCTGTGCCCTTTACGGAATTCGAAGTCTTTCGGGAGCGATAGAACCGGTCAAAGACGTGTACCAGGTCTTCCGGGGACAGGCCCGGTCCCTCATCGATGACCGAAACGTTTGCAAATGAATTTGTGTAATTACCTGAAATCGTGATATTTCCCTGTGAAGCATATTTCACGGCATTGGATACCAGATTGATCAAAACCTGCCGGATCCTGTCCTCGTCAGCGCTGATGACCGGATAATCATCGGGAAAATCCAGCAGAATGTCCTGCCCGGAAGCACATTGCCCGATCATGTGTTTGCGGACACTCAGGCAGACTTCCGGCAGCAGGATCTCGGTTTTATAAAGCTTCAGCGTTCCCGAATTCAGCCGGGAAGCGTCAAGCAAATCATTGATCATCACGGTCAGACGGTCTGCCTCTTCCTCAATGACGGTCAGTGATTCCTTGATGACCTCGTCATCCCAATTTGCATCTTCCAGGTTCAGCGTCGAAGCATAGCCTTTGATGATGGCGACCGGGGTTTTCAGTTCATGGCTGATCGTTGAGATAAAGGTGTTTTTGAGCTCGTCTGCCTCTTTATATTTAGATATGTCGCGTACCAGCGCGATGATATTTTGGATCTGTTTGTCGTCAGAGGACATCACCGGTGTATAGGATACGTTGACAGGGATCGTCTGTTCTGATCTATATTTATAGATCTCCCCAACAATCGTATGTTTGGATTCAGGGCTCAGCGGCCATCCGCCGGCCTCCGCCTCTTCCAGGGTATGTCCCTCTTCGATCGTGTGGAAGCTAAGCAGATCATCGTGATAACAGCGCTGAGTATCCGCATCCCCCAGACCGATCATTTTCCTGAAGGCGGAATTTACGAGGATCACCTTGTGCGAAATGTTCATTACGATCAGTCCGTCTGCAACGGAGCGGATGATGGCATCCAGTCGCTTTTTCTCCTCGAGATTCTCCGAATAAAGCAAGGCGTTATTGATGGCAATTGTCGCCTGGTCTGTAAATGATTTCAGGATATTTTTCTCATAAGGTGTGAAATTGATCCGATAACCGCGAAGCACTACGATAGCGCCGATCAATTTATCACGGTTGATCAGCGGCATGCCGATGCCGTCTGCGATGTCCGGCAGGTTCAGCGAACGCAGTCGCTTGATCAGCATGTTGATGGAAAGCATCTCGGAAACCTCAGAAGCTGCTCCGCTGCGGGTGATCCCTGTTAGATAGGTTTCAATATATTTCAGCTCAGGCTCTGTGAGGTTCATCTGTGTCTGGATCTGCCAGCCTCTGCTTTCATCATAAAGGGCTACAAAACCGGACTCACCACCCACAAGGTCCACAGCCATCTGGATCACCTGCCATAACAAGGGCTCCAGTTCCAGTTCCTGAGTAAGTATCTGTGCGATCCTGATCAAATAATCCCGCTGTCGAATGCGAATATCCTGAAGCATATGTCCTCAACTGTCCCCTTTTTTAACTCTTTTAGAATTATAATTATAAATTGAATGAAATTAGAAACAAAATGGAAAGATATCATGAAAGCTTTGGTTTTGACTGACTATAAACAAATGAGTTATTGCAGCGTTGATGAACCGGAAATTGCATCAAATGAAGTTTTGGTCCGGGTCAAATCCTGTGGTATTTGCGGTTCCGATATTCACGGTTATGACGGCTCCACCGGCAGACGCCGCCCTCCCGTGATCATGGGACATGAAGCCAGCGGCATTATTGAAAAAATCGGTGCCGATGTGAAAGGCTGGGCTCCGGGTGACCGGGTGACCTTTGATTCCACCATTTACTGCAATGAATGTGACAGCTGCAGGAAAGGGTTTGTCAACCTGTGTACCAACAGGAAAGTTATTGGCGTATCATGCGAAGACTACCGGAGAGACGGCGCATTTGCTGAGTTTATCGCGATTCCGCAGCACATTCTCTACCGCCTTCCGGAAAATGTTACCTTTGACCAGGCTGCAATGATTGAACCGCTTTCTGTGGCTTTCCATGCCGCCAACCTGGCTCCTCATCGGCTTGGCGCTTCAGCAGCTGTGGTCGGAACCGGAAAGATCGGTATGCTGCTGATCCAGACCCTTCGCATGTTCGGGTTCGGAACGATCATTGCCGTCAAACGTTCCCAAAATCAGACTGCACTGATCCAGAAGCTTGGAGCTGACTACTGCTTTTGCACTTCCTCTGATGATGTTGTCCAATGTGTCAATGATGTTACAGGAGGGCAGGGTATAGATTATGTGTTTGAAGCCGCCGGGAATGAGAAAACCATCAACCTCTGCATTGAGATCTGCAAACGTAACGGCGAGATCATCCTGGTGGGGAACTCATCTCCGAAGGTCACACTTCCGCTGCAGGCGATCGTCACGAAACAGCTTCATCTCAGCGGTTCCTGTGCTTCCAGCGGAGAATATCCGGCCTGTCTGGATGCGATTGCTCACGGATTGATCAATGTGGATATGCTGATCGGTCACCGGGCGCCTTTATCTGAAGGGGCGTATTGGTTTGACAGGCTTTATGCAAACCACGAAGAAAATCTGAAGGTGATTTTGAACCCATAATGAAAGAAACCGGCGTGAGGTCCGAAAAGTTTCATGAGATCCTGAGCTGTCAGAGCTGCGGGCTGCGATTCCCGCTGAGCCCTACTGAGAAACGCAGGAATACCTGTCCGCGCTGTGGGGCACCGCTGGAGATCGCAGAGCTGCCGTATGAGTCCTTCACTGTTCCGGTAAAAAACAACCACGCCCTCCATGTGGACTTTGTTGTTGTTCTGGATAATATACGCAGCGCTTACAATGTTGGGTCGATCTTCCGGACATCAGACGGCGCGGGTTTGACGAAGCTTTACTTATGTGGGATAACACCGACTCCTGAGAATCCGCGTGTCGGAAAAACTGCTTTGGGCGCAGAAAACTATGTACCCTGGGAACATTCATGGAGCGTTATTGAAACCATTGAAAAGCTGCAGGAAGAAGGCTATTTCATCGTTTCGCTGGAAGGCGGAAATTCGTCAATACAGCTGTTCGATGCGCTGCCGCTGATCAGGGAGCAGGACAGACCGGTCGCTCTGGTCGTCGGTAATGAAGTCTCCGGCATTGACCCGGAAGCAGTAAGGAAAAGTTCATTATGTGTCTATATCCCGATGGAGGGACATAAAGAATCATTAAACGTAGCTTCAGCTTTTGCAATCGCATCCTATCTGATTCGCTACCAGGGAATAAAGAATGAGTGAAACAACAAATACACCAATCAGACAGCAATATCTTGACATCAAGAAACAGTACCCGGATGCTATCCTTTTCTTTCGGCTCGGCGATTTCTATGAAACATTTGATGATGACGCAGAGATAACATCCCGTGAGCTGGACCTGGTCCTGACCAAAAAGGCTATGGGAAAGGACAACAAGGTTCCCATGGCGGGTATCCCGTACCATGCGGTTGAAAATTACCTGTCAAGACTGATAGAAAAAGGGTATCATGTAGCTATTTGTGAACAAATGGGGAACCAGGCTGTCAACGGTTTGTTCCCGCGGGAAGTTATCCGAATCGTTACACCGGGGACCCTCATTGAGCCGGGGCTGTTGAAAAAAGACACAAACAACTACCTGATGTCTGCTTCGATCAACGGAAATATGCTTGGGATATCCTACGTGGATATTTCTACCGGCGAATTTTATGTTACCGAAGTGAAAACGGACAAAGCTGTTTCAGAACTTCTTTCCGAAATCACTCGTTTGAATCCAGCTGAAATTATATTGCCGGACAATTTGGAGATCGATCTTCCGGCTTACCTGCATATTACGAAAGTTCCGAAGGTATATTTTGATCCTTCCCGGGCAAATGATGTCCTTCTGGATCATTTCAGCGTTTCCACACTGACCGGTTTCGGGATCTCCGAAAGATCAGCTTCAGTGTGCGCTGCCGGTTCCATTATTTCCTACCTGACCAAAAATCAGGCCAATGCATTAAGATTGCTCACTACGCTCAGTATCTATTCACTGGATGAGTTTATGTTGTTGGATGCCTCTACACGCAAAAATCTGGAACTGACTGAAACGCTGCGGGGGAAAGAAGTAAACGGCTCCCTTTTGG
>CAYWKZ010000001.1:99102-136501 GCA_964459115.1 uncultured Leptolinea sp. | reverse complement strand
GGGTCAGCTTTATTATAAAGGGCGAATATACATGAACGTATATCAGTTAGCCAATGAACTTCAACTTGACAATATATTGAAATAAAAGGTTTATATGTTAGAACGGGATTTTCAGTTGAAGCTGATGCGGGAATTGAAAGATCTGTTCCCTGGTGCTATTGTTTTTAAATTGGAAGCAAAGCAGGGGTTGCCGGACATTATGATATTGAACGGGAATCGCTGGGCTTCTTTGGAGTGCAAAGTGAGCGCTGACGCGCATCATCAGCCGAATCAGGATTATTATGTGCGGAGAATGAATGATATGTCGTTTTCGGCTTTTATTTATCCTGAGAACAAGGCTGAGGTGATGAAGGCGCTGAAAAGTTATTTTGGATGTGACTTATGAGAACGATAAATTTTATAGAAAGACCGGATGGATATTTTCGGGCTACTGCTACGTTTGCTGATGAATCCGAAGGTTTGGAGCATCACGGTGTTTTGGGTATGCACCGGGGCGAGAGACGTTGGCAGTATGAGAATGGTTCTCTGACACCTGCCGGTCGCATTCATTACGGTGTTGGTCAGGCAAGGAAAGCTGTTTCTTCAACTTCACAAAAAGTGAAACGTGCTGTTAAAACTTTTGACGATAAAAGAGCGGAAAATAAAGCAAAGAAAGACGTTGAAAAAGTTTTTAATAGGGATGGTAATAAGAAACCTGCAGGCAGTAAAGCTGATATTCGTAATTTTGAGCGTGATCGTGTTGAAAAAGGAAATGAAGAGGCTATTCGTAATTTTGTAAAAGAGATTGCAAAAGAAGATTTAAACAAGGTCCTAAACAGAGATTATATTCGCGGCAAAAATATACCGAAAAATTTGGATGCACTTGTTGATGAAAAAGTCAAAGAAAAAAAGTATCAGGATTATATAGTTTATCTGAATAAGAAATATAACGTATAACTTCTTATTACTATTCATCGCACTATTGATATTTAAAGCTCTCTGTGCCGGGGGCTTTTTGTATTTAAAGGAGATAATTATGAAGTTTAATGACCATCAGAATCTGACAGGGCAGCATGCGGCTTTGGGCGCCTCGAAGTATTACTGGATCAACTATGATGATGAAAAGATGGTTGAGACCTACAGGAATATGCAGGCGATAGAGCGCGGAACGGTGCTTCATGACTTTGCCAGGCAGTGCATTGAGTTGAAGCAGAAGCTGCCATCACGGAAAAAGACGCTGAACATGTTCGTGAACGACGCAATCGGGTTCAACATGCTGCCGGAACGGGTTTTATATTTCAGCGACAATTGTTTCGGGACAGCAGACGCGATCTGTTTTCGGGATAACATGCTGCGGATCCATGACCTGAAGACCGGTGAAACGGAGGCTCACATGGAGCAGCTGCTGGTCTATAACGCGTTGTTCTGTCTCGAGTATCATCAGGAGCCGGACAAGATTCAGACAGAGCTGAGGATTTATCAGAGCAATGAGATCTATGTGTGCAACCCGGATCCGATTGATATTCGGAAGATCTGTGACAAGATGGTGCGGTTCAATAAACTGATAGAAAGATTGAAAGCGGAGGATTGATATTTATGGCTTACATTATTGAAGATGAATGGTATGAGGATGATTTCGCGGATCATTCTCCGTCTTTCGGTCATTATGGCGTGAAACGCCGTTCGGGGCGTTATCCTTACGGGAGCGGTGACATTCCGTACCAGCATGAAGCCTGGTTCACATGGGGATCGAATGATCTTTATAACCGTGTGGAGGATTTCCGTGATCATTATAAGAAAGAATACGGAAAATCTCCGGATAATACAGCAATCGCCCGTGCGTTGGGGATGACACGAACCGAATATGACAAGAAATACCCGGCTGCCAAAAATGAGGTTCGACTAAAGATGATGGCATTCTGCGAGAAGTGCAAGCTGCCGAAGAAAAACCCGCTTGGCAAAAAAGAGCCGATGACGAATTATGAAATTGAGAAATATACCAGAGAGCATTTTGGTGAGCGCGGCAGAATTCCGGAAAATACCGTGACTTCGCTTTTGAATGAGCGGAGCAAGGCACGGACTGAAGCTGCGGCATCGACGGCAAACTTCTTGAAGGCACAGGTGAAGGAGAAGGGGATGATTGATATTGGTTCCGATGTGGAGCTTTACGTTCCCGGTTGTTCCCGAACCAAATTCGATACGGCAGTGGAGATGCTGAAGAAGGAAGGCTATGAGGTATATGGCAGACGAATTGATCAAGTAACAAACCCAAACTCAAACTACAAGACGACGATCCAGGTGCTGTGCCCTCCGGGCACGCCAAAAAACGTCCTTTTCACGAATCTTGGCGATGTGAAGTCCATCGCGGATTATCATGCCGAGGTGAATGAGAACGGTGAGACGAAGTTCTGGAAGATGGAGTATCCCACGTCACTGGATTCGAAGCGGATTCAGGTGCGTTACGCGGATAAGACTTATGATGACGGGACATCTGGCAAGGATCGTGACGGTTGGATATTTTTGAGGCGCGGGTGCAAGGATTTGGATCTGAAGGATTCACTGTATGCGCAGGTGCGTATTCTGGTGGACGGGACACACTATATTAAAGGCATGGCTTCCTATTATGACGGGCCGATGCCGGACGGTGTGGATGTGATATTTAACACAAATAAAAATTCCGGAACACCGCTGCTATCCTCTGATCCGGATGCGAAACAGGTACTGAAGCCGATTTCGCATGACGATCCGATCAATCCGTTCGGTGCGTTGATCAAAGAAGGAACCGGTCAGTATCATTATATTGATGATGACGGGAGCGAGAAGCTGGGATTGATCAACAAGAAGTCTGAAGAAGGTGACTGGGGCGACTGGAGACGAACCGTTTCCGCTCAGTTCACATCGAAGCAGAACATCCCGCTGATCAAGAACCAGATTGATATTTCATTAAAGGACAAGCGGGCAGAGTTTGAAGCAATCAAGCAGCTTGAAAATCCGGTTCTGAAGAAGAACCTGCTAATGAAGTTTGCCTCGTCCTGCGATTCGGATGCCGTTGATTTGCGTACGGGTCCGATGCCAGGACAGAGCTTTCAGGTTCTGGTTCCGATTCCGTCACTGGGTGATAAAGAGTGTTATGCGCCGCAATTCCCGAATGGAACACAGGTGGCGGTTATACGCTATCCGCATGCCGATATTTCCGAGATTCCGATCCTGACTGTGAATAACAAGAACAAGGAAGGGCTGAAGCTGCTTGGGAGTTACGCCAAGGACTGTATTGGATTGGGCGGGAAGGCTGAAGCTCAGCTTTCCGGGGCGGATAACGATGGTGATGCTGCCATGGTGATCCCTATTCGTGAGGGTGGACCCAGTATCTCTGCCAGACAACCATTTAAGGACATGATTGGGTTTGATCCCTCTGTATCCTACCCCGCAAGGAGGGATGAGAATGGGCATATCGTATCCAATGTCCTGTCCAAGGACTACTGCCAGAAGCAGATGGGGATCGTGACCAACCTGATCATGGATATGGACCTACGTGGTGCGCCCCCGGAAGAAAAAGCCCGGGCGATGAAGCACTCCATGGTGATTATCGATGCCCCCAAGCATAAGTATGACTGGAAGCTCTCCGAGGTGGAGAATGGGATCAAGGAGCTGAAGGAGAGGTGGCAGAAGCAGTATGACGAGGAAGGAAACCTGATTAAGACAGGTGGTGCTTCTACGCTGCTGACACGGGCCAAGTCCGAGGTGCATATCGATAAGCGGGTCGGTCAGCCGAAAGTTGACAAGGAAACGGGCGAGTTGATCTATAAGACCGCGCCTGATGACAAGCTTTACTGGTATGACAAAAAGGGCAAGGCTCATAAGTACACGGAAACTGTTCCGGCGATGAGTCTGGTTTCCAATGCCTATCAGCTGATGTCAAATCCTGATCCTGAAAAGGCGAATCCGAAAGAGGTTTTGTATGCGGATTATGCCAATTCACTGAAGTCTATGGCAAATGAGGCACGGAAACTGGCTTATTACGGGCTGGAGGAATATGACTATTCCAAGGAAGCTGCCGCAAAGTATGCCGATGAGGTGGCTTCACTGACCGGTAAGGTGCTGCTTTCCCGCAGAAATGCGCCTCGTGAGCGTATGGCTCAAATTCAGGCGAATGCCTATAAGGATAAGCTGGTGAATGAGAACCCGGATCTGCGTGGACGTGACAAGGAGACGAAGAAGAAGTTGAAGAAAATCCGTCAGCAGGCTATCGTGGAGTCACGGAATGAGTTCAATGCGAAGCGTGTGCCGATTGATGTGACTGAGCGTGAATGGGAAGCGATTCAGAATCACGCGGTTGATAAGCAGACTTTGGAAACGATCTTTAAGTATGCTGATGATAAGCAGATTCGTCAATATGCAACGCCGCGGAAGGATTCGCGTGCGCTGACTGATTCGCAGATTGCCCGTATCAAGGGCCGCGTCGCTTCCGGTTGGTCTTATGCCGAGATTGCTGCTGCGCTTGGGATTTCGAAGTCTACTGTTGAGAAGTATGCGAATATGTAAAGGAGTTTGTTGTGGCAAGGTATTTGATTACAACTGTCGATAATCCTTTTTCTCCTGCAGACGATTTCTATCATTGGTGGCTGTTCGATGTTGAGCATCATTATAAGACTTGTGAAACGCTGGCTCGTTTGGCAGGGTTTACAGATGATATGACCGATGAAGAAAGCGATGCTGCGAATGAATATGCGATTGATCGAATGATTGAATTGGATTTCGAAAATAAGTATAAGAAGATTCAGGTGAGTTAGCGGGTTTTGTATGGGGTCGGCGTGGTCGTACGCAGACCTGTAGCGCTGTGAGCGGTTTATCTTGCCCCGGCACCTGCGAGGATTTGCGCCCGTCGCTTGCGTCCACTATATTTTTTGCCCGTGCGGTGAGTTGAAATAACTATGCAAACACCGGGGGGGGGTCTTAAAAATAGGTACCCCCGTCTTTATCAGGGCGGTCTTTAAAAATTCTCCGGGGGTGGATTTTTGGGGTGCTTTTCTATCTATTTCTTTTGATAATTTTTAGAATTAGCTCTAAAATCAGTTGAATAAGCGACAAAATCAGCCAAAAAACGATTTTTATCAACAAAATTGCTAATCTGAACAAAAGAACTAAAGTTTTGAAACCGAAAATTACAAGATTTATCGGAAATAACAGTGTAAAAACAATAAATTTAATTTTTATTATTCTTATATCTTTAATCATTGAACTCAAATAATAATCACCAAGGTTATCATAGTTTCTGATTATTCGCGTGTTATTCGAAATTTTTTCGGTTACTCTAACTCTTGTTCTCATAATCTCATTATAACATATAAAAATGATTAACCGCAAAGTTTATCAGGTATTTATTTGATTATGTAATTTTTCGGTTTTTGCAGGCTTACGAACATATCTGGTTTTTCTCCTTTAACAGTTTTACGGCACAATAAAAAATGTTTCGTAAGCCTGCAAAAGCCGAAAACTCGAATAAAACTGTTTATAAAGGATGTAAAAAGCCATGAAAAGTCGAAAAATAATCGATGAAAGTGACGAGGAAGTTCGATTAAAACCAGCGCTTTCTCCTGACGCAAGGGAGAATCAGCTTATTGCTTATGCCACGAACCTGGCAGAGAAGCAATTAATCGAAGGAACCGCTTCGTCACAAGTCATCGTACACTATTTAAAACTCGGATCCAGTAAAGAAAAACTTGAAAAGAAACTTTTGGAAGAACAAGTCAAGCTGGCGGAAGCAAAAACAGAAGCATTACAATCCGCACAACGGGTTGAGGAACTGTATGCCAATGCTATCAAGGCTATGAGTATCTATAGCGGCCATGGAGATAAGAATGATTACCAGGTGCTACAGTGATCTCATCAAAATCGATGACTTTATCGGTCGATTTAACTATCTCAAACTGGATGGGAGAATCGGAGCCGAAACATTTGGATATGAAAGATTTCTGAATCAGGTTTTTTACAGATCACAAGAATGGAAGCAGGTACGTGCTCAGGTCATTTACAGAGACGGTGGAAGAGATCTTGGTATAGAAGGACGAGAACTTCAATCCAGGATATTTATTCATCATATGAATCCACTTACGAAAGAAGACATTGAGCGCAAGTCTGCCAATCTGCTGAATCCGGAGTATTTGATTACTGTCAGTTTTGAAACCCACCAGGCAATTCATTACGGAAATGAAATCAACCTGATGAAAGAACCGGTGGAACGTACAAAATATGACACATGTCCATGGAGACTATAGTATGGAAAGCATAATGCAAAGCATACTCGGTTCAATTAAAAAGAATCTGGGTTTACGCGAAGAAGATACAAGTTTCGATGAAGACATTATTATGCATATCAACTCAGTGTTTGCAATTTTATTCCAGATGGGTGTCGGACCAAAAGATAAGCCGTTTCAAATCACAGGGCCGAACGAAGTTTGGAATGACTTTTTAAACGATAACTACAAAATTGTTATGGTGAAAAGTTATGTTGAAAAAAAAGTGAAACTTTTGTTTGATCCACCGGTCAGCAATCCCGTAACTGAGTCGATAAAAATGTTGCTCAACGAACTGGAATGGCGTCTGTACTCAGAGGAGAATTTCCACAATACAGAGGAGTAATTATGGCACTCTCAAATACAGCCGTACCGATCTATTACGGCAAATTCAGAGATGCCGTATTACGGGGAGAAATCTATGTAAACAAATACATCAGTCTTGAAATGAACCGAATCGATGATCTGATCCGGAACCCTGCAATCTATTACGATGACCAGGCAATTAACGGATGGATCGCGTATTGTGAAAATGAACTGACATTAACAGACGGTTCAGACATGAGACTCCTTGACACTTTTAAATTGTGGGGAGAACAAATATTTGGCTGGTATTACTTTCAGGAAAGAAGTGTATGGGTTCCGGATAAGGAAGGAAAAGGCGGTCATTTCGAGAAGAAATACGTAAAAAAACGCCTGATCAACATCCAATATCTGATCGTCGGACGAGGTGCAGCGAAAACAATGTATGGCTCATCTATACAAAGTTTCTTTTTAAACGCGGATGCATCAACCACACATCAGATCACAACAGCCCCGACAATGAGGCAAGCTGAAGAAATCCTTGCTCCGATCCGTACATCTATCATAAGGTCACGAGGCCCACTTTTTAAATTTTTGACAGAAGGTTCGCTTCAAAATACAACCGGATCAAAAGCGAAAAGAACAAAATTAGCCTCAACGAAAAAAGGAATTGAAAACTTTTTAACCGGATCTTTGCTTGAAATTAAACCAATGTCAATCCCAAAGCTGCAAGGTTTGCAGGTTAAAGTAGCAACCGTTGACGAATGGCTTTCCGGTGACATCCGTGAGGACCCGATCGGTGCAATTCAACAGGGTGCTACAAAAGAAAAATCCGGCTATGACTCCGCAGAACCGGATGATTATTTGATTATCGCGATGAGTTCAGAAGGAACCGTCCGAAATGGAGCCGGCGACAGCATTAAGATGCAATTAATGCAAATTCTCAAAGGAGAATACATCAATCCCCACATTTCAATCTGGTATTACAGACTTGACTCAATTGAAGAAGTGAATAATCCTAAAATGTGGATCAAAGCGAATCCAAATTTAGGAAAAACAGTCAGTTATGAAACGTATCAGCTTGAAGTCGAAAAAGCTGAAAAAAGCCCTGCTGATCGAAACGATATTCTTGCGAAACGTTTTGGTCTGCCGATGGAAGGTTATACCTATTATTTCACTTACGATGAAATCAAAACACATCCGAAGAGGGAATTCTGGGGTATGCAATGCTCTATGGGAGCTGACCTTTCACAGGGTGATGACTTTTGTTCGTTTGGGTTTTTGTTTCCTTTGGCGAACGGTATGTTCGGTTACAAAACGAGAAACTATATAACCTCGTCCACATTGTACAAAGTGCCGATGGCGACAAGAACCAAATACCAACAATTTATGCAGGAAGGGAGTTTGATTGTACTTGAAGGAACCGTGCTTGATATGATCCAGGTCTATGAAGATTTGGACGCACATATCAGACGGTTGGAATATGACGTTATGGCATTTGGATATGATCCCTATAACGCAAAAGACTTTGTTGAACGCTGGAGTTCAGAAAACGGTCCTTTCGGAATAGAGAAAGTTATCCAGGGAGCAAGAACAGAATCGGTTCCATTGGGAGAGATCAAAAAACTTGCTGAAAACCGAATGATCATATTCGATGAGGAATTGATGTCGTTTGCAATGGGTAACTGCATTACATTGGAAGACAACAACGGAAATCGCAAACTTTGGAAAAAGCGATATGACGCGAAAATTGATGCTGTTGCCGCATTAATGGATGCTTATGTTGCATATAAGCTACATCGAGACAATTTTGGTTAGGAGAAATTATGGAGGGACGAACAATATATGTAAAGCATCCAAGTTATTATTCAGACTCATTTGTTCATTCTGGTACAAAAGGAATGCATTGGGGTGAACGTCTTTACCAGTATAAAGATGGTTCACTGACCCCATTAGGACGAATCCATTACGGTGTTGGCCAAGCACGAGTACGTAGAGCTGAACAGGTTTCAGAAAAGGCGCGTGTTAAAGCCGAGACGGAATCTCAGCGTGAAAAACGGAGATACCAGAACGATGATGGCACTTTAAAACTGCGAGGAAAACTCCATTACAGAACCGGCGATAAATATGCTCTTTTGACGGATGATGAACTCAGACAACAAACAAGCAGACTTCAGCTTCAAAAGAATCTGGAAGAATTAAAAAAGCAAACAGATTCCGGTTACAGATTAAAAAACAAAATAACTTCGGCAAGTGAAGATATAGCAGTTGCCGGATTTAAAAAAGCCGGTGAGAAACTTGTGAACCATTATGCAGATACAGCGGTGAGCAAACTTCTCGGAACTGACAAGAAAGAAGCCGAAAAAGTAAGAGAATTTGTTGAAAAGTATTCCCAAAAAACAACAAAAGAAATCCTGGCTGAGAATAGCAAAAATAAAGCTTTTGATGAAGCTTACCAGCGTCAGTTCGGGACCAAGCCACCGAAAGGATTTGAATATCCTGATTTGACGGAATCTGAAAAAGAAGGTCTGAAAAAAGCTAATAATAGCAGCGACAATCAAAATAAACAAAAATCTGAAAAAAAATCGGAACCTTCTGAAAAGAAAACAAAAGAACAAAAATCTTCTGAATCCAAAAAAGAAGAAAAATCTCAAAAACTGAGTGATTCCGAAATTTCAAAGATCAAATCTATGGCTCAGAAAGGAGACAGTGTGGAAGAAGTGGCAGAAAAGACAAATCATTCAACAGCCACTGTTGAAAAATATGTAAATATTAAGTCTCCTGTGATGAAAGAACTGGAAGATAAACCGCTTGCACGTATTCACAGAGTCAGTCTGGACGAAGACGAGAAAAAGAAGAAAAAAGGATAAATGATCATGAAAGATGAATCATTAGGCACCAGGTTTAAAAATGCCTGGAACGCTTTTTTCAACAAAGATCCGACTGTTGTGTACAGAGATTACGGACCAGGTTACTCGTATCGTCCGGATCGTCCAGGTTTCACAAGAGGAAACGAGCGTTCCATCGTAACTTCCATATATAACCGTATCGCTCTTGATGTCGCCGCTATTAATATTCGGCATGTCAGGTTGGATGAAAACGGAGGATATGTGGAAGATATGGATTCTGATTTAAACAATTGTTTGTCATTGGAAGCAAATTTGGATCAGACAAATCGTGCATTCATACAGGATGTTGTCATATCTATGCTGGATGAAGGATGTGTGGCAATCGTTCCTGTGGACACAGATATTGACATAGAATCCGGTTCTTACAAAATATATACCATGCGAACCGCAAAAATTCTTGAATGGTATCCGGCTGCCATCAAAATACAAATGTATAATGATCGTACCGGGCGTAAAGAAGAAACTTTTATCCGTAAAACGGAAGCATGCATTATTGAGAACCCTCTTTATGCAGTGATCAATGAACCAAATTCGGTGATGCAGCGATTGGTCAGGAAACTGAATTTGCTGGATGTGATCGATGAACAAAGCGGTTCCGGGAAATTAGATCTTATTTTACAGCTACCGTACGTTGTGAAATCGGAAGCACAAAAACGTCAGGCCGAAGCAAGACGTTTAGAAATTGAAAGACAACTTTCCGAGTCGAAATTCGGTATCACTTATACCGACGGTACAGAAAAAATTACGCAGTTAAATCGTTCTGTTGAAAATAATCTGATGAACCAGATCGAATATTTGACGAGTATGCTATACAGCCAGTTAGGTATCTGTCAGGCGATATTAGATGACACAGCAGATGAAAAGACAATGCTGAATTATATGAACCGTACTATAGAGCCGATTGTTTCAGCAATCACCGATGAAATGCAAAGAAAGTTTCTTACAAAAACAGCAAGAACGCAAAGACAGGCAATCAAATATTTCAGAGATCCGTTCAAACTTGTTCCTGTGAATGACATAGCAGAAATTGCTGATAAATTCACCAGAAACGAGATCATGACTTCAAACGAAATCCGGCAGATTGTTGGTATGAAACCGTCGGATGATCCTGAAGCTGACGAGTTGAGAAATAAGAACCTGAATAAAAACACAGAGGAGGTTAGAGAAGTAAATGAAAATAAATTTCAAAATGAAGAACAAAACGAAACATAGCCTCTTTTTTTATCTTATAATTTAGAACAAATGTTCAGTTAGGTGCAATATGAAAGAAAATTATGATTTCAGCGGCTGGGCAACTAAAAACAATTTGAGATGCTCAGACGGACGGATCATTATGCAGGATGCGTTCAAAGACAGTGACGGTTCCAAAGTTCCGCTTGTCTGGAACCACCAGCATAATAACCCGAATAATATTTTAGGGCATGCACTCCTTGAAAATCGGAAAAACGGTGTTTACGCATATTGCTATTTAAATGGAACTACTGCCGGAAAGAATGCGAAAGAATATGTCCAGCATGGTGACATTTCCGGTATGTCCATTTTTGCAAATAATTTGCAGCAAGACGGATCGAATGTTGTTCACGGAAATATTCGTGAAGTCAGTCTTGTTTTAGCAACTGCGAATCCCGGTGCTTATATCGATAATGTGATTTATCACGGTGAAGAATTTGATGATCAGGCGATCATTTATACCGGTGAACCGCTTTATCTTGAGCACAGTGATAAAGGTGATGATAGTGCCGATGAAAATGGTGAAGGCGCCAAAGAGGAATCCCCGGAAGAAAAGAAAGATGAAAACAACAAAACCGTTGGTGATGTCATCAATTCTATGAATGACGAACAGAAAAGTGTGATGTATGCGCTTATGGGAAATCTTGTCGGGGAACAAAAAAATGAGAAAAACAATGAGGAAGATTCAATGAAACATAATGTGTTTGACAGTGCAGACAATGAGAACGAACAGAATGATAATAATGTTCTGACTCATGCAGAATTTTTGGATATCGTTACCGAAGCGAAGAACGGAAAATCTCTGAAAGAAACGTTCCTTGCCCATGGCATTAATCAGCTTGAATATCTGTTCCCGGATGCGAAAAACCTGAACAATGAGCCGATCTTTGTTCAGCGCGATATGGAATGGGTACGTTCCGTTATGGGCGGTGTAAAACATACCCCGTTCAGCCGAGTTAAATCTATTTTTGCTGATATCACGATGGATGAAGCACGCGCAAACGGCTATATTAAAGGTGACCGGAAGGAAGAAGAAGTGTTCGCTCTTCTGAAGAGGACCACCGAACCGAAGACCGTTTACAAGCTTCAGAAATTTGATCGTGATGATCTGATTGACATTACTGACATTGATGTTGTTGCCTGGGTCAAGAAAGAAATGCGCATGATGCTGGATGAAGAAATCGCCCGTGCCATTCTTGTCGGTGACGGCAGAAGCACCCTGGATCGTCTCAAGATCGACGAGGACAAAGTTCGTCCGATTTGGAAAGATGATGATTTCTTCACTGTGAAGTATCCAATCGTTGTTCCGAGCAATGCCACCGATGACGCGAAAGCCAAAGCTCTTATTCGTGCTGCTATTAAATCACGCAAGTTGTATAAGGGTTCTGGCAATCCGATCTTCTTCACTACTGAAGACAACCTTACTTCCATGCTTCTGTTGGAAGATCTGAACCAGCGCATCATTTATGATACCGAAGAAAAGCTTCGTGTAGCGCTGCGCGTTTCCAAGATCGTGACTGTTCCGATCCTTGAGAACCTTACCCGCATGGTCGGCAATAAAGTGCATGAACTGGCAGGTATTTATGTGAACCTGAGCGACTACAATGTTGGCGCTGACAAGGGCGGTGAAGTTAACATGTTCGACGACTTCGACATTAACTACAACAAATACGAATACCTGATTGAAACCCGCTTCTCCGGCGCTTTGATCAAACCGTTCTCCGCGGTTGCTTTGGAATTCTGTGAAGGCGCTCCGGTTTCTCTGACCGTTGCTCCTGAAGACAAGGATAAGGAAATCCTCGGAAAGAAAGTCAATGAACTTCAGCATCACGTGACAGTGTCTGAAGATGAAATTTCAGGTTACCTGAATTATGTTAAGGACTTCACCGGATTCAGCAGCGATACAGACCTGCAGAACGGTAACTTCCTGGCTCTGAAGTTCAGCATCCCGACCGGTGCAAGCGCTACTGTTGAGATCGTTGGCGGTACTTCCGGTCCAGTCGCACTTGATTCTGATATGAATTGGGTTGGCAAGATCCGCAACACCAGCCAGACGATCAAGGTTGTTGTGACCGGCAGCGACGGTGACACTCTCGAACGTGTTTACACACTGAAGGGTCTGACTCTTAAAAGCGCGTAAGCATTCAAAATGAATAAATTTTACGGAATGATCGGCTACGTACAAACTGTTGAAAAAGCTCCGGGGGTTTGGGTAGAGGAATCCATTGAAAAACCATATTACGGAGAACTGACAAGACTTTCAGGTAACCTTGATGGAAATTCAACGGTTGTTTCGAACATTAACCTGGCGAATGAAATCAGTATCGTAGCCGATCCTTTCGCCAATGAGAATATCACCTCAATGCGTTATGTTGTGTTTAAGGGTATGAAATGGAAAATCAAAAGTGTTGAAGTTTCATACCCACGATTAATTTTGAAAACGGGTGGAATATACCATGAAAACGAGAATTGATCTGCAAATGATGCTTGAAAAAATTGCCGGATGCAGACGTGTATACTTCCAGCCGCCGGAAAATCTTGAAATAAGTTACCCGTGCATTATTTATTCCATCAGGAATGTGAAGAATGAATACGCTGATGATGACATATATTTACAGGATTTTTATTACGAATTAATCGTTATTGATTCAAATCCGGATAGTGAACTTTTCAGAAAAATTTGCAAAATCCCACAATGCAAATTCAGGAATTTTTACATTTCGGAAAATTTAAATCATTATGTGTTTGATTTATACGGATATTTTTAAATTAGGAGACTATTATGAGCGAACTTTTGAAATGGGATGAAATCGGTAAGCATTTTTATGAGATCGGTGTTCGAAAAGGTGTGGTTTATCCTCAGGCTTCTGACGGAAGTTACCCTAAAGGTGAAGCATGGAACGGTTTGTCGTCCGTTACCCAGAGCCCTTCCGGCGCTGAACCTACCAAAATTTACGCAGATGATATTAACTATCTGAATGTCTATTCCGCTGAAGAATTTGGCGGAACGATCGAGGCCTACAGCTATCCGAAAAGTTTTGCACAGTGCAACGGCGAAGCCTCTTTGGCGGATGGTGTTGTCATCGGTCAGCAGTCCCGTAAGGCTTTCGGTTTCTGCTACCGCAGTGTGAAGGGCAATGATGTTGATGGGCAGTCTTATGGCTACAAACTGAACCTGTTTTACGGTGCAAGAGTTTCGCCGTCAGAAAGGCAGCATTCCACCATCAACGATTCTCCGGAACCGTCACCGTTCAGCTGGGAATTTACAACCACTCCGGTTTCTCTGGAAGGTTTTGAACCGACTTCTTATATTGCTATTGATTCAACGGAAGTCGATTCCACTATTCTTTCAGCTATTGAAACGATTCTTTACGGTACTGAAGCCACTTATAAGAAAACAGCCGATACGACTCCAAGTTCTTCCAAGACTTACTATACCAAGTCCGGTTCCACGTATACAAAATTTACGGGGGAATCATTTGCTGCGAATACTGATTACTACGAAGTCAATGCTGCCGCTGTTGAAGCACGTCTGCCGCTTCCGGATGAAATTTATTCTATCATCAAGTCAAACTAATAAATTTTTACAACATTTTTGAGAGAGGGAGCGATTAGCCCCCCCTCTTCATTTTAAAAGGAGAACAATATGTTTAAATATACAATCACTTATACAGATTATGACGGCAACGAAAGAAAAGAAACGTTTCGTTTCCATCTTTCCGAAGCAGAACTTTCTGAAATGGAGCTCACAACGCCCGGTGGTATGACAGCTATGCTTAACAGCATTGTTGACGCGCGTGAAGATACACAGATTGTGAAAATTTTCAAGGAACTGATCCTTAAATCGTATGGTGAAAAATCACCTGACGGAAAATATTTCAACAAATCAGAAGAATTGTCCGATAAATTCTCTCACACCGAAGCATATAACAAACTGTTTATGGAACTGGCATCGAATTCCAAAAAAGCAGCTGAATTTGTTAAAGGTATTCTTCCTGAAAGCATTCAAAACAGACAGGAAATCGTTGCCGCAAATATGTGAAATGGAAGAATCATGCTCCAAATCGTTGTACCTGAAAGAGAATATTGGAATGAACGAACACAACAATTTGTAGACACAAAAGAACAGACACTCTGTTTGGAGCATTCTTTGGTATCGATTTCCAAGTGGGAGGCGAAATACCATAAATCGTTTATAAAAACTTTCAACAAAGAACCCACTGACGAAGAAATCCGATACTATGTCAAATGTATGACTTTGACACAAAATGTTGATCCAAACGTTTACCTGTCTTTATCAGTAAGTAACTATCAGGATGTATTTGCTTACATCAACGACACAATGAGTGCCACATATTTAAATGATCGTGACACAGGTACGAGCAGAGATGTAATAACTTCCGAGCTTATTTACTATTGGATGATTCAAGCCAATATTCCATTTGAATGCCAAAAATGGCATTTGAACCGGCTGCTTACATTGATTCGTGTTTGTGGTATTAAAAACAACCAATCAAATAAAAAACGCAGCACTGCAGAGATCATATCTGATTATAAGAGTGAAAACGAAAGACGAAAAAAGGAATGGAATACGGCAGGGTAATAATGGATACACAAACATTATTAAACATTATTTTATCTATAATCACAGTTTATCTTGCTTTGAGGAACTTCTTATTAACTTCACGAAAAGACGCGCAACGTGAATCCGAAGAAATGACCGAAGTGCGTGTTCAATTATCGCAGGTGATGAGTTTGCTGAAAGATTTGCAGAAAGATGTCAGAGCTTCCACAGCTGACTTTCGTGAATTGTCTAACAGGGTTTTGGTTCTTGAAACAAAACTGGAGACAACGATAAATGAACTTACAAAAATGAAAGAAGGTAAAAATGGAACCGGAAAATAAACAACCACGATGGAAATCCTGGGCGGTATGGGTTTCGGTACTCGGCGCCGCATGGACGATTTGCAGTTCACTCGGTTTGACCCAAAAATGGGGCATTGAAGAAGGCACTTTCAAAACCATTGTTGACGCGATCGGGGTCATATTGATAGGATTTGGTATCCTCAATAATCCTACAGACAGAGACAATTTCTGATGTTCAGGCAACCGTTCACAAACGACTGGCCGATAACACAAAAATACGGAGAGAACGTCACCACAAATTTCCATACCGGAATCGATTACGGATGCCCATTAGGGACAAACATTTTGGCTTCTGAAAGCGGCGTTGTTATGTTTGCCGGATTGGATAAAACCGGTTACGGAAACATGGTAACCATCCAACATAGTGATGATTGTGCGACGCTTTACGCGCATCTTTCTTTAATTTCTGTAGTTGTCGGTCAAAAAGTAAGAAAAGGCGAAAAAATCGGTGAGTCCGGAAATACAGGTTATTCCACCGGTCCTCATTTGCATTTCGAAGCCAGGACAAAATGGAATGATTACCGATCGCATTTCGATCCGATGAAACTTCCATTGATGTCCGTTGACGATTCGATTCCGAATTCTTCTGAAAATGAAAAAGAAGAAAACCTGATCGGGGCAGACGAATTACAGGAAGGTCCGGCAAAAATCGTGGCACCTTCCGGAGCATTTTGCCATTATGACAATTTCACAAAGAAATTCGTTGTGCCATATGGAACCGAAGTTGAATGCACAGGAAAATCTCAAAAGAAGGGTGATCTGGAATTTTGTGAATGCGTTATGACAGTGTGGATCGCTGCCAATGACGGCGAAACACAAATTCTGGAAAACCGCTGAGAGGTCATTATGCCAATAGAGTTCAGACATAAGGGTGATTTCAGGAAAACCAATAACTATCTAAAACGATTGAAACAAGCTGCTGAAATAAGAAAAGCAAATGAATATGCACAGTTGGGTCTTGATGCTCTTATGTCTGCTACTCCGAAGAGAACAGGTCTCACGGCAAATTCATGGACTTATAAAATTACACGAGGGAACGGGCATTATTTGTCTATCCAATATGAGAATACAAACATTCAAAATGGTGAAAATATTGCCATCATCCTGGACACCGGGCATTACAGCCGTAAAGGCCATTGCTGGATTCAGGGAAGGCACTATATTTCACCGGCAATTCAGCCCGTCTTCGATCAAATTTCTAAAGATCTATGGGAGGAGATTATTGCATTATGAACGAAGTAATTGATCAACGAACCGTAGAAATGAGATTCGATAATAAAGACTTTGAAAAAAATATTGAATCGACTTTAGAATCAATTGCAATTCTGAAAAATAATCTGAACTTTCAAGACAGCGTTCATGGTGTTGAAATACTCGAAAACGCTTTTAAAAGTTTAGATTTAAAAAATGTAAAAAAATCCGCGCAGGCTGCATCAGACAGCTTCAGTGATTTATTCAGCACATTTAAAAATGTATATTTCATCAAAGAAGCGAGCAGACAGTTTGATAACCTGAGAGGTGTAGTCGGTAATACGATTCAGTCGATGCTGCAGATAAAGCAAATGCAATCCGGTTGGGACAAATACACGATGAAAACCAAGTCCGTCCAAACCATTATGGCTGCGACCGGAAAATCTATTGACGAAGTGTCAAGCGCTTTAAACAAACTGAACTGGTATACTGATGAAACGAGTTTTGACTTTGCTGATATGGTGAACAATATCGGCAAATTTACTTCCTCCGGTGTCGATTTGAAAGACGCGGTTACCGCGATGCAGGGTATTTCGAACTGGGCAGCCACATCCGGTCAAGATGTACAGCAAGCCAGCCGTGCCATGTATAATCTTTCACAGGCACTTGGTGTCGGTTCCGTGAAGCTGCAAGACTGGCGTTCCATTGAACTTGCCAATATGGGAACAGTGGAATTCAAACAAACTGTTCTCGATACCGGTGTCGCGATCGGAAAACTCACAAAAGAAAGTGACAAATATTACACAAAAATCGGTAAAAAGCAGGAAGTATCTACCAAAAATTTCAGTTCAACACTAAGTACCGGATGGTTTGATTCCGAACTGCTGATCGCAACATTGAAACGCTATTCCGAATTTACAGACAAAGTTTATGCGTTCATGGATGAACATCCAGATGAATATGACACTGTTTCCAAAGCGATGGAAGCGATGCGAAAGGAAGCAGAAGAATCCGGAGAAGAGTTTGATGCGCTTGGCTATAAATGGTTTTTGGCAGCACAGGAAGCAAAATCGTTTGAGGAAGCTGTAAACTCCATTAAGGATGCTGTCAGCACCGGATGGATGCGGACTTTTGAATACATTTTCGGGAACTATGAGCAGGCCCGTAAATTATTTACCGATCTTGCAAATGAACTTTTCCCTGTATTTGCAACTCCCGGCGAAAAACGAA
Organism: uncultured Leptolinea sp.; assembly: GCA_964459115.1. Taxonomy (GTDB): domain Bacteria; phylum Chloroflexota; class Anaerolineae; order Anaerolineales; family Anaerolineaceae; genus Flexilinea. Next base: position 118,440 of record CAYWKZ010000001.1, on the reverse strand, counting down.
ACGAGTTTTTGCACGAGACAATGGTTTCCAGTTATTCAAAGCTAAAAGAGAAAATCATTGAAGCCGGGCTTTCTGTTGAAGAATTCGAAAATCATATTGTCAGCTCTATCGAAAAAAATGAAGAAAATAAGAAGGTATTAGACAGTCTTATTTCCGAATACGGAAGTCTTTCCAGGGCGATTGAACTTGGCGTTCCTTCCGGTAAACTTCTGATGGAATGGATCAGCGGTGCTATTGATGAACTTTCCGGAAAAGAAATTACCAAAACCGTTCATACTTTGGAAGAAATACAGCAAATTGTAAACGACACTTTTGCCGGTAAATATGATGTCGGAGAAGAACGTTTTACAAAGTACAGAGAGCTTGGTTACGATGCTCAGGCTATACAAAAGCTGGTAAATATTTTTGCGAAAAAAGGTAAAGTTGAGCTGGAAGACCTGGAAGCTGTCGGCATAGAAGTCGGGGAAACTTATTCCGAAACCTGGAAAGATTTTATAGACGGAAACCGTGATTTGATCGATTCACTGGATGAACTTTCCGGACGGGATCTTTTGATCAGTTCCCTTCAAAATGTTCTCAGGAATGTATTCACAGGAGTAACATCAGTCCGGGAAGGATTAGAATCCGTATTTTCGCTTGATCCCGAATCTTTCAGAGGATTTTTGAAGAAGTTTTACAATTTAACGGATGCTTTTTCTTTATCCGAAGCAAACGCCGAAAAGCTGAAAACCATGACCGCCAATCTGGTGCAGCCTATCAAGACTGTTGGAAATATCGGAAAAAAATTCATCGGCGCAATGCTCGGGAACAGCTTTGATAATTTGATTCCGAAAGTAAAAAATGCATCGAAAAACATTTTTGACACGGCATACAAAGCATCTCTGCGGATTTCGAGATTGTTCACAAGTTTTGAAAACAGTGCCTATGTAAACAAGGCCTTGTCATTGTTTTCAAAAGGAATCGAAGAATATACAAATTTTGTTTCCGAAAAAACCAAACACTATAGTCATGTTATTTCCGACTTATTTTCAAGTGCTTTTGTACCATCAAAAGTCCGGAAATATGTTTCTGAATTTAAGAACATTTGGGGTGAACTTTACAACGGAGAACAAAACGTCTTTGATACACTGGTAAAAAGTTTGAAAGAGTTCAAAAAGCGCTGGGTTAAATCCCACGGAGAGGATTGGAACCTTTTCAGCGCTTTGTGGGATGGGATAAAAAATGATTACCAGCGGCTCAGAGACAAGATCAAAGCCTCCGGGTTTGGTGAGACACTTGGAAAAGTTTTCAAAAAAATATTCGGTGAAGACAAAGGCTGGAGCGATGTTGAATCGTTTTTCAGCAATTTTATCCAAAAAATACAAGACGGATTCAAAAAGTTCCAACCGAAATTAGAGAGAGTAAAAGCAGCTTTTAAAGCCGCGACAGAAAAATTCAAAACTTCGTTTAAATCCGAAGGGAGCACTCTTTTCAGTGACATTAAAGAAAGTGTTTCGACGTTTTGGAAAACACTTAAATACGGAACTAAAGGAAAACACAGTAAAGCTGACGACTTTGTTGAAAAAGTTTTTGGAATTGATTTAAGTGGAAGCAGAATCGGTAAATTCGTTTCAAATCTGCGTGAGAAGATTTCCGGAATCGGAGAAACAATCCGATCTTTATTCCAAAAAGAAAGCAACAAAACCAAGGGAATTAAAGGTGCTCTCGGAGATAATAAAGATTCAAGTTTTATAGAAGATCTTGCAGAAGGTTTCAGAAAAAGAAAAGAACTGTTCAGAAGCTGGCTCGAAAAAATACGGGATCTGATAAAAACGTCATCGCAGACCACGGAAGAAACTATTGATTTATCCGGCGGTGGTAAAAATGCGGACACCATTGAAGCATTTAAAAACAGGCTTGAAAAATTCTGGAACTGGGCGAAACCATTGTTACAAACAATGGCAGAGACTTTTGCAAAAAGTTTTAATTTGCAAAATTTGTCGCAGTTCATTACATCACTTACCGGGTTTAATCTCGCTAAAATATTAGGCAATTTTAAAAAAGTTGTTGAAACCTATAAGTTTGATAATGTAGCTTCCACTTTGAGAAAAGATTTGGAATCACTCGTTGACGCGTTTTCGCCATTAAAAGACACAAAACGGGAACTCAAAGCACGATCTGTAATGGAATTTGCCATTGCCATCGGTATTGTTGCCGGAGCTTTATACCTTATTGCCGGAATTGATGATAAAGATCTGATAAAAGCAGGTATCACAATTGCAGCTATTGCAGGTGCTTTGGTCGGAATCGGTTTTCTGATTTCCAAAATGGGAAGCACAAAGTTTGAGATCGCTTTGTCAGGGGCCGGACAGATTCTGAAAGTTATTGCTTTGATCCTTGCAATGAGCATCGCGATCCGGAATGTCGGAAAAGCGGCAAAAGGAATTGCGGAAGCTGTGGATCTTCTCGTCGGCGCTGTAGGAAAGTTTTCTGATCTTGCCGCAAGCAAAGTTAAGTTCCAGCAAGGCATTGAAGCGGTTCAAAACCTGATTCTTGCGTTAGGTGGTGCGTCGTTCATGGCAGGATTCCTGACATTCGGAAACATGTTCAGTGGAACTGCTTTAACGATTCTGGCATTTGCCGCCGCGATTCGGATTCTTTATAACGCAGTAGAAGATCTGACCATACTGGCAACCGTTTCTCCGGAGGAATTGGAGAAGTCGATCAATAGCATTTCAAAATTGCTTTACATGCTCGGTGATGCTTCGTTCCTGGCCGGATTAACAAACAGTTCATGGAAGAACGCGGCTGCCGCCGAAACGATTCTGGCATTGTCAGGCGCCATAAAAATCCTTCAAAATAGCGTTATGGCATTTGCAGCGATTCCGTCAAGCAGGTTAGAAAGTGCTGTCGATGCAATGTCCAAGCTGATTTACATGCTCGGAAACGCTTCATTCTGGGCCGGATTGAGCGGTGGTTTCTTATTCGGCGGAATTGGAAAAGCCTTGACAATTATGGCGTTTGGAAAATCCATTGAAATCATTGTGAATGCCGTTGAGAAAATCATGACTCTTTCTGTTGACGAGAAAAGATTTGAAGTGGCCACCGGTATGATACGGACCATCATCACCTGGCTTGGAGTTGCGGCCGGCGCGATTAGTTTGCTTAATGGTGCTTCTTTTAAAGGATTCGCATTAGGAACCGGAACGTTTGGCATTGCTGTAACGATCCTGTCGTTCGGTGTTGTAATAAAACTTATCGGCGAAACGATTGAAGGATTGGGAAAATTAAACCAGGAACGATTAGTACGAGGTGGAAATGCCGCCGGGATGATCGGTCTGATGCTCGCCGGATTTACAGCAGTTTTAGGTGTTGTAAATAGATTCTTAGGGCTTAGCGTCAAAGAGCTTGGATCAGCGGCAATGATCATCGCATTCGGTACAGCGATCAAATCGATTGCCGAGACAGTGATAAAACTCGGTGAGCTTGACAACAAGAAAATGCAAAAGGGTATTGACACAACCTGGCATATTGTTGCTATGGTAAGCGCCCTAACGATGGTTTCTTCAATTGCGAACCGAATATCCGGAGGAAACACAAAATTTGCAAGCGCAAACTTTTTAGCGATGGCAACAGGATTGCTTATCATCGGTCAGGTGATCGAAAAACTTGGCGGTGTGGGTGATGCTGATCTCCGGAAAGGCGGAGTTTTTATTGCTGCACTCGGTTTTGTTATTTCAGCTTGTATTGCGGTAATGAACATGGGTGCAAAAGTACCATCCTGGACAAATGCTGTAAACATTCTTGCACTTGCCGGTGGTATCTGGATACTTGCTGATGCTGCAAAGACGTTTGCAAGTTTTGATGGCAATCAAATGAAAAAAGCAGCATCAGGTGTAGTTGGATTGCTCAGTGCTCTCACGTTAATCAGCAAATGGGGTCTTTCCAGCGGAAATCTTGGGACTTTGTTGAACGCAGCCAGTTTGTTTGTTATTGCAGGTGCGGTAGCATTGTTTGCAGAAGTCGCTAAAACATTCGCTGACTTTGAGTGGGATCAAATGGGAAGAATCGGTGCTGCTTTTGGTGCAATGGTTGTTGCAGTTGTTGCGATCGGAAAAGTACTTAAAGCAGGCGCAAGCATCAGTCTTGGTGCCGCGGCTGGAATATTAAAAATTATTGGTATTATTACCGCGGTTTTGGTTGCGCTCGGCGCATTATACAAAATTGAGGGTGTTTCCAATTTAATGAACAGCGGCGGGGATTTTCTCGGTTCTATCGGCCGTGCACTCGGAAAATTCTTCGGATCTATTATCGGCGGATTTCGGGAAGGCGTTGCTGACTCTATGCCGGCAGTCGGTACCGCAATGGCACAATTTGCCACAAATGCGGAACCGTTCTTCAAAATGCTTGAAACATATAAAGATATTGACATTGTTTCTGCATTGAATGGTGTGGCTAATTCGCTTGACAAAGTGATTTGGGCCGATCTGTTCGCAAGAGTTACGAAGGCTATCAGTTCAACATTCGGAGATGACGGTGAAGAGATTCCGATTTTTAAAAGTTTGGAAGCATTCGGTAACGGTCTCGGAGCGTTTTCAACCGGGTTCGAACAATTTCTTGGAACATTTGATGACAAAGACACAAACAAATTAACGGATGTTTCCGGTGCGTTGAAAGAACTTTCCGATATCAGCAAAGATCAGCAATGGATCATGGAGAATCCTCTTGCCAGTGATAATCCGCTTTTGAACTTTGCCAAGGCGATCAACGAAGCCGCTACCGAAATTGAAAAAGCAATCACAGCTTTAAATGCGCTGACTCCTGTAAACGGAAACGCAAATGCTGCGATCGAATCGTTAAAAGAAATTGGTGATATTGACACCGGTGAAGATTTTAAATTGGATATAAATGCTCCATTCTTTAAGGCAGTTCTGTCATGGAAAGAACAATCCATGACCGATTTTGCACAAGATCTGGAAACGTCGATCGGAAACATAACAGAATTTGTCACCAGAGCAAATGATATCCAATTCCAAAGCTACGGCGGAAAATTAAAAACAACCGTACTTGCCGAGATGCTCACAGCTTTAGCTGAAGTTAATGTTCCGGCAACAGGAGGCATTTACACCTGGTGGAAAGATTACAGCGGTTCGTTTACCGGATTTATGGGCGATATTGTTAAAGCCATGCCCGATATCAGCAGTTTCATCAGTCAGGTGAATAATGATACTGAAAATATTGACATGCAAAAAATTGATCAAATCATCAGTATTATTACAAAAATGGCCGGAATCGTTATGCCTGTAAATGATGGCACGACGTTCATGACCTTTGAACAACTGATCGGACATTATCACGGTGCTTTGGCACAAATCAGCGGACTTGCCGACGAAATCAATACTACTTATAAAGATGATTTAGATACGGTTCATCAATTAACCGACATATTCACACCTTTCACAATGAGCAAAGAGGATCTGAACCTCGGTGCATTGGAAGATATGCCGGGCAGAGTCAAGAAATTTATCGATGATTTAAATAAGCAGCTTGCCGGTGCAACGATTGACGAGAACATTTCAAACAGCATATTAGGTCTTTCCGAACTGCTGAAAACCGATATGAAAGCGATCGGGTTCACTGAAGCCGCTATGGATATAACCAGTGGACTGGACAAACTTTCTTCCGTAAATCAGGATAACGGTGCGAACACACTTACTCCGGCTACGGAAACGATCAACACGTTTACGGATGTTGTAAAGAAGTTGATGCGCATTCAAAATGATTTCAATGAATCCAGGTTCAGCGGTAATCTCGAAAAAATGATAGAAATCATTAATGACAGCATCGGGAAACTTTCGGCAAAAGCAAGAACGAACATGGATCACGTTCGGGATTTCTTTGGTTCTGTTCAGGAAATCTACAGTTACGAATTTGAAGCAGGTGTACCAAACAAATTCGGCACACTGATCAGCGCATTGACTGAAGCTATAGATATGTTCTCTCCCAACACGAAGATCGAGGACCTGAAAGCCTACACCAATTGGATGGAAGACCTGGCCAGTAAGCAGGATGTGTTTGCACAGGCCGGTCAGGCGATTTCTTCTTTCGCTGTCGACAAAGATAAGCTGGATTCAGTAACCTCGTTCATTTCCGCGCTAAAGGGTGAATTTAATTTTGCACCCGGTGATTCCGTCAAGAAAACCAATTACGATTGGGAGATCGGAGCGAATGACGTTTATGAAAAACTTCCGGGATATTTCAGCAAAATTGCTCAGGATCTTGTTAGTGCAAGTGAAATATTAAGCGGAAAAGGAACAGATGAAGCACCGGATTTTGCAGCGTTTGACACGCTGCGTATGAAACTGAACAATTTTGCCGCGGCTATCAACAGAGTTGTCGGAAGCAAACCGGAAGAATTAGGTGAAAGCATCCGTGGGTTTGTGGTTGCCATAAACGACGCTATTCTTGGTGATAGCACAGAAGAAAATCCGGGAATCAAAGATTACGGCGACCGATTAAGTCAATTTGACGCCCTTGAACCTGTGTTCAGTCAGCTTGAAAGTTATCAGACGTCCGGACTCAAAGATGTGGTTCCTGACATTCTGACGAACATTACAACAGCTATCAACGATTTCAGTTATGATCCAAATGGTATCGAAGTTTTGAAAGCAGCCATAACAGGAATCAAAGAAGCTCTCGATATTTTAAGAGACGATACTGATACGGTCAGCATTGGCGAATTTGGTGATGCCAAGGGATCCTTGAGTCGGTCAGGCAGTTCAAAGGATCATGTTTCGAAAACTGACAAACTTGTCGAAAAGCTTTCACGTTACTATGATTCCGACACATCTGAAATGCCGGGAAGTAATGTGTTCACATCGTTCGCAGACGCAATCAATGGTCTTGAAATCAACGAACAAAAAGCAAATTTGCTTATGAATGTTGCAGAAAGTCTGATTGATGCCGCGAATAACGCTGCCGAGGCAAACCCGTCAGCTTTATCCGGATTTGTCAAAGTGATTGCAGATTCTATCATTCAAAATGCGGATCAAACCAATGAAGCCAGTGAAACACTCATCAAAGACATGCTTACTGTCTTCGAAAACTTTATGGAAAAGTTCTTCGATGTTGGTGTACAGATCATAAAGCAGATCTCGGGTGGTATGGAAGCCACACCAGATGCCATTGAAATGGCCGCGACAATTGCCACAAGGATCCTTGCAAGATTCAGTGAAGCTTCACAAACCTTCGGTGCTGAAAAAGGGAAAGAACTGGTTTCATCGATCGCCGATGGTATGAATTCAGATGACTCAAAAGATGCACTCAGTTCTGCGCTGGATATGTTGTTCGGCATCGGTGAAGAAGGCGAACCCGGCGGTGGCTTTACGGAAAAATTAGGTAACCGGATCGGGAGCAGCTTTGCACAGGACTTTCTGGATGGATTCACAACAAATCTGAGTACAGGTGAGTTCGATGAGCTCAGCGGAATGTTCCAGGGGATTACTGATTTTGTGAGTCAGTTAGGTTCCATGGACGGGGATGAAACCGCAGATCAATTCAGTACATTTATGACCGATTTCGCAAACGGTATTACTGATTTAATGAAAAGTGATACTGTCACGGAAATTCAGGCTGCCTGCGATGAACTCAGTTCCATTATTGCCGGAGCCGTTCCGGACGGTTACGGTCTCGGCTATAGTTTTGTCGAAGGTATACGAGACGGACTTCTCGAGGGTATTGCGGAATTCGGAGCTGAAATTTCATCGTTAGCCGCACAACTCGGCGGATTAATGAACAGCGGAACGGCGAACGCAATCCAATCAGCATCGCCATCAAAGACCGCCATGAGATTAGGTGAATATTTCGTGGAAGGTCTGAAGCTGGGAATCGAGAAAAATGTCAGTTCAGCTTATGGTGCCGGGCAGTCGGTTGGTAATGCCGCTGTAAATGGTACAAAAAATACGCTTGGCATCCACTCACCTTCAAAGGTACTTTACAATATCGGTGAATTTGCTGTAGACGGCTTTACAAAAGGGATAGAGGACTCTGCCGGATCGGCAGCAAACGCAATGGAAGACATGGCAAATCTTTCGGTAGATGAAGCCATGGATCTTATCAAATTGCTGGAAAGTTCAAATTATCCCATTTATTCCAAAGGACGTGTATGGCAAAAGAGTGACATCGGTTTTCTGAAACAGTACATTGCAAGCATTCAAAATGCAGCCACTGCAACCGAAGATTACAGCAAGAAAGTTGAATCTTCAGCTGACAACATTGAAGAAGCTCAGCATGGTGTATCCGGAGAAGCAAACAATGGCGGAAAAGATGAAACGTCAAACAAAAAGAGCAGTAACGTTCTTACGGCAGATGTAAAAGGTACTGAGACGCCTGTATATCAAATCGGAGAAATATTGAAAGGTTTGATTGCGAATGGTGGATCTTATGAACTGAATGGAATCAAATACGGCTGGTCGGATATTCCAAAAGAATTTGTTTCAATGTACAAAGATTATTTCAGTAATGTTTTTGGAAATACCGATGGATTCATAGAAGGACTGGAAACATTTTTAGGATCCGACTCTCTTAACGTCAAAGGAACAACCGCTGTGGAAAACGAAATTGATCATCTTTCCAGTGTTTTTGAAATGGGAAGCGGCAAAGTAGGGTTGACGAAAGAAGCTGTTTTCTCAATAGGTGAACGGCAGTCCAGTATTATTTCGCCCATTATAAACAAAATTATTGATCAGACGTCCAGGTCAATGAACCAGGAGACCACAAGATCAGTGAAATCCGGAACTTCCGAAGGAACCAGCAGCGGCGGAAACACCTACAATTTCAATCAGCAAATTGTCGGTTCGAAGGCTGCAAGCCGGGCTGAGATTTATCGGCAGACAAAGAATCAATTCTCACAATTGAAATCGATTGATAGTAAAACACAGCCTTATACTGTAATCGCTGCATGATAAGGAAGTAAAAACATGATCAAGGCATTCAAAATAGTTAATCACCTTGGCGAAAGCCTTTATCTGGACATCAGGAGGCCTGAAGACACGGGTCTCCTGGTTGCTTCCGTTACAGGGCTTAATTATCCAAAAATAGATATTGCGTCTCAGGACTATTCAACATATGATGGTTCTCATTTTGGAAATAATCATGTTACAAAGCGCAATATTGTTATGGATATTATCTTTTATCAGGACAACAAAGAAAAGCTCGATGTGGAATCGCTGCGCTGGCGGCTGCAAAGATATTTCCTGCCGAAAACAGAGCTGACTTTCTATGTCACCAATGAGCACGGAACCTTCTGGATCAAAGGTGTAGTGGAATCCAACGAGATCAACATCTTTTCCAAACAGGAAGCCGCCCAGATCTCGATCCTCTGTGCTGATCCGTATTTCAATAAAGACGAATCACAGAAATCGATCAACGTCGGTTTTGTCGATCCGCTTTTCCATTTCGAATTTTCAATTGAATCAAGAGGTTTTGAGCCTCTTCCGCAATATACAAAAACCGTTAATGTCTCCGGAGGATATACGATCAGCGCTGATGTCGATTATAAAATCGAGCTGGTTAGTACAACACAGGATCTTGGCTATCATGTGATAGCAGTATCCAAAGAGGCTGAACTTGGTGATCTGCAATTCGGACGGATCAAAGATTATCCGAGAACGATCATTGACTATGATGGTTCAGTCGTTACCGGAATAACGATTGATCTGGAAGCAAAAGGTCCGATTACCGGTTTGCGGATTAATAACGTCACAAGGGGAGAATATATCATCATTGATGATTTAAAACTTTCACAGATTGTTGGAAGTACCATTCAGGAATTTGATCAGATCGTCATCGACACACGGAAAGGACAGAAATCGGCAAAGTTGATTCGGAATGCAAAAACATATAACATTCTGAATGCCTGTCTGCCTGTATCCAAATGGATTCAGATTCAGACAGGGCAAAATGAATTTACATTCTCATGCACTACTGATGTTGAGAATGTGAATTTAAATGTAACTTTCCCGGTTCAATATCTGGCAATTTAATATGTATAACCATGAAATGGCTCTATATGTTTATGATGCTTCCTATCAAATGATCGGTGTCGTGGAAAAATACGTTTCTTTGATCTGGTCAGATCGTTATGACGAGGCCGGTGACTTTGAATTGGAAGTTGTTTACGACGCATCTATAAAAAGTTTGCTTCAAAAGGATAGATTTGTCACCTGTGACTATTCGGATCATACTGCTCTCATTGAAAAAGTAGAGATTAACAAGGATGAAGACGGCAATGTCAACATGATTATCACCGGACGGTCTGTTGAAATCATCCTGGACCGGCGTATTGTTCTGAAGAAAACAGAGTTTAAGAAAGATGACAATGTTCTCCTTCAAAATGGTGTGAAAAAACTGTTGAATGAAAATCTGATCAGTCCGTCAGACACAAACCGGACGATCAGCAATTTTACTTTTTCAGAAAACACCACTTCCCAGATCACTTCTTTGAAGATCGAAGAGACCTACGACAAGGACAGTCTTTATGACATTGTTACAGGTCTCTGTTCTGATAAGTATATTGGCTTTAAGGTTCTGATGGATCTTTCAGGCCATTATACCTTCAGTTTATATAAGGGAAAAGACATATCCGGCGATGTGCTCTTTTCTCCATATTATGACAACCTGAATAACAGTCGATATTTTTCTTCAGTTGAAGACTATAAGAATATCATGTTTGTGTCTAAAGATGACGAGAATTATCTGACTGTTTTTGCTGAAAGCGGTACTGAACCTTCTGGATTTTCCAGACGGGAAACTCATGAGAGCGCTTCCAGTCTGAAGGAAAACAAAGAAGGTGATCTGACAGATGACGAACTGAAAACAAAAGCTCAAAAAAAGCTGAAACAAGAACATAAAATAAAAACCGGATTCGAAGGCGACATTATCCCCGATATTCTTTATTCCTATCGGACAGACTATAACGTAGGGGATAAGGTTCAGCTGGAAGACGAATACGGTAACAGAGAGGCTGTTTATATTTCAGAAGTGGTGATCACTTTCGATGAAAATGGTCTTTCGATAATCCCCACATTTAAAGAAATTGATTGGGATGAGGAGGAATATAAATGGCTCTAAAATGTGGATATTTTAACTCGGTAAATAGTGATCGTCTTTACAGCGCTGATGATTTTGCAAGTTTTTATGACGGTCTTATCATTGATGGCGTTTATTCATCTGTTGGCAGTAAATTTTACGTTACTGCTAACGGTGGCATGAGTGTTAAAGTCGATACCGGGCGTGCGTGGTTTGATCATACCTGGACCTGGAACACTTCTGCTCTTAGCCTTTCAATTCCGACAGCGGACACTGTATATACCAGAATAGATGCTGTTGTTATTGAGGTGAATAAAAATAATCGGCAGAATTACATAAAAGTTATAAAAGGAAACCCGGCATCTTCTCCGGCCAGACCTTCTTTGACAAAAACGAGCAAAATAACACAATATGCGTTGGCATATGTGACAGTCGGAAGAAACGTAACTTCTATCGCTAACAGCAACATTACAAACGTTGTCGGGACCGTTGAGACCCCGGTCGTTAGTTTTCTGAACATTACCGGGTTGCCGCCAATGCAATATAGCACCACGGATATTAATGCCGGGTCAACACCTTTGTACACAGGTCAGTTATATCTTGTTTATGAGTAAGGAGTATTTATGACAAAATGTCCTTATGTTGGCGCAAATGAAACAGCACGTCGTGTACGCAAATTGTATATAGGTGTTGATGGAGTTGCCAGAAAAGTAAAACGTGCTTACGTTGGGATTGATAATGTAGCAAGACTGTTTTATACCAGTGAATTTTTTCTTCCAAAAGGAGTAAATCTGAATAATGTTATTGCCGCATATCAATTTAAAGGCGCTAAAAATCAGCAGGATGCACTGATCGACCGTACCGGGCATGGTTATAACCTTTCTGCTTCGAATATGTCATGGGATCAGGAAAACGGTCTTCTTGACGGAGAGGTGACAAATACTAATCTTGCGAATTTAAACAAAGCCGGTGGGATTATTACACAGGTTATTTGTTATGGCAAATATACTGGCGGCAGCGGTATTAACAACAACTATGCATTAACTGCAATGGGTTTGCCTGCATTAAGTTTATATAACAGAAATGACTATAGACATCACGGCGGTGATGAAGAAGATTGGTATGACGGTGAAGGCCAAATCGGTATGATAACTTTCGCCGAAAGTGGTGAATACGCCGGTCATTATGAAGAATATGGCGGTAACCTTGCGACAGATACTTATGCTACAACGAATGGCGTTATAGCCGGAACGGTCAGTGATCTTTGGCTAAACGGAACAAAAGTTGCAAATACGCGGAGTTGGGGTGGCCGAAGTTATAGCAGTGGAAATCCTTTTTCATGGATCAAAGGCGGTACCAGAGTTGTTGTAGCTAATCATTCCTATATTTACGCGGCTGCATTTTATAACATTAATCTCACTAATGATCAGCATATTGAATTATCCAGAACAATGAGCGAAGTCAAAGCTTAAAGGAGACACGTTATGTCATGTACTGTTCGAAGAGGACGTGTCATCCGAATCGTGAAAGGTGATACGGCTCGTTATGATATTTCAGTTATGTATGGAATAGATCATGTTCCGTACGAACTGCTGCCGGATGATATTATTCATTTTCGGTTAAAAAAATATATCTATGATAAAGAACCGCTGATCGAGAAATATATTTCTGTTTCCGATCCGATTTTGGAAATTCTCCCGGAAGATACAAGCGATCTGATGTTTGGTGAATATCACTATAACATGGAGCTTGTTTTGCAAGGGGGTGATGTTTATACATTTATCCCTGACAGTCCTTTTATTCTTATTCCAAAGGTGTAACTATGGCAAGAGAATTTTTTAAACCACCAACCAAGGATCCGCCCGTATTGATCGGAAGGCTTATACCAATAGAACCTGCTCAGATCTATACAGGTGACTATGAGATTTTCCCGACAAATGAGGACCAGATTCTTCATGTTAAAGGGAAACGGATGCATGGTGACATCATTGTTCATCCCGGATCTGGTGAAATAGACCCTTATACAGGACCTTATTCCGTAACACCAACTTCCGGATTCCAAATGCTCCCTACTTCAGGCAAAACATTATCAGACGATATCACAGTATGGCCGAATCCTGCATATGAAGGACCTTATGAGGTTACTCCTTCTGAAGAAGAGCAGACACTTTCTACAGAGGGCAAAATGCTGGATCGTGATATTATGGTTCATGCTTCTCCGAAAGAAGAAATTCCGGAATACGACGGTCCATACGAGGTGACACCATCATCTGCATCACAGGTGCTTCCGACAAACGGGAAGAAGATGGCCGGCGATATTACGGTTAAACCGGCGGTTCCTGAGGAAATCCCGGTCTATGATGGACCATACGATATAACCCCAAGCGATGCTGATATTGTTATTCCAGCAGCTGGAAAATTGATGGAGAATGATCTTATCATCCGTGCGGTTGAGCTTCCTGAAGTCTATGAAGGACCTTACAGTGTAAATCCATCAACTGAAAATCAGACATTGGAAACTGAGGGAAAAACCCTCACTGAAAATGTCAAAGTCAACGCAGTTGAGGCTTATACAGGGTCTTATAGTGTCAGACCGGCTGTCGACACTCAAATTCTGGAAACTTCGGGAAAAATGCTGAATGAAGATATTCGGGTTGCAGGTACTCCCAGTGCTGCAATCATTTATGATGGAGATGTAGAAATAGATCCATCAAATGAAGTACAGACGATCCCTTCAGCATATTGCTATTTCTATGATAATTTGGTTATTAACCCGGTTCCTTTTGCGGAGGCCGGTAATCCTGGCGGTGGTTATACCGTCACAATTGGTGCCTGAGATAACAGGCAAAACTTTTATTCCCTATTTTTGAAAGGATTTATAAATCTTATGGCAGTTCACGATAATACTCATCCTATTAATAAAGTTGTTTACTACGGGGAGACACTGATTGATATCTCCGTTGATGATGTCGCAGCTTCCGACGTTCAGTCCGGTGTGTATTTTCACCTCCCGACAGGCGAACGTGTCCAGGGTACCTGCACCTATGATGCCGATACCAGCGACGCTACTGCTCTTGCAGCCGAGATCCTTGCTACCAAAACCGCTTATGTCAACGGTAACAAGGTTACAGGTTCCATGCCGAACATCGGCGGACAGACCGCTGCGATCAGCGCGGTTGCCCAGACCGTTCAGATCTCTGCCGGTTATCATGATGGTTCCGGTTCTGTCGCTATCGACAGCACCGAACAGGCCAAGATCATTGCCGCCAACATTAAAACCGGTGTTGAGATCCTTGGTGTAACCGGTACTTATACCGGTGATGAAATCGCCCAGGCTCATGCCACGGTTGGCTCTGCCACCCCGGGTACTTCTGCTCAGGTTGTCCTGCCTTCCTCCTACAATGTGGAACAGGATGATGATTTCCTGTATTTCACTCAGTTTACGGTCAATGCTGTTCCGTACACTGAAACCTCCAATGCGCAGGGCGGTTATACCGTCACCATCGGTACAACTCCGCAGGCCGGTGCCTGATTTCATTCAAAATGGTGATCGGGAGTCAGTTGTTGGCTCCCGATTATTTTATTAAATACAGGAGTATGTATGCCTAACACGATTAATAAAGTGACATATTATGGCAGGGATCTGATCGATCTCACTGCTGATACGGTAACTCCTGACAAATTGTTTAAAGGAATAACAGCACATGCTGCAGACGGTTCTTCTATTATCGGAACGGCTGAAGTAACTGTTGTAACGAGCAATAACCAGACCGGACTTGTGATTCCTTCAGGTTTGCTGATTATAGCAGAAGGGAGTTAGTATCATGGCTGGAGTTAGTAAAGTTTCTTATGGAGATGAAGTTCTTATTGATCTTACAGCAGATACTGTAAATCCTGATGTTCTTCTTTCAGGATATTCAGCTCATTCTGCAAATGGTGACCAGATCCGAGGTGCGCTTGTTCTCGGGGCGCTGGCTTATATGGAGCAGCTTGATTATTGGGGCAGTTATCTGATCAACCGGCCGAAACTCGGGGCGCTGGCTTATCAAAATACAGCTGATTATGAAACACAGATAACAGGGAAACCTGATTTTGGAGATCTGGCATTTCAGGATTCTGTTGATTATGAGTCGGGCCAGCTGCTGAATAAACCGATTTCTGCCGCTGATTTGCTTGATATTCTGACCAGGATCTATCCGGACTTTCCAAAAGGCTTGAAATTGGCGATTGGTTTGACATCTCGTGCGGTAAGACTGGATGGTATCGCGTATTATGCAGACAATGGGATCCATGTTTATCAGGAGTATTCTGATTGGTTCAGCTATTTGCCGGGATATCATGATTCCGGAATCATAATCAATATCAAAGAAAATCTTACAGATTTTGTAAAACCGATTCTCGGCGCATTGGCTTATCAGGATTTTATTGATTATAGGTCTGATCAGATAATCAATAAGCCTGTTTCATCAGAAGAGATTCTTGACAGGATCCTGGAAATTTATCCTGATCTTCCTCCCGGAATCAGTTTTGCTGTAAATGCGGCTTCCCAAAATGCCATTACATTCCAATCCGACGTTTTGTCTTATGTTGATGAAGATAACGGTATTTTGTTTCATCCCGATAATACCGCTGATATCACATCAGTTTATATTTCGGAAGATAGCGGAGTTCGTTTTACATTTCCTTCACTTCAAAATCAATCAGAAAAGACGATCAATAAGATCCTGGAAATATACCCGAATATTCCTTCCGGGGTTCTGTTTGCCTTTTCAGCAGCGGCAAATAATGCTATCAGTTTATCCAATGATATCCTGGCTTATGAGAGTGACGACAACGGGGTTGTGGTCAATTCTGAAAACAGTGAGGGTGTGACCGCAAGTTATATTCCTGAAAACAATGGAATATTGTTCAATTTCCCACCGCTTCAATTTATATCGGATGTTCCTGATGACGGGAAACTTTATGCCCGCAGTCATGGCGGCTGGGTTGAATTAAATATGTAAAGGACAAATAATATGACACAATATGCAGATTATATACAAACAGAGCCCGGCGGGACGAAGTATTTTTGCCGGGATCTTGAAGCTCAGGCGGATCTGGCCGGTCTTGGGTCTCTGGCGAGTAAAAATCAGGCCAGTCTGACCGCCGATGTTTCCGGCGTTTTGCCGATCGCTAACGGTGGAGCCGGTACAGGCTTGAATAAAAATAAGATATTCGGTGGAAGAAATCTCGGAACTTCTTACACCGCTGCACAAAAAGCGAGCATTGCGAACGGTACCTTTGATGGTATGTTTCTTGGCGATTATTGGTCAATCAATAGTGTGACATGGCGGATTGCCGGATTCAATTACTATATTAATAAAGGTGACGCAGCCTGCTCGACGAATCATCTTCTGATCTTCCCGGATGAGAACCTTTTGTCCGCAGACGGATCCACCACACATTATATGAATGACACAAATACGACGGAAGGCGGGTATAAAGCGACAAAGCTGCGCTCTACTTATCTGTCGCAGTGCCTGTCAAAAGTACAGGCGGCTTTCGGTTCCGGGAATATTCTCAGTCACAAAGAACTGATTTCCAACGCGATCAGCAGTGGTGAGGCAAGCGGTTGGGAATGGGTTTCAACGCAAATTGAAATTCCATCGGAAGTACAGATTTATGGCAGCTCAATTTGGGGCAGTTCTACGATTACTACCGGCGGAACTGGTTGTAACATTGGTACAGCTTATCCGATGTTCCCGCTGTTTGCTGTGGCGCCGCAGTATGCAATTAACAGATCGCAAAGTTACTGGCTGCGGGACGTCGTCTCTGCTTCGTATTTTGCTTATGTTGACTACCTCGGCACCGCGCACGTCACCGTTGCGTCCCACGCCTGGCTTGGCGTCCGTCCGTTTTTTCTTTTATCCTAATTATCCCGGCCGCCGTCCAGGCGGCCCGCGAATTTTAGATAGGTGTATTCTATGAGCGTTTTAAAATCAAAGCGTAAAGAATCTGACTTTAAAGTTATTTCTCAAATGACAGATATCAGAAGAGAACTGACAACCTATGTTCTTCGCGATTTTGCTGTAGATGGAAAGTTGGATTATATGGATGAATACGTCCTGAGAGATGAAAGAGACGAGATCCTTCATAACGTCAGACAAGCTGCTGCCTGCCTTGAGATGGCGAACAATATCGAACCGTTAAACACTCGGGAACTGTTTGAACGCCGTCTTTATCAGGATAAAGCGATCGGTTATCTGTGTCGTATTGAACAGGAACTGGATTTTATTATAGACACGTTGGGTAAAAAGATCAATGTGAATAAATATATGGCTTCTGTCGATATGATCGAGAAAGAGGTCAGTCTGATTAGAAAATGGAGGAGCTCTGACGATAAACGTTACTCGAACTTATCCGACAAAATCGGTTAAAGGAATATAAAAATTATGTTTACTTTATACACTGACTTATCTTACAGGGTAATTTCTGGTAATAGTCTCTGCTTCGAATTTTGCTAATGTGAACAACAACGGCAACGCGAACAACAACGATGCGTCCAACGCCTGGAATGGCGTCCGTCTGATTTTCTTTATCATTAATGAGGGTACGTCCCGTAGATGAAATAAAGAAAAGGAGAAATTATCCTTGCTGAACAAGCTAAATACTCGCCCTGATGCCCTTATTTACGAATAACGGGCTCTATACAGGGCCTCTTAGGGGTTATTTTTTTCGCATGACTAATTTATTTGATGCAAATTTACTTGTAAAAGCTTTTAAACGGGCTGTCCAATCTTCAAAATGGAAGACAAGCTCACAGAAAGCGTCTCACCATCGTATTGGGCTTCTTTCAAAGCTGCGCCAGGATATTATGAATGGTGTCTATAAAACGCAGGGAATGACAAAATTTATCATTTCTGAACGTGGAAAGACCCGTTTAATCAATGGTAACACGATTCGTGACCGTACACTTCGTCATGTGTTGTGCGATGAGATCCTGATCCCTGCGATTGAAAAGCTTGTTATTCGTGATAATTATGCTTCTCAGGAAGGAAAAGGTGTTCATTTTGCCAGAAACCGGTTAAAGGAACATCTTCACAAGTTTTATCGCCATTTCGGGAATCAGGGTTACATTCTGATCATTGATTTTTCGAAATACTACGATAATATTCTTCATGATATCGCATTCGAACAGCTTTCGGAATTTATGGAAAATGATGATCAGCGGAAGATTCTGGAAAACATCTTTGACAGTTTCAAAGTTGATGTTTCTTACATGACTGATGATGAATATGAGAACTGTGAAAAGGATCTGTTCAACTCTTTGGATTACCAGAATGTTCCAGAATCTGCGAAAACCGGCGAGAAGTTCATGCGGAAATCCATTCCGATCGGTGACCAGACTTCACAGATCATCGGTATCTATTATCCGCATCGGCTTGACAATTACTGCAAGATCGTGAAAGGTCTCAAGTATTATGGCCGTTATATGGATGATCTTTATGTCATTCATCAGGATAAAGCATATTTGCATCAGATTTATGAGGAAATAACGGAGTATGCGGCTCAGCTCGGACTGCACATAAACCATAAAAAATCTCAGATTTATCGCATTGACAGGCCTTTCCACTTTCTTCAGAATATGTATTATCTTACGGATTCAGGCCGCGTTGTCGAAAAAATTAACACGAAACGTTTGTCCGCCATGCGCCGGAAGCTGAAAAAGCTTGCCGTCATGGTCGAAAACGGTGAACGTGACAAAGAAGATATTGTGAACATGTATCGTTCCTGGATGGGCTCTCACAGAAAGGTGATGAGCAGGCAGCAGATCGAAAACATGGAATCATTGTATGAAGAACTTTTCGGAAAGGAATAAACCTTTATGGAAACGCATGTAATTATTCTTGGTGACGGAACCAGGATCGAAGCCGCTTTGAACGGTAATAACTATATTGTGGAATCGCCGGTCGATGATAATCTGCTTGCTGATTCCAACCTGATCGGTATGACGATCGATGGTGTCAAGCAGGTCAATACCACCTGCTGCAATCATTTTATTGACGAAGAAGGAGATCATCTGATCTTCCGTCAGTATTCTTCGAATGAACTTGAATTTCAGCGGATCAACGCCAACATGGATTTCATTGCCATGATGGCTGATATCGAACTCTAAGTGAGGTGAATTATGTCTCCGAACTATGAAAAAGTACGCAACTATTATATTCGCGGTCTCTGGAATGAAGCCCGTGTCCGCGCCGCCGTTGGGAAATGGATCACTCAGGAAGAGTG
>CAYWKZ010000001.1:75480-99002 GCA_964459115.1 uncultured Leptolinea sp. | reverse complement strand
GGAATGAAGCCCGTGTCCGCGCCGCCGTTGGGAAATGGATCACTCAGGAAGAGTGCGACATGATCCTCAGTGGGGAGTAAGTCTTACTTAACAATAACCGGAGGAGACTTAGCTCTCTTCCGGTTTTTTCTTTACCATCTTTTTGAAAAATGCATCGACATCCGTCGGATTGTTTTTCGGTCGTTCAAAAGTTAAATCTGAAGAGTAAATCGGAGTTCCATCTTGACCGCAAATTGGACATTTTTTCGTAGGAAAGTTTCTTATACACCTGTGACAGGTATAGAATAGGGGTTTTTCATTATTCATGGCGGTTACCTTAAATATTTTTATATTATCATATCATATTTTTTGAAAGGTTTTAACAGAAATGATGTTAATAGTCGGTGAAGAATTAAAACCGTGCCCATTCTGTGGTGAGATCGGGGTAATGTTTGAAGACTTGCGATATCGCAGCCATCCAACAGACATGTGGCATGTATATGGTGTTATGTGTTCAAATCCGGATTGCATTATGCACCAGCAGCAGAAGTTCTATCCTTATGAACAGGCGGCACGAACTGCCTGGAATCGACGGGTTGAGGAAGTCAAGAATTAATGTTACAAGGCTAAAGTGGGGAGTAAATGATTTGATGTATGAATAGTACATTCCTACAAATTAACTCAATTGTAGGAATAGTGTATGAGCAGCATGCATTTTCGCTGTTTTACATCCTTCAAATCAATACTAATTACGAGTAATTTATTAAGTTTATCTTCAAAATGGTTATAACCCAATGAGCATGATATACAAACTGATTGTAATGGAAAAGAGCAAATTCGACAACAAAACGGAAATACTTGCGAAGGCTTCGTCACTGTGGTAGCGCTGGCTGAGAATATAATCGTTGAGCGCTGCGGGCAGCATGGCGATGATCACCAGTGAGGTCAGCCACCATTGGTCCATCCTGAACAGGTATTTCCCAACTGTCCAGGCGATGAGCGGACAGACGACCAGCTTTATAAGCGCGGAAAACAAAGCCCGGAGAAAAACAGACGGGGATGATATGCGGCTCCCTGTCTGCGCACAGGTGAGACCCAATGCAAACATCCCCGCGGTCGTGGTCGGACGTCCCAGCAGCTCAGCAGTGTCGATGATCACTTGTGGGACCGGGATCTTGAAAAAAAGCAGCAATGCCGCTATGGCGGGGATGAAGATGTTCGGGTTCTTCAGTGCGGTCTGTATGGCGTGGGATGCCCCTTTATCGGATTTCTGACCGGTAAACCAGTCCAGCAGAAAAACGACCAGCGGGAAGGTCAGGACACCGTGGACCAGGATCGTGATGATGTTTGGGATGACATTGTCGAAGAGCGTGAGAAACACGGGTATGCCCACATAGGAGATGTTTCCGTAAAAACTGCAGACGCTGTGAATGACCATGTTTGCACCTTCCAGGTGAAAGAGCTTGTTATAAAGAAACATCAGCGAGAAAAACGCGATCATTTCAAAGACGATCAGCGCCAGCGCAAAGCGAAGGTTGAAGATCGATTCCAGATCCGATGTGATGATGTTGGCGAAGGAAACAGCCGGGGCACAAAAATAAAACAGAAAGGAGCACAGCGCATCGCTCGTGTTTTCCGGAAGCAGACGGGTCTTCCCGGCGAAGAACCCCAGCATTGCCAGAATAAAAATCGGGATCAGCTTGGTGATGACGGTGTTCAAATTATCTCATGCCTTCTTTATTCGAAATCACTGATATAATAATACAGTGATTGAACATTTTATTTGTGTGAGCTGCTAATGTTATGACGATTCAGGCTATTCTTTTCATTCTTCTGGTTTCCGCGTTTTACGGCTGCCTTTTCCATGTCATCACCGGGGGCAACGTTTTCACGATCCTGATCAACATTCTGATTTCGACAGCGGGTTTTTTTGCCGGCCAGTTCGTCGGCAGTGTGATCGGAAGGGAGGCCTTTCGCTTTGGTGTGATCTATTTCGGCTGGGGCACGGTTGTCAGTTTTTTGTTTTTACTGATCGGATATATGATCTCCCATCCCTTATTCTGACTTTTTTACCTCGGCTGCCCGCAGCCCTTTCCCTGTTTGTGTGATCTTGAAGGTGACCTGATCACCTTCGGCAAGGTTGCGGAAACCGTCAACCGCGATATCCGTGTAATGAACGAAGACCTCTTTTCCGTCTTCCGTCAGAATGAATCCGAAGCCCTTGTTGGTGTTGAACCACTTCACGGTACCGTTTACGAATTCTTCCATGGTTTACAGCTCCTCTCCAAAAATTGTGGCGGCTTTCTCGAGTGCACGCTGCGAATATAACTGATAACGTTCCCGCTTCGAACGCGGACTGTTTTCAAGCGGCGGCAGAATGCCGAAGTTTGCCTTCATCGGCTGGAAATGTTTCCCGTCGGCTGTTGCAATGTAATGGAACAAAGAGCCTGAGATCATTTCCTCCGGGAGGGTCAGCGGATCCTTCCCCAGCATGGTCCGTGCGGCATTGATCCCTGCCAGCAGACCGGCAGCGATGTTCCCCATGTAGCCTTCGACTCCGCAGAGCTGTCCGGCAAAAAACACCTGTGGGTGCTCGATCATGTTCAAAGCCGGTGTCAGCGTGCCGGGGGCGCAGATATAGGTGTTGCGGTGCATCTGTCCGTATCGAACGAATTGCGCGTTGGAAAGCCCGGGGATCATGCGGAAGACACGTTCCTGTTCTTTTTGAAGCAGGTTGGTCTGGAATCCCACCAGGTTGTAAAGGCTCCCGGAGAGGTTGTCCTGCCTCAGCTGAAGCACAGCCCAGGGACGTTTCCCGGTGCGAGGGTCGATGAGTCCGACCGGACGCATCGGCCCGAAGGCCAGCGCCTGCATGGAACGGGCAGCGAGGATCTCGACAGGCAGACAGCCTTCAAAGAAGCTCATTTTTCCGGCAGCCACGCCCTGTTCGATCTGTTCTTCAAAACTCTTCAGCGGAATGCGCTTTGCAGCGGTCAGTTCCGTGACAAACGCTTCATACTCTTCCCTGTTGAACGGGCAGTTGATGTAATCTCCCTCGTCGTCCTCATTTTTGCTGTAGCGGGATGCTGCATAAGCAATGCTCAGGTCGATTGAGTCATGTTCGACGATAGGTGCGATCGCATCAAAGAAAAACAGGTTGTCCGCTCCGCACAGTCTTGTGATCTCGGCTGAAATGGCAGGAGAGCTCAGCGGGCCGGAGGCGATGATGACCGGCCTGTCCGCCGGTATTTCACGGACTTCTTCACGGATGATGTGAATATTGTGAGAGGAGTGCAGCCTGTTTTCAATTTCAGCAGAGAAAATTTTCCTGTCGACGGCAAGGGCATTGCCGGCCGGAACTGCCGCCTTTTCCGCACACTCGACCAGGAGTGAACCGGCCAGGCGCAGTTCTTCTTTCAAAACGCCGGAAGCCCGGTCTTTGAGGTTGGACCCCAGTGAGTTAGAACAGACCAGTTCCGCAAGAGCGCCCCCTGTATGTGCGCCGGTGGAGACGGCCGGACGCATTTCATAAAGGTCGACAGGGATCCCCCGTTTGGCGGCCTGCCAGGCGGCTTCACAGCCGGCCAGCCCCCCGCCGATGATCATCAATGAGTTAGAACTTTCTGACATAATCCTATTGTATCATTGATTTTTCCGAATAACAGGCAACATGGGGTCGATTGTTTGACAATTTTCGGAAACAAGAGTATAATTCAACAATTGAATTTTAGGATAGGCAGTTAAGGTTTATTACTTCGCATGGCTGAGAAAATAAACTCTGATATTAATCGCGATCTTGATATACTTGATAATATTGAGAACAATCCCAACGCGACCCAGGCATCCATGGCTTCACAAATGAACGTGGCGATCGGCACGGTGAATTGGCATTTAAAGCGCCTGATCGATAAAGGTTTCGTGAAGATCCAGCGAAGCGAAAAACGCAAACTGAGATATATTATCACCCCGGAAGGGATCCTGCTGCGGGCAAAGCTCACAAAAGATTACATTCACAGTTCTTTTGAGTTGTACCGCCTGATTCGCGGCAGAATGAACAAAGTATTGGAACAATGCGCTGAAGACGGCTACGGGGCAATTTATATCGAAGGAACCGGCGACATTGAAGAGATTTGTAAATTGAGCTGTATGGAAAAAGGTGTGAGGACTCTTGAAAGTCAGGAAAACGCATTTCCTGTTGTTCGTATTGTCGGGCTGAAACTGTTTTATGAAAACCCGGATGCGGAAGGTGTTGAAAATAAAATAAACGATTATGAAAACATGGAGCCGGTTCTTCTTACCCGGGTTTGAATTACCGGGTCCGGAACTAAGTAAGGAACAGACGTGAGCACGAGCAAATCAGAGACAATCCAAACGGTAATTCAGCCGACGCGGGGCTGGAAGATGGTTAATATTAAAGAATTGATCATGTACCGCGAATTAATATTCTTCCTGACCTGGAGAGATCTGAAGGTCCGCTATAAACAAACCATCCTGGGAGTTGCCTGGGCGGTGATCCAGCCGGTAATGACGATGGTGGTATTTTCTATATTTTTTGGCGGCCTTGCAAAGGTTCCATCTGACGGGATCCCGTACCCGCTTTTTTCTCTGGCCGGTCTGATGCCATGGCAGTTGTTTGAAAATTCCATGCGAAATGCCAGTAAATCTCTGGTGGCGAATCGCAACATGATCACAAAAATCTATTTTCCCCGCGTGATCCTGCCGCTTTCCAGTATTCTTGCCAGTTTGGTGGACTTCTTCGTTGCGCTTCCGATTTTGATTGTCATGATGATCGTATATGGTTATCACATAAACATTTATGTTCTGCTGATTCCTTACTATTTACTTCTGACGGTGCTTACCTCCTTTGGAGTCAGTCTCTGGTTTTCGGCAATGGATGTTTTGTACCGTGATGTGGGGATCATTGTTCCCTTCGTCAGCCAGATTTGGATGTATATTACTCCGATCGCCTACGGTTCTTCCCTGATTACGAACCCGAAATGGCAGTTCATTTACAACCTGAACCCGATGGTTGGTGTCGTGAACGGTTTTCGCTCCGCTTTTTTGGGTATTTACACGCAGATTCCGATTCAGAGCATGATCTTCAGTTTACTGATATCCCTGATCATTCTTTTTGGTGGTTTGTTTTACTTCCGGCACATGGAAAAGCAGTTTGCTGACTTGATTTAGAGAGGTTGCGGTGGCAAGGTATTCAGTTGAAGTAAATCAAATCGGGAAACGGTATCGCATCGGTGTTTCGACCCGACAGTATAATACGCTGAGGGAAACCCTTACCGGTTTTTTACATAACCCGAAGAACCGTCTTCACATGCAGATGACTGAAGAAAATTCATTCTGGGCGCTCAAGAACGTTAGTTTCAAAGTGGAAGAAGGTAAAGCCATCGGCATTATTGGCCGTAATGGTGCAGGGAAGAGTACATTGCTGAAAATCCTCTCCCGTGTGACTGAACCGACAGAGGGTTCCGCACTGATCCATGGTCGGGTTGGCTCTTTACTGGAAGTCGGCACAGGTTTCCATCCGGAGCTTACCGGACGGGAGAACATCTTTTTGAACGGTGCGATCCTCGGTATGAAGCGCACAGAGATCGAAAGCAAACTGGATGAGATCATTGCTTTCTCGGAAGTTGAAAAATTTGTTGACACGCCTGTAAAACGATACTCCAGCGGCATGTACCTTCGGTTGGCATTTGCCGTGGCTGCTCATCTTGATCCTGAAATTCTTGTGGTCGATGAAGTGCTGGCGGTGGGTGACGCGGAATTTCAGCGGAAATGTCTGGGAAAAATGAGTGATGTGGCAAGCCAGGGCCGGACGGTGCTTTTTGTGAGCCACAATATGTCTGCCATCATGCGCCTGACTGATCAGACCGTTGTCCTGGAACGGGGAAAAGTTGTGATGCAGGGTCCAACGGCTGATGCGGTGGACTATTATCTGTCACAGGGTTTCTCTCAGGAAGGTCAGCACGAGTGGAAAGAAGATGAATTTGATAAAAACCCCGCGCCTTTCCATCCGATTCGCATCCGTGTACTGTCTGAAGCCGGAACAGTATCCGACACGGTTCGTTCGACAGAAAAATTTTATATTGAGATGGATTATTCGCTGGATGAAGACATTGCCGGACTCCGGGTGGGTTTTTATGTTATCAGTACCAGGGGAGAATTTGTCCTGACATCGTTTGATGTTGATGACCCGGAAAAGTTCGAGAAGTACAGCACCAGGAAAGCGGGACATTATACCAGCCGCTGCGCGATTCCCGGGGACTTCCTGAACGAAGGAAGGTTCGTAATTGGCGTAAATGCCAGTATTTTCAAGATAAGAACTTATTTTCATGACGAGCAGGCTCTTGTTTTCAATGTCAATGGGACAGGCGCTCCCGGAACGCAATGGCCTGAACCTCGAACCGGCTTGATTCGACCTCGCCTGAATTGGGAAATTGAATCAAAGGGGGAATAGTTTATGCCTAATTATAAAGAAGCGATCAGAAATATTTTAGGCGAGATTCCGCTGACAGCAGAATTTTATTATGAGCTGAAGAAAAAAAATCAGCCTTTTACCCGGTATTCTTTGAAAAATATTCAGGCAAATCTTCCCCAAATGCTGAAAGATATCGAAGCCGGAAAGAAAGAATGTGCTGCCCCGAAAAAGGTCTTTGTTTTTGCTTCGCTTCATTACTGGATTGAGCATGCGGCCACGGTGGCATTATACATCAGCGCCTTAGGACATGATGTGACCTTCGGCTATCTTCCCTATTCTGACTGGCAGAAACCGGTGAACAAGTTTGACCTGCGCCGGCAGGATATTTATACGAAAAAGGTTTTGGAAGAAGCGGAAAAATATATGAATATTGTTTCGTTCCTTCCGCTTCATCCTTCTTACAAAAAGCTTCCGGATGAGATCATGCAGATCGTGAAGGAAGTCAGCGCTTACGACACGCAGTACACGCTGCAGGTCGAAGATTTTTCGACCGAAGATCCGCTTTACAAGATGCGCATCAACGCTAACGAGTATTTTGCGCGCATGGTTTATAACTGGCTGCTGGAAAACCGTCCGGACTATGTGATCGTACCGAACGGCACCATCCAGGAAATGGGTGTTTTGTACCGCATTGCGAAATGGATGGAAATTCCCGTGACCACCTATGAATTCGGTGAACAGCGGAAACGGATCTGGATCGCACAAAACCGTGAGGTGATGCGGCAGGAAACAGATGACCTGTGGGAAGCACGGAAAAACCTGCCGCTGGACGATGAAGCCTTTGAGAAAATGCGCAACATGCTTTCCGCACGGCAGCGTGCCGACCTGTGGGGTAATTTCACCAGAAGGTGGCAGGGCAGCGAAAAAGTCGGTTCGGAAAAGATCCGCAGTGAACTGCGGCTGGATAACCGGCCGATCGTGTTCCTGGCGACGAACGTGCTGGGTGACAGCCTGACGCTCGGCAGACAGACGTTTTCAAAGAACATGGCTGAATGGATTGAACGGACGGTTCAATATTTTGCGGAGCGGAAGGATGCTCAGCTGATCATTCGGATCCACCCCGGCGAAACATTGACCCATGGACAATCCATGGCAGATGTGGTGACACGTTTGATGCCGCTGCTGCCTTCCCATATTCACCTCATCAAACCGACAGACAAGATCAATTCCTATGACCTGGTGGATATCGCCACGGTCGGTCTGGTGTATACAACAACAATGGGGTTGGAAATGCCGATGAGCGGTGTTCCGGTGATCGTGAGCGGTCAGACCCATTACCGCGGACGCGGGTTCACCATGGATCCGGACAGCTGGGTCAGTTATTACCGCATGATCGGCAGCATTCTTGACAACCCCTCCTCTGCGGTGCTGACTGAAAATCAGGTGAAGCTGGCCTGGCAGTATGCTTATGCGTTCTTCTTTGAATATGCCCGTCCCTTCCCCTGGCATCTGGTGAAAATGTGGGATGATTATGAAAAACGCCCGATGTCCTACGTCCTCAGCGATCAGGGGCAGGCTGAATTCAGCCGTTCATTTGAATATATGATCGGGAAGCCGCTGGACTGGAATGAGATCTTCAGTGAAAAAGGTCAGCAATGAGTCAGGATAACAAACAGAAGGTTCGGGAGTTTTATGACGAGATCGGCTGGAGCCGGGAAAGCTCCGGCTATTATCAGAACGCGCGCTATGAAGATCTGCGTCCGGTTTCCGCTGAGTACATTCATAAATGCCACCTGCGGGTCACGCCTTATTTTGCCGCCGGAGGGAAGTACCTTCTGGACGTGGGCTGCGGACCGATCCAGTATAAAGAATATTTGACTTATTCCGAAAAGTATGAAAAACGGGTCTGTGCCGATATTTCCCTGACCGCACTGAAAGAGGCCCGCAAACGGATCGGCGAGAAGGGCTTTTTCGTGGTCTGTGATGCGGCGAATCTACCTTTCAAGTCGGAATGCATGGACGGGATGGTCTCGCTTCATACTTTCCATCATTTGGACCTTGTTGACCAGAAAAAGGCCTGGCAGGAAACCTGGCGGGTCCTTGGCAAAGGCAGGACCGCGGTTGTGGTGAACGGCTGGACTGAATCGGAAATGATGAAGAAATGGCAGAGCCGGGTGGAACTGGCGGAAAGAGCCGGACATTTCATCGCCCGCCTGAGAGGGAAAGAGACCGGACCGGCGAAGAAGGTACAAAGCCCGGAAAACAAAAAAGCGACCGGCACATTCGTGAAGAAAATGGATGCGGAGTGGGTCCGCAGGGAGCTTTCAGGGCTCGGTGACGGGAAGGTCGAGCTGGAGATCCGCTGCTGGCGCAGTGTCAGTGTGCGCTGGCTTCGTGCTCTCATTCATCCGCCTTATGGTAAAATCGCTTTGCGGCGTTTGTTTGCCAAAGAGGAGAGCCGTCCGGAATATTATGGTGAATATGGGCAGTATCCGATGATCATTTTGAAAAAGCAGAATTGAAAGGTTCAGGAAAAGTATGAATTGGAATGATAAGGCTGTATTGGTGACCGGTGGGACCGGTTCGTTTGGCAAGAAATTTATCGAGATCATGCTGAAAGAATACCATCCGGCAAAAATCATCATCTTCAGCCGCGATGAGCTGAAGCAGCATGAAATGCGCATCAATGGATATGATGATCCTTCCCTCCGCTATTTCATCGGTGACATCCGTGACCTGGACCGCCTGAAGCGGGCATTCAAAAATGTCGACATCGTCGTCCATGCGGCAGCACTGAAACAGGTTCCGGCTTGTGAATATAACCCTTTTGAAGCCATCAAGACCAATATTTTAGGTAGTCAGAACGTGATCGATGCGGCGCTGGACTGCGGGGTGAAAAAGGTCCTTGCCATCAGTACCGATAAGGCGGTGAATCCCGTCAATCTTTATGGCGTGACCAAGCTCGGCGCGGAAAAACTCTTTATCCAAAGCAATTCCTATGCGGGCGCTCATGACACACGTTTCAGCTGCACCCGTTACGGCAACGTGGTCGGCAGCCGCGGTTCTGTGGTCCCGGTGTTCCTTCAGCAGCGCAAGACGGGGAAACTGACTGTTACCGATGAACGCATGACCCGCTTCTGGATCTCCCTGGAACAGGGTGTGCGCTTCGTGATCCGCTGCATTGAACAGATGCATGGCGGAGAGGTCTTTGTCCCGAAGATCCCCAGCATGTCTGTGAAAGATCTGGGCGCGGCCATTGCTCCGGAATGTGAGATCGTTTATTCCGGCATCCGCCCGGGTGAAAAACTCCATGAGGTGCTGGTCTCCGAGGATGAAGCCCGTTCATCCGTTGAACTGGATGATATGTTCGTGGTTCAGCCTACCGGTACGCTCTGGTTCGGCAAAGAATGGGAAAAGATCGGCAAAAAACTCCCGGACGGTTTCCGGTATGCCTCCAATACCAACACGGAATGGCTTGATTTGGACGGTGTGAAGGAAATGATCCGTCCGTTCCAGGAAGCTTACGAACAGGGAAAATAACTTGAAACGCATTCTGGTCACCGGTGCATCAGGGCTGTTGGGGTTGAACTTCTGTACCTTCTTCTGTCAGAAGCATCAGCTCATCGGCATCACCAACCGGACGAAACTGCAAGGGGGCCCTTTTCAGACTGTTGTCTGTGACCTGCTGCACGAGGGTCCCGGGGAGATGCTTGACCGCTTCAAACCGGATGTGGTCCTGCATTGCGCGGCGCTGGCCAACATTGATGAATGTGAAAAATTTCCGGAAAAGGCTGCTGCCATCAACAGCATCTATCCGGGAAGGTTTGCCGCTGCGGCACGGGAACGCGGTATAAAATTTGTTCATATCTCGACTGATGCCGTGTTTGACGGGGAAGACTGCGGGGAGAGCGGTTATAAAGAAGATGATGCGCCTAACCCGGTCAGCCGTTATGCGGAAACAAAACTGCAGGGGGAGATCAATGTTCTGGATAATGATCCGGAGGCTTTGGTTCCCCGTGTAAATTTTTACGGATGGAGCACCGGCGGCAGCCGCAGCCTGGTGGAATTCTTTTATAACAACCTGGCAGCCGGCAATCACGTCAACGGGTTCCGTGATGTTTTTTTCAATACGCTTTATGTGCATGCGTTGGCGGACATTCTGGATGAAATGATCAGTTTCAATGCGAGCGGGGTCTGGCATGTGTTCAGTGCAGAACACCAGAGCAAATTTGCCTTCGGTGTTTCGGTGGCTGAGAAATTTGGTTTTGATCCGGGACTGGTGAGGGCTGTCTCCTGGAAGGATGGCGGCCTGATGGCCCGGCGCTCTCCCAACCTCATCATGAACACGGATAAACTTCATGCATTATTGGGGCATGACCTTCCCGGACAGCAGGAGTGCCTTGACCGTTTCTACCGGGATACGGCATCAGGGCTCAGGGAACAGATCCGCGGTTGTGTCTGTCCGGATCAGGAAAGGAAAGAAAATGGAAATCAGGATCGGTAAATCCGTTATCGGCTATAATCATCCGACTTACTTTGTCGCGGATATCGCTGCCAATCATGACGGTGACCTGGAGCGGGCAAAGATGCTGATCCATATCGCCAAAGAGAGCGGTGCGGATGCGGCAAAATTTCAGAATTTCAAAGCCGCCAAGATCGTTTCGGATTACGGTTTCAGGTCCATGGGTGGTCAGCAGAGCCACCAGTCCAAATGGAAAAAATCTGTCTTTGAGGTCTATCAGGATGCTTCCGTACCGGACCGCTGGTCTTCCGAATTGAAAGAGTGCTGCGATAAGGAAGGTATTGAATACTTTTCCGCCCCCTATGACTTTGAATCCATCGACTGGCTGGACCGTTTCATCAATGTTTATAAAATCGGTTCCGGTGATATCGACTGGCTGGAATCATTGGAACGGATCGCCGGAAAACACAAGCCCGTCCTGTTGGCGACCGGCGCTTCGAACCTGGCTGATGTCCAGCGGGCTGTTGACACGATCCTGCCGATCAACCCGGAACTGGTCCTGATGCAGTGCAACACCAACTATACCGCGGATGCGGAAAACTACAAGCATATCCATCTGCGGGTGCTTGAGACCTACCACCAAATCTGGCCGGAGCTGATCCTCGGCCTTTCCGACCACACGGCCGGTCATGCGACGGTCCTCGGTGCGGTCACTTTGGGAGCACGGGTCATCGAAAAGCATTTCACGGATGACAATAACCGGGTCGGGCCGGATCATAAATTTGCCATGAACCCGAAGAGCTGGGAAGAGATGGTGATCAACACCCGCCAGCTGGAAGCCGCGCTGGGCTCCCGTGAAAAGTTCATCGCCGGGAATGAGCAGGAAACCTGCATCATCCAGCGCCGCTGTCTGCGTGCCGCAAGGGACATCAAAGCCGGGGAGACCTTCACGCGGGACATGATCGACGTGCTGCGTCCCGCGGTGAAAGGCGCCATTCTCCCCAATGAGATCAGCGCTGTTCTCGGTACAAAAGCCGCGAAGGATCTGAAGTTCGGTGTCGAGCTGCGCTGGACGGACCTGGTGGACTGACCTATGAAAGTTTTATATTTCACCCGGGACTATACCCCTCACGATTTTCGTTTTCTCAAGGCTATCCGTGAAAACGGAGATGATGTCTGGTACATGCGACTGGAGACCCGTAATTTTTATGAAAACCGTGCTTTGCCGGAGGGCGTACAGACCGTTGACTGGGCCTTCGGAAAAGAACCTTTTGACCTGGAAAAAGACGCTGATGCGGCAATCGAAGCTTTCCGTGAAGTGTTTCAGGAGCTTCGCCCGGATGTGGTCCACAGCGGCCCATTGACGGACTGTTCCTGGATCGCCGCAAAGGCCGGTGTTCATCCGCATGTAGCGATGTCCTGGGGCTTTGACCTCGGGCGTGAGATCGAAACCATTCCCGGTGCAAAAGAGCGGGCTGCCTTTGCCCTGTCGCAGGCGGACTGGTTCCTGGGTGATTGCTTTATGGAACTTGGCACAGCCGCTGCACTGGGCTATGACCGCTCCAAAGCGACTATCTTCCCCTGGGGAATCGACGTGGAGCGTTTTTCTCCCGGAGCGGGGAAGCTTCGTCAGCAGATTTCAGATGGCGGAGATTTCCTGATCCTTTCCCTGCGGACCATGGAACCAAATTATGACGTGGAAACCGTGGTCCGGGCCTTTTTGACGGCGGTAAAGGAAGAACCGTGGTTGCGGTTGATTTTGCTCGGGGACGGAAGCCAAATGTCTCTGCTGATGGAGATCGCAGCATCGGACCCGAATGGCAGCAAGATCAGCTTTCTGGGCAGGCAGCCTAATGATATGCTGGTGGACTATTACCGTTCCTGTGACCTTTATGTCAGCGCTTCGATCGTGGACGGTTCCTCGGTTTCCCTCCTGGAAGCCATGGGCACCGGGATCCCGGTGCTGATGTCCTCTATTCCGGGAAATCTGGAATGGGTGACGGATGGCACCAACGGGATGCTGTTCCCAACACGGGACATTCGGATGCTTTCCGAAAAGATGCTGTTCTGCGCCCGGAACAGAGGGCAAATCAGTCGATATGCGGAAGCCGCGAGAAACTTGATTGAAGAAAAAGCGGACTGGAACAAGAACAAACAAAAAATACATCTCGCATACGGAAAGGCGCTGAAAGCATGAAAACAGTTCTGATCATACAGGCGCGGATGCAGTCCAGCCGGCTGCCGGGAAAGGTGCTGATGCCGCTTTCCGGAAAACCGATGCTGGAATGGGTGATCACCCGGGCGGAACAATCCCAGGTGATCAATGACTGCATGGTGGCAACGACCGTGGATGCGGCGGATGACCCGATCGAACACTGGTGCGCTGAAAACGAAGTACCCGTTTACAGGGGCTCTCAGTTTGATGTCCTTGACCGTTACTACCACGCGGCACAGCAGGCCGGGGCGGATGTGATCATCCGTGTTACGGCGGATTGCCCGCTGATCGACCCGGCACTGATCGACCGGTTGTTTGCCTTTTATGTGAAGGAACAGGCTGATTTCGCCGCGAACCGTCTCCCGCCTCCCTGGCACCGGACCTATCCGATCGGACTGGATGCGGAGATCGTTTCCATGGATATGCTCGAAATGGCCTGGAAAAATGCTGAAGAAAAATATGAGCGGGAGCATGTGATGCCCTGGTTTTATGACACGCCGGGCCGCTGCAAGGTCTCGATCCTTGATAATCCGGAAGATTACGGAATGCATCGCTGGACGGTGGACACACCGGAGGATTATGCCATGATGCAGACATTGTTTGAAAAGCTGCCGGATCCGTTGGCTGCCTCCTGGACCGATGTGCTGGAGATTATCCGTGACAATCCGGAGCTGGAGATGATCAACGCCTCTTCCCACGCCAAGGAAATGAAGGTCGTTGACACCAGAAGCTGAGACAGGAAAATATATGAGTCTGATCACGATTTTTATCACACCGAAGGGTTTTGACCGGGAGCACATTGCCCTGATCCAGCGCAACGCGATCCGTTCCTGGAAGGCTTTGGGTGAGGATGTGGACATCCTTCTGATCGGAGACGACCCGGGGGTGGAAGAAAACGCGAAAGCTCTCGGCGTTCGGCACATTCGGGAGGTGAAGCGCAATGCCTCCGGCACACCCATGCTGGATGACATCTTTCGCCTTGCACGGGAGAATTCCGATTCACCCCTGCTGGCTTATGTCAACGCGGATATCATCCTGAAGCAGGATTTTGTTGAGATATCCCGAAAGGTTTTGGCGCAGGAAAAGAAATTCCTGCTGGTTGGGCAGCGCTGGGACCTGGATGTGCAGGTCGATCTGGAGTTTCCGCAGGGCTGGGAGACTGAATTTGACAAGGATCTGGCTGCGAGAGGCCGCAGACATCCGGCGGGCGGCAGTGATTATTTCGTGTATCCGCGGGATATTTTCACTTCCATTCCGCCTTTTGCCATCGGGCGCAGCGGATGGGATAACTGGATGTTTTATGAGGCCCGGGTGAAGGGCTGGAAGCTCATCAACTGTTCCAAGGTTATCAACATCATCCATCAGGACCATGATTACGCCCATCTTCCCAATGGGCTGCCCCATTACCGCCAGCCGGAATCGGCGGAAAATGTCAAAGCTGCCGGTGGGAAGCGCACGATCTTCACCCTGCTGGATTGTGATTATGAGCTGGACGAAAGCGGGTCCCTGCGCCGGGTACCCATGAACAAAAAGAAGCTGCTGCGGGAGATGGAGATCTTCCCGCTGGTCACGCTGAAGTCTAAAACGCTCGGGGATGCCTCTTTTGCTTTGTTCCATCCCAAAAAGGCCTATACCGAATTCAGAAATAGGAGTAAATCATGACAAGAATCGGACAAAATCCCGCAAAATTCGTCAAAGAGGTTGCCAAACCGGCCCGGGTCACGGTAGCTGTTCTAAATTACATCCCGTTTCTCAGCGGTTTTTACGCGGAAATGGATGGCGTACTGAAAGCCTGTTTGAACTCGATCTATCAGACGCAGCTGGAAGAGGATTTTGATGTGCTCGTTTTCGACAACGGCAGCTGTGATGAGATCAAACAATTCCTGCTGAAGGAGCAGGCCGAAGGCCGGATCCAATACCTGTTCCTGTCTGAAAAAAATCTTGGCAAAGGTGGAGCCTGGAACATCATTTTTGACGGCGCTCCGGGAGAGATCATCGCCTATACCGACAATGACTGCCTCTTTACTCCGGATTGGCTCGCGAAATCCCTGCGCATCCTTGAAACCTATCCCAATGTAGGCATGGTCACGGCCCGTCCCTTCCGCACGAATACTGATCTCTACACCGCCACGCTGGATTGGGCAGATTCTAACGCCGAGGTGACCCATGAGCAGGGCGACCTGATCCCCTTTGAGGTCTTCCGGGAGTTTGACCTGAGCCTTGGCCAGTCGGAAGAGGAGATCGCGGCTCATTATGCGGAGACCACCGATCACCGCCTGACCTATAACGGTGTGAAGGCCATGGTCGGGGCATCTCACTGGCAGTTCACGGCTTACAAAAGCCGTCTGCTGGAGTTTTTACCTTTCCGTATGGACCGGCCGATGGGGCAGGTTCGCCAGCTGGATACGCGGATCAATGAAAAAGGTTACCTGCGGCTGATGACGGAAACGCCCTGTGCCATGAACATGAGCAACACCCTCGACAGTTCGCTGAAGACAGCGGAACAGGCGGAGATAAAGAAAAAGACCCTGGCGGATATCCCGGTTGTCAAAAAAGTCCTGCTCGGACTGTATAACCGCATCTTTCACCTGTACTACGACAAACGAAGCTAAGGCGTAACGACCCGAAGGAAATAAGAAATCAGAAACAAGAAATAAGAAATCAACCAGCAATCATGGAACTGTCATGGAGGTAGTATCCTGCATCCTACATCCTACCTCCTATATCCTATTCCCTATCCATCAGTCTTTCAAAAACTTTACCCACTTTTCCTGGAGGCGCGGGTCATCGCTGGAAAGCCCCAGCGCGTTCTCTTTGACAGTTTCAGAAAAGAACCCCAATGCTTCCGGGTCCTGATTGAGATTTAGATCAGAAAAATATCCCTGTATCGGCCAGCCTTTCTGATAGAACTGCCACAGGTCATATATCCTGTCCGCCAGCGCATGTGTCCGCTCCTGTGGAGGGGCGAAGTTCAGCCGGTCGGAAAGCATCATCAGCGGTCTGCGCTCTTCTCCGAATATGTTTTGAATACCGCTGTAAGCCGTTTCATCGGTGCTGATGCCGAAAAAATCGGCTTCCGAATCTTTCAGCGGGTTCCCGCGGATCGACTGAAACAACCCTTTGAATACACCGCTGTTTTTCCCGAAAGCCGGGGACAAAAGGACCGTCCCGACTTTGACCGATTCGGAAAGGGAGCGGATATATTTCCGGATGTCGTTTTGGATCTCCATCTCGGCTTTCATCTCCCTGTCGGAGCCATAGGCGGATTCGGCACAGCACAGGCCGATATATCTCGTATAAGGGACGAAGGCATTGGCCAGGTGTGTGACAAAATTGAATTTTTCCGCAAGAAAGAAATCCTTTTTCCTGCCATGCTCCAGGTTCTGCCATTGCGGGATAACGGCTGTGTTGAAAATAACGATGGACTCCATGTTCTGTGTGCGGATGCGGGAGAGGAGCGAACGGGTGGATTCGATCAGGGATTCTTCATAATTGTTTTTCAGCGGTTCGTAGTCAGCCCAATCCAGCGTGATGGAAAGGCAGCGGATGGAGCTCTCCCGCAGCTGATAAAGCAGCGGACTGCTCCCTCTGTCCAGTGCAAAACCCTGGGGCATAGTAAGCCCCCACAGGAACCCGGACGGAAAGTTATAGGAGACGGAATACACATTCATTTGACGCTATCCATCAGGGTCAGCAGATCATCCGGCAGGAAATCTGTCTTTTCAAGCGCAAGGGTCGTCTTTGTCAGAACCAGAGATGTCCGGGGGTAGCGGATGGTTTCTCCGTAGAAAAATGTATTTTCCGGGTCAAGCCGGAAAGTAGTATATTGGCTGTTGGCGTCGTCGATCTGTCCGCTCAGTGACTGGGCGAAATTCAGACAGATTTCGGATTCATCACCTTTGCACACTTCCCGGGAAAGGAAGACCGCCGATGATTGGGCAATATCTCCGAAATCGGGAAAACAGCTGAAGCTGAATTTCACCGCCTGGTCGGTGCGGCTGAGCAGCGCGTAGATCAGGTTCAGACTGTTCTCCTGGCCCAGAAGCTGCGCGGAAATAAGTTCTCCCGTCTCCGGACGCCGGACCACTGAAAGAATTTCGTATATCTTCGAATCATTGCTGACATGATACCAGGTATCGGTGATGTAGTGTGTCAGGTAATTGGCGTACTGTTCCGTATCGATCAGATCGCGGGGGGCATCATCCGTGAATTGATAGTCCAGCTCATAGCTTTCATGGATCCAGCCCGCTCCCTGAAGCAGGTCTGCGCTGCATTGGACGAGGATTTCCAGGACGCTTTCCACTTCCGGCGGCTGTTCCTTTTCGAGCGGATAGCGGCTGGTGTAAGGCAATTTGACCTGCTGTTCAGCAGCAGATCGGGTCTGTGCCTCTGCCATCGGCGCCGGGGTCCAGCGCAAACGCCACGGTCCCTCTTTGCGGTATTCGATCGCGTCGATCCCGACGGATACGGCGTTCAGCGGGAAGGAGATGTCTTCGAAGATCATGTCACAGGCGAAATCTTCGCTATCGGGGTCAATGCCGCAGCTCACGGCGGGCTGATGCGCACCGATGAGCCCGCTAAAGGTGAAGGAAATGTCGGAGATCTCGGTTTTACCTCTGTCAATGGTAACCCGAATGCGGTCAGCCTCCGGCCGCACGTCCACATGCGTGACCCTCAGCTGAAAGTCATCCTCGTGCAGCAGTTCGATCTCCGCTTTTCCGTTAAGTGGAATCACAGCCTTCCGGGCCGGCTCAAACGAGCGGACCACATATGCGTGATCCATCGTGATCGTCAGCGGAGCATCAGAGGTGACGGGGGAGAAGACGTAGGCATGGGCAGGGGAATAGTCGCTGTCATCAGACAGGTTGAACCCGTAAAGGTTGCCCCGGGTGACGGCGAAGCGTTTCCCGTCGGCTGTGTCGCTGATCGTGATCCAGCCGAATTTCGACAGCAGTTCGTCCGCCCGTTCCATCCGGACAGCCGGCTGCAGCATGGTGGCCTCAACGGTTTGGGCTGTGGCTGACAGCGTGAATTCGATCCCGTCGTGTATGTCGCTCAGGCGTTCTCCGGAACCGTAGAGGGCTGAAGGAGCGGCGCTCAGGATCACGGCTTTGGTGAATCCTTCTGCAAGGGGCTGGGTATCAAACGGGAGCTGGTTGAAGTTAAAATAAAAGGCCTGCGGGGCTTTGTCCGTTTTGAAACTCATCAGACCGCCGAGGATCAGCCGTCCGTTGAATTCGAGCAAACTGTAACGGGAGGCGGAGGAGGGCGTCAGGAAGGTCCCGTCATCCGTCACCAGCTCCGCAACCGGCAGGTAGGAACCATAGAGCCTGTATTCATCGGTGATTTGGGCGCGCCAGTCTTCACTCAGGTCTGAAACGAAAAACCGGACCAGGATCCGGTCTTCCTCAACGTCGATGCTGCTGATTTCAACGTTCAGTTTTTCCCCGTCAGCGGTGAGCACCTCTTCCCGGAAGGCATTTTCCAGATAAAACAATGGGGAGACGCTCCCCATTGTCGTGATGTCATCAGATTGTCCAAAGGTTGTCCCGCCGGTGCAGAGCAGAAGCAGGAACAGAAACAGAACGCTGAAAACCTTCCGCATCTCAGCTCTTGCGGGCTTTCAGGCTTTCCGCGTTGACCAGGTTGCCTTTGAGGACCGCTTCGTCATCGCAGACGGCTTTAACGATCGAGACGATGCGTTCGCTCATCTCTTTGCGTGTCTCATTAGTGTTGGAGCCGATGTGCGGTGTGAGCACAACATTGGGCAGCTCAAGCAGTTCCGGGTCAACTTCACTGTTGTTCGGGAACACGTCCAGCCCGGCAGCAAAGAGTTTCCCGGTTTTCAGGAAACGTACCAGCTGTTTCTGGTCCACGATCTCGCCACGGGCGGTGTTGATCAGGATCGAGCCGGCTTTCATGCGCATGAAAGCCTTTTCATTGAACATTCCACGGGTCTCTTCGGTCAGCGGGCAGTTGATGGAAACTACATCGGAAACCGCGAGCAAATCGTGGAAATAAAGGAAACGACGGGACTGTTCCAAACCGATGGGCAGCTGACGGCGCTGCGTATAGACGATCTTCATGTTCAGCGCGGTGGAGGCAAGCTTGGCCAGACGGGAACCGATGTTGCCCATGCCGATGATACCGAGGGTCTTCCCGTGGAGCGAGATGCCCGGGTTTTTCCCGATCACGAAATAACTATCCAGGTTCCGGCTGTCTGATCGCATCCGATGGTTCAGTTCCCCGACCCGGCGGGCGGCGCTCAGCATCAGCGTGAATGCCAGTTCGGCAGTGGCGGCTGCGGTGGTGTCGGGAATATTGTAGACCGGGATCTGCAGTGCGGAGGCTGCCCGAACGTCGATGTCGTCATATCCAGCCCCGTTCACCATGATCACCTTCAGTTTGAGCGCTTTGGCGATCAGTTCGGAATTGACCGGACCGGTTGCGATAATCCCTTCCGTGTTGGGCAGAATGTCAGCATAAAGGCTGCTCCTTTCTTCATCGGAGAGGCTGTCAAGGTAAACCAGTTTGAATTCCGGTTCAAGCGGTGTGAAGTCCTCATTCGGGACTTTTTTCACGACAATGATATAGCGGTTAGACATGTTCCCCCGATCTGTTTTGTGATGAGCTCAGTTTTGCGAGGCGCTGAACCCCAGCTCGTTGATAGCGCTGACGACCGCGTTTATGTCGGCGTTTTCGTGGGTGATGACGGCTTTTCCGGTTTCGAGATCGACATCGGCTGACTTGACATTTTCAACGGCTTCAGATGCTTTTTTCACTCTCATCACGCAGTGCGGGCAGTGCATGCCTTCAACTTTGATTTCCGTTACCATGATTTTTTTCTCCTTGCGTTTTTTTGTAATTATAATGTTTCC
Source organism: uncultured Leptolinea sp. (assembly GCA_964459115.1). GTDB lineage: Bacteria > Chloroflexota > Anaerolineae > Anaerolineales > Anaerolineaceae > Flexilinea. The sequence goes on along the minus strand of CAYWKZ010000001.1, from coordinate 79,038 downwards.
GTGAAGTGCGGCAGGAAAGTGATGAGCGGTTTAAAAATGGTTATACGATATCCGGTAATCTTGTCCAATTAAAACAAAAATCTACCCGGCAAATTCTTCCCGGATACTTTCCTCTGATCAATTGTTTTTGCTGTCTCCTCAATAGGAGACTCAGCGCCCCGTCAGCCGCCTGCTGTGAGATGATCAATAGCGGCGGGGACCGCTGAGGCTCACGAGGAAGAACCCGATCACCAGCAGCCAGTAGTTATATTCGGAAGCCATGTGAATATAAGTGAAGTGGCTGATGATGCCGAGAATTCCGATGAAGAAACCGCAGATCCATCCAAGATTCATGAATTACCTTCCTGCACAAAATATAATTTAAAATGTGCAAGGAGCATGCCAAACATATCATTGTTCATAATTATTATTTCGTTCCCTGAAATTTGAAAACCGCGTATTATAATTGGCTTTGCTGTTCAAAAGATCCTGCAAACAAAGGACGGAAACATGTTATCACTCGACAAAGTCTTCAACGCACAGTTGGTTCTCAAAAGCATTATCCGGGAAACGAGCCTGGTCCGGGCTTATGGCATTGCCCCGGAATGTGAACTCTATCTCAAGCCGGAAAATCTCCAGATCACGGGCTCCTTCAAGGTCCGCGGTTCTGCCTATAAAATTGCCATGCTCTCCAAGGAAGAGCGGAAAAAGGGCGTCATCGCCTGTTCAGCCGGCAACCACGCGCAGGGTGTAGCCCTGGCAGCCACCAAAAACGGCATCAAATCGCTGATCTGCCTGCCGGACAGCGCTCCCATCTCCAAAGTGGAAGCCACGAAGGGCTTCGGTGCGGAGGTCTGCCTGGTGGAAGGCGTCTATGATGATGCCTACCGCAAGGCGCTGGAGCTCCGCGACAGTGAGGGCTATACCTTCGTCCATCCCTTTGACGATGAAAACGTCATCGCCGGTCAGGGTACCATCGCGCTGGAGATCTACCATGACCTCGACAACATCGACGCCATCCTCGTCCCGGTGGGCGGCGGCGGACTGATCTCCGGGATCGCCTACACCGTCAAGCAGATCCGTCCATCGGTGAAGGTATATGGGGTCCAGGCAGCCGGTGCGCCGAGCATGTACAACTCCATCCATGACCACAAGATCGAGTGCCTTGACTCTGTCTCGACCATTGCGGATGGCATCGCGGTCAAACAGCCGGGCGAAAACACCTATGAGCTGGTCAGCAAATATGTGGACGACATCGCGCTCGTCAGTGACGATGAAGTCGCTTCCGCTATCCTGGCGCTGATCGAAAAGCAGAAGATGATCGCCGAAGGCGCCGGTGCGGTATCCGTGGCGGCGGTGATGTTTGACAAGTTCAACCTGAAGGGCAAGCGCGTTGTCTCCATCGTTTCCGGCGGCAACATTGACGTGACCAGCCTCTCCCGTGTCATTGACCGTGGCCTGCGCAAATCCGGTCGTTCCACCAGCCTGCTCATCGAGCTCATCGACAAGCCCGGCCAGCTCAAGGACATTTCCCGCATTATCGCCGACTGCGGCGGCAATGTGACCGGTGTGCATTATGAGAAGGGCGAGACCGAAAGCATCAACGGCTGTTTCCTGCGCATTGAGATGGAGACCCGCGACTACAACCATGTGATGCAGATCACCGAATCGCTGAAAGCTGAAGGCTTCAAGATCATCTGATCTATTTTTCAATTTCAACAAGAGAAGGGCCCGAAAACGGGCTCTGCTATTTTAATGATTATTTTTGATAGCTTTTGACAGCCCAGTGAGGGTATAATAAAGGCCGATGAACGGGATGAAGAAGTTTTACCAAATGACGATTGAGGAGCGGCGGGAGACGATCCGTGAGGAATCAGGGATCTCTGCGCATGTGCTCAATGCGCTTTCCGGTGAAGCCGGACTCTCAGAAGAAACTGCCGACCGCATGATCGAAAACGTCATCGGCCGATACTCCCTGCCCATCGGCATTGCCCGCAATTTCATCATCAACGGAAAGCCATATCTCATCCCCATGGTGATCGAGGAGCCCTCGGTGGTGGCAGCTGCCTCCAATGGGGCACGCATCGCCGCGGCAGGCGGCGGATTCATCGCGGAGGCCGACGCGCCGCGCATGATCGGCCAGCTGCAGATCCTTAATCTCCCGGATCCGGTGCAGTCAAAAACCGCCTTGGAAGCAAAAAAAGACATCCTGCTCCAACTGGCTGCGGAAAGCTGTCCCCGACTCATCGAGCGCGGAGGCGGCCCGGTCGATATGAACTTTCGTATATTGAATGAAACTGCCGCCGGTTCGATGCTTATCTCTCACCTGATCATGGACGTGCGCGACGTGATGGGAGCCAACCTGATCGATACCGCGCTGGAGGCGATCGCGCCGGCGGTTGAAACGATCAGCGGCGGCATCGTCCGGCTGCGCATCCTCAGCAATCTTGCGGACCGTCGTCTGGCGCGGGCTTGGTGTTCCGTCCCGGTGTCTTCACTTGCCTTCAAAGATTATGACGGTGAAACAGTCCGGGACCGCATGCTGGAGGCAGCTGCCTTTGCGGAGGCCGATCCCTACCGGGCGGTCACTCACAACAAGGGCATTATGAACGGCATTGATGCCGTGGTGCTGGCCACCGGCAACGATTGGCGGGCAGTAGAAGCCGGAGCGCATGGTTTTGCAGGTGTCAGGTGTCAGGTCTCAGGTGTCATTAAAAAGGATCCTGGATTCAGGATTCAGAATGCAGATTATGTGACAACGGGTTCGATCGCTCCCTTGTCTCATTGGACTGTCGATCCGGAGAGCGGGAACCTGAACGGTTTCATCGAACTGCCCCTGGCGGTCGGGATCGCGGGTGGGGCTACGCACGTTCATCCGGGCGCTGCGGCAGCACTGGAACTCATGGGCGTGCAAAGTGCGCAGGAGCTGGCCGGTGTCATCGCATCCGTCGGTCTGGCACAGAACCTGGCAGCGCTGAAGGCGCTTTCAACAGAAGGAATACAACGCGGGCACATGAGCCTGCATGCAAAACAAATGGCTGTGGCAGCCGGTGCGCAGGGAGAAGCCGCGGACCGCATCGCCGCCCGGATGGTCCGGGAAAATCGGGTTTCTGCCTCATATGCGGCGGAGCTGGCAGCCGAAATGAAAAAGGAATCGGCCCATGCATAACATGAAACACATCCTGACACCTGAAAAGCCGGTCGGTATTGTCGGTTACGGCGCTTATATCCCCCGTTACCGCATCCCCGATTCAGAGATCGGGCGGATCTGGCATGATGGGGCAAAAGGTCTGATCAAGGAAAAATCCGTCCCCGGTCTGGACGAGGACGTCATCACCATGGCGATCGAAGCCTGTCGCAACGCGATCAAGCGGGCGCAGATCGATCCGCAGGAGCTGCGGGCGGTCTGGATCGGCTCGGAATCTCATCCATACGCGGTGAAACCCAGCGGGACTGTGGTTTCCGAGGCTATCGGCGCCGGTCCGGCGATTTCCGCAGCCGATACCGAATTCGCCTGTAAGGCAGGGACGGAAGCTATGACCATGGCTATGGGGCTGGTCAGTTCCGGCATGGGACGCT
>CAYWKZ010000001.1:47883-75380 GCA_964459115.1 uncultured Leptolinea sp. | reverse complement strand
GGGACGGAAGCTATGACCATGGCTATGGGGCTGGTCAGTTCCGGCATGGGACGCTATGCCCTGGCCTGCGGCATGGACACGGCTCAGGGACGTCCTGGTGACGTGCTGGAATATACTGCCGGTGCGGGCGGGGCCGCGGTCATCATTGGGCCGGCGGAGGAATCCTGTGCGAAGATCGACGGGCTTTTTTCCTTCGTGACCGATACGCCGGATTTCTGGCGCCGTCAACATGAAAAGTATCCCGAACATGGTCAGCGTTTCACCGGTGACCCGGGCTATTTCTATCATGCGAAGTCTGCCGCGGAGATCTATCTGGAAGAAAGCGGGACGAAGCCTTCGGATTACCGCTTTGCGGTATTCCATCAGCCGAACCAAAAATTCCCGCAGAAGGTGGCTAAAGACCTGGGCTTCACTCCCGAGCAGATCGCAATCGGGCTGCTTTCCCCCGTGATTGGGAACACCTATTCCGGTGCGGTGCTGCTGGGAATTTCGGCAGTGCTGGACATCGCGGAGCCGGGCGACCGCATTTTCTGCACTTCCTTCGGTTCGGGCGCCGGTTCGGACGCCTTTTCCCTGACGGTCACGGAACGGGTGAAGGATATCCGGGGACTGGCTCCTTTCACGCAGACCTATATCAACCGGCGCACCGAGATCGACTATGCGACCTATGCCCGCTATCGCGGGGAATACGTAATGAAGTAAAATTGTTGCTGGTTGCTGGTTACTGGTAAAAAGATATTCAGATAAAAAACATGAAATAGGTAAAAATGAAGCAAATACCAGCAACCGGCAACTGTCAACCAGGAACTAACAACCAGCAACTGACAACCGGGAACTAATAACTAATGAACGATATCATCATTGCCGGAATCGGGCTTTATCCGGTCGGAGAACACTGGGACATTTCCCTGCGGACCATGGGCGCGCGGGCGATCCGTGCCGCCATTGCAGACAGCGGCGGACTGCGGCCGCAGGGCGTCTTTGCCGGCAATGCCTTTGCCTCGATCCTTTCCCATCAGGCCAATCTGGCCGCGATCATCGCTGATGAAGCCGGGTTGACCGGTGTGGAAACCTGTTCGTTTGAGGCGGCCGGTGCTTCGGGCGGTGCTGCCGTCCGTGCGGCGTACCTGGCGGTGAAGTCCGGTTTCCTGGATTGTGCCGTTGCGCTGGGGATCGAAAAGATCACGGAAAACACCGGGACAAAAGCTGCTGAGACCCAGGACCTGATGCTCAATTATGAATATGAGACCACCGCCGGGATGACCATCCCTTCCGGGGCGGCTCTGCTGGCACGGCGTTATATGGTGGAATATGGACTCGAGCGGAATGTGCTGGATTGTATGTCGCTGAATGCGTATAGTCAAGCCTGCGGCAATCCGAATGCTTTCTACCATCTGCGCCTGAACGAGGAGAAGCTTCAACATCAGCCGCTCTCCAATGCGCCGCTGGGAATGTTCGACTGTGCGGCGCTCGCGGACGGTGCGGCGGCTCTGGTGATCACCCGGGCTGATAAACTATCCGAAAAATTCGAACATTTGCCGGTGCGGATCATCGGCAGCGCCAACGCTATAGCGCCGCTTTCCCTGCATGACCGGCGCAATCTGCTGCATTACGGGGCTTGTGCGGATTCCGCGGAGAAGGCATTCAAACATGCCGATATCCCGCAGAGCGATATAGATATTTGGGAAGTCTGGGATGCCTTTTCCATCGATGCCATCCTGACCCGGGAGGCTATCGGGTTGGCTCCTTCGGGCGAGGGCTGGAAAGCGGACGGACGCTATTATTCATCCATGGGCGGCTGTCTGGGCCGCGGCAATCCGCTGGGTGCTTCCGGCGCCTATCAGGTGGCTGAGGCCGCGCTGCAGATCCGCGGAGAGGCCGGCGCCTGTCAGATCCAAAACGTACGCACGGCTTTTGTGCAGTGTGTCGGCGGTCTCGGCGGCACGGCTGTCACACATCTGCTTGCCCGATAGGGGGGCGGTACCGCGAAGCGGGCCCGTACCACGGAGAATCGGCGCCCTTTTCTGCGAAAGTGCATATGGGTACTGCACACAGGGGACAGGTCTGTGTGCCGATGAAAGTTATTTTCGGCTTAAGTCATTGACGGCACGCAGACCTGTCCCCGTTTGCTGCGAAACGAATTCCTCGAGCGTGATCTGCGGAAAATAGCTTTCCCAGCCGACTGAAGACAGTGAGGCCGTCAGGTCTTCCTTTGTCCATTTTGTTCCCACCAGCGTCCCTTCCAGCTCACTGATGTCATTCACACAAAAGAAATCGCCGAAAAAGCGGGCTGATTTGACAACTCTGTCCCGGACATCCGCCCTGAAATCAATTGTTCCGCCGGGATGATGGATGCGGCAGCGGTGGTTGTATGCCGGTGATTCACCGTAAGTCCAGCTGTCGTTCCGATAGCGGCGCTCCGCCAGTTCCCTGATATGCTCAAAATCTTTTCCTGTGAAACTTCGTGTAGACAATTCGTTTGATAGGGCAAAATGCCGGATAATGGCTTCCCGCAGCTCATCCGTATCGTTGATTTGAGGCAGATACGGTTTGATACAAGTGACGCGGCTGCGGACGGACTGCACACCCTTTGAGCGGAGTTTTTCCGGATCGGGCCGCAGCGCCTTGGAGAGAACGCTCAGGTCCGAATCAAACAGCAGCGTGCCGTGGATCACGGAGCCGTACTGGTTGTGATAGTAGGCATTGCCGGAAAACTTTGCATCGTCCACAGTCAGGTCGTTGCGGCCGCTGAGCTCCGCGGGCAGCTCCAGCTCATGCAGTGCTTCAAGGATCGGCTGAAGCAGGGTGGAAAAATCCGAGCTCGCCCGGCTGTCACCCGGGCGGATCAGGCTGTAGTTCAGGTTGCCGAGGTCATGATATACAGCTCCCCCGCCGGAACAGCGGCGCACGACCCGGATGCCATGCTCCCGGACGAAGCCGGTGTCGATCTCATCGGCTGTGTTTTGGTGCCGTCCGATGATGATGGAAGGCGCATTGACATAAAAAAACAGCACCGGCTCCGCAAGCCCCATGCCTGTCAGGATATATTCCTCCATGGCGAGGTTCAGTGCCGGATCAGTGTTGGAATTGGGAATCGTGATCATGCTCCCGCCGGGAGTGCACAGTAGAGCGGCAGATTGGCGCCGTCCCGTCCGCCGCAGACCGCCGAATCCGTCACGGCACCCAGCGGGGTGACGGCGTAAAACTGGTCGCGGGTGGCCTGCATCCGCCAGACAATGGACATGGTATCCTTCTGCCAGGGGTAAAACATTTCCCCGTTGAAGGTCCGTCCATTATCGAACAGGGCGCCTTTCACGATGATAGGCTCGCCTTTGGCGTCATAAATAAATCCCGTTACTTCATCGCCGTTCTGATAAAGCCAGGCGTGAGCCGGGTCTATCTTTTCGCCTTTGAACGGTTCCCGCACCATCCAGTGTCCCGTCCAGTTATATTCTTCGGGCAGCGGGGTTTCCGTGGCACGTTCAACGCTGACTGCGATCGCAGTTCCCTGAGAATCATGAGGGATCCCGGTGGGAGGGACCGGTGTGGAGGTCGGCGGTTCGGGCGTAGGTGTCTGGGTGGGTGCGGCGACATAAAAGCGCATCCAGAAAGGTGTGTTGACGATCTCACCCTTTTTGTTGACCAGCCGGAACTGGATCTGATAGGAACCGGCCTGGGAAGGCGCGCGCAGGATCACCGCCAGGTCGACCCGGGTGCCGGGACCGACGTTATAGACCCGGCTGCCCCAGCCGCCCGGGGTGAAGTCGATCCAGTCATTTTCCTTGAGGAAGATGGCTTTGATGACCGTCGGCAGTTCCGTGTCAAAGGTGGTGTCGAGCATGAGTTTGGTCCCATCCTCCCAGGTGCTGTCACCGCTGTTGGTCATGCGCCAGGATTTGATAAAGAGCTGGTTCGGCTTCATCACGGTATCGTCGGGGATCGTGACGTCGGAGACCTGGTTGATCCCGTCTCTCGGGGAGAGCGGCATGGATTCCGTCGCCAGATATTCAAAAGTCGGCGAACTGTAAATGACCGTCGGTTTGATGGTCGGCGAAGGGGTGAGGGTATCTGTTGGGACCGGCGTCAGGGTCGGGACGAGGGACGGAGTGAGCGTATAGGTGGAAGTGACCAGCACCGGCATGGTGATCGTCGCCTGGGAAAAGAGTTCATCTTCCAGGTGCAGGATCCGGTAGCGGATGGCCTGCGGGTCCAGGATCGAACACCCGGAAAGCAGGATGACGACGATCACAAAAAACAGCACGGTGCATGGTTTCTTCAGCATGCGAGCAGATCCTTCCCCGGAATAGCTCCCTCCCTCAGGATGAGCGCCGGTTCCGATTCACAGTTGATGACGGATGAGGGTACGCCTCCGCTGCTCGGACCGCCGTCGATGATGAGGTCCAGCTGCGGGCCTAATTCATCAGCGAATTCAGCGACTGTTTTTGCAGGAGGCTCTCCGGAGATGTTTGCGGAGGTGACGGCCAGCGGACCGGTGCGGCGGATCAGCTCCCGGGTGAAGTCAAGGTCCGGGATACGCAGCCCCACCAGGTCGTTGGAGGTGAGGTCGGCAGGCAGTCCGGCCTTTTTGCGGATGATAATGGTCAGCGCACCGGGCCAGTATTTTGCTGCCAGGCGCTGGGCTTTTGCGGGAAATTCATGGGCGACCAGGTGAGCCTGTTCGGCATCACCCAGCAGGACCGCTATGGATTTCCGCTGGTCGCGTTCCTTGATTTTGTAAAGCTTCGCGATGGCAGCTTCATCGTGGACAAGTGCGGCGAATCCGTAGACGGTATCGGTGGGAATGGCGGCAATGCCTCCCGCGCGGAGGACCTTCTCCGCCGCCTCCAGCGCGTTTTTGAATTCTGTGTCGTTCGTAATCGTATATATTTTGTTCATCATATTTAAATTATTCTCTATTCCCTATTTTCAGCAGTCTCGCCTGCCCTGCGAGGTCATTCAAAACGCTGATCTGTGCATCCGGGAAAAAGGATGCTGCTGTCCGCCGTGCGAGTTCCCGCTGACGGTATTCGATCTCACATAAGATCAGGCTTTCTTCTTTCATTTTACCCGATAATTGAGCGAAAAGCCTCCGGTAAAGTTCGAATCCGTCCTCCCCGCCGTCCAGTGCGGAAAGCGGCTCAAAGCGGGCCGGTTCGATGTCCTTGCAGGTGTCGGACGGAATATAGGGCAGATTGGCGCAGACCAGTTCTGCCCCGGGTGCAAAGGAAGAAAACAAATCAGTCCGGACCGGGAGGAACCGCTCCCGTACACCGTGTTTTTCCGCATTGCGGCAGGCGGTTGCAAGGGCTTTTCGGTGCAGGTCCGCGGCAGTCACGCGCAGCTGCGGACATTCAGCCAGCAGCGTGACCGCGATGCAGCCGGAACCAGTGCCGATGTCATAAGCCATGTGAACCAAAGGGTGCGCTTTGAGCCAGCCCAAGGCTTCTTCGACCAGTAGTTCAGTCTCAGGGCGGGGGATCAGGACGGAGGGATCCACCAAAAAGCTCCGCCCGTAAAAATCCCATTCTCCCAAAAGGTAAGGCAGCGGAAAGCCTTTTTTCCGATGGCCGGTCATGTCTTCGATCGCCTCGAGTTCGGCAGTTGTCAGTTCCCGCTCCGGATGGGATAAAAGAACAGGCCTCGAAAGACCTGTCACTTTTTGAATGATCAGCCGGGCTTCCAGCGCCGGCTCGTCCGTAATATGAGCCAGTTCAGCGGAAACCTGATTCAAAACATCAGAAAGATTCACATCAAACCTCAGTATCAAATAATGGGACAGTCCCCTCCGGCTCAGGACTGAACCGCCGTTGACGGTCCCGCTTCTTCATTCTTACTTCTTCATTCTTACTTCTTACTTCTTACTTCTTCATTCTTACTTCTTATTTCTTATTTCTCTGACGCTGCCAGGCGTTCGGCTTCATCCCGCAGGGTGAGTTCATCGATGAACAGGTCCAGGTCGCCGTTCATCACGCCTGCCAGGTTGAAGGAGGATACGTTGATGCGGTGGTCGGTGACCCGGGATTGCGGGTAGTTGTAGGTGCGGATCTTTTCCGAGCGGTCTCCGGTACCGATCATGGAACGGCGGGTGGCGTCCAGCTCTTCCTGACGTTTCTGTTGTTCCATGTCATAAAGGCGTGCGCGCAGGATGGACATGGCGCGGGTCTTGTTCTGGAGCTGGGAACGTTCATCCTGACAGGTGATGACCATCCCGGTTGGCAGGTGGATCAAGCGGACGGCAGTGGAGTTCTTCTGAACGTTCTGCCCGCCGGCACCTGCTGATTTATAGACTTCGATGCGGATGTCGGTTTCCGGGATCTGGATGTCAAAGTCTTCCACTTCCGCCAGGACTGCTACCGTGACCGCGGAGGTGTGAATACGCCCCTGGGATTCGGTGACCGGGACGCGCTGGACCCGGTGCGTCCCGGATTCGAACTTCAGCCGGGAGTAGGCGCCTTTCCCCTTGACCATGAAGGAGATTTCCTTGTAACCGCCGACACCGATCTCGTTAGCGGAAAGGATCTCGATGTGCCAGCGGCGCGCTTCCGCATAATGGGTGTACATGCGGAAAAGGTCAGCGGCGAACAGCGCCGCTTCATCGCCGCCGGTGCCGGCGCGGATCTCAACGATGACGTTTTTGGAGTCCCGCGGATCCTTCGGGATCAGCAGGGAGCGGATCTCCTTTTCCAGTTCGTCGATGCGTGGTTTGAGCTCTTCAATCTCCATCTGAGCCAGTTCAGCCATTTCATGGTCCTGCCCGCCGGCCAGCTCTTTGGCATCCTCGAGCTGCTGCAGGGCAGATTTATATTCCCGGCCCTTTTCGACGACTTCTTCGATGTCGGACCGTTCCTTCATCAGTTCATTGGTTTTGGCGTAATCGTCAACACTCTGTTCGATCAGCTGGTTGATCTCATTATATCGTGCTTCAATTGCGTTGATTTTGTCGAGCATACTTCATCCTGTAATCAAAAATATTCAAGATTATTATATCATGTAAATACATCGTTTCTTAAATGCGGTTATAATCGATAAAAACAGTAAAAAATGGAGAATTACGCAGTGAAGAAATATATTTTGCTTGTATTTGTTATGATCCTGGTTTCACTAACGGTTCCGGTTTATGCAGGCGCTCCGACGGAGTATGAAATTCCGGCGGTAGGAACGGAAATCAACGGCTTCAAAGTCGTTGATGACAGCTATTGGGAGCTAAACGCCACGGATGTGGTGAAACTGGAACATGAAAAGACCGGTTCTGTACTGTATTGGCTGGCTAATGATAACATCAACCGATCCTATATGATGTCCTTCCGCACCCCGATCAACAACAACACCGGGATGCCGCATGTTTTTGAACACGCGACACTGGGAGGCAGCGGCAAATATCCGGGCGCCAATAATTTCTTTGAGATGAACTCCAAAACCAGTCACACTTATCTGAACGCGTTGACCGGACAGTTTTATACGATGTACCCGATGGCTTCCTCCTCGGAAGAACAGCTGCTGAAGTATGTCGACTATTACATGAATGGCCTCACGGATCCGCTTGCAATCGAAAATAAATATGCCATGATGCGGGAAGCATACCGCTATGAGCTGGATGATCCCGAAGGGGAGATCAGCCTGCAGGGTGTGGTTTACTCCGAAATGCTGGGCGCCCTTACACAAAGCCGCTGGGCAAATTATAACTATAACCGCATGATCTGGCCGGGCAGCTATGTCTCCACGGTCTCAGGCGGTGATCCGCTCTATATACCGGATCTGACGATCGAAGCATTGCGTGACTTTCATGATACCTATTACCATCCTTCCAACGCGACCATGTACCTGAGCGGTGACCTGGACCTGCCTCGTTTCCTTGATTTGTTGGACAGCGAATTTCTGAACAAATTTGACAAAAAGGAAGTTGGCATTGAGGACAGCAATTATCAGCCGCTGGAACCGGGGTATTATGAGCAGATCTTCCCGTACGCTGTGGAAACCGGGACACCGACGGAAAAGGCCGCGATCATCAAATATGGCATGCCGTTTTCGATCAGTGATTACAATGACATAGAAGTGCTGGATTATGTCTGCTCTTACATGAACGATGAATCTTCCCCGCTGCAGCGTATCTCGAAAGAAAGGCTGCCGGAGGCATCTGTTTCTATGAGTGAAAGCCTGGACCCGGAAGGGAAAGTTGCGCTGTACTTCCAGGGATCCGCCATCAATACCGAGGATAAAGATACCTTCAAGGCGATTTGTGACGATGCCCTTGCTGAATTGCTGGAAGATGGCGTGAATGAAGAAGTCCTTCACGGCATGTTGGTCAGCAAACGCTTCGAGGAACTGATGGGCCTGGATGATTCCTCGGTTTATCTGGGGCTTTCCCAAAGTATGACCTATTACTGGGCGCTCTTCGGAGACCGGGACGCCTGGAAAAAATCTGCGGAGTTTGAAAACCACATCAGTGATCTTATCACGGTGGAACACCTGAACGAGATTGCCCGTAAATACTGGACTGATCTCGACACTGCTGTGATGGCTATCACAGTCCCGGAACCGGGCCTGAAAGAGAAAAATGATGCCGCGCTGCGTGAAAAGCTGGACAAGATGAAGGCTGATATGACCCCGGAGGAAGTGGATGCGCTGGTTGCGGAGACGAAAGCGTATATGGATTTTGTTGAGACAAGCAACGCTATCCCCATGCCGGAAGAATTGAACGCGCTGAGTGTTGCAACGCTTCCGGAAGAAATTTCCTATAATCCTGCATCCGAAACCAACATCAGTGGTGTGCGCGTGATCACAAACGAAGTTGATACACCTCTGATCCGTGTGTCGATCCGAACCGACACATCCGCGATTCCCTTTGAGGATCTCTTCGATTTTGCCGAATACACCTGGCTGTTGGAAAAACTCGGGACGGAAAAGTACACCCGTGAAGAATTACCGGCAAAAATAGCCGCGGTTTCATCCGGGATGAGCATGTTTAAAAACTACGCGGATGATCCTGAAACCCGTTCCATTGAAAGTTATTTCCTCACGAGTTGGTATGCCCTGCCGGAAACGTTGGAAGACAGCTTTGCCCTGGTTGAGGAGATCCTTTATCATACCGATTTCAGTGATTATGACTATATCCGTGCGGATGCTGCCTCGAATTATGCTCAGAACCAGATGTATATGGATTCCAATGGCATTTCCTATGGCGTTCAGGCTGCGTCTTCCAATTTTGCTCCGGTGGCAAAGTTGAACTATTATTTGAACACAGAAGCACAGATGGCTTATTGGGATATGCTCAGCAAGTACACGGATGAAGAAATGGACGCGCTGGTGGAGAAATTCGAAGGATTCCGTGACATCATGCTGAACAAAAACGGCGTGATGCTGACCGTGATGGGAAACACGGAAAACATCATGCGATCAGCTGCTCTCGGGTTTAACCTGATATCCAAATTTGACGATACTGTCCGTGAAAGTGTGGATTATGTCTCGGAGATTGAGGATCTTCCGCTCCATACCGCGATCGTGACCGGCGGCAATGTGGTTTATAACTTTGCTGCTGCTGATCTGGAAGCTGCCGGCTATGAGCAAAATGACGGTGGAATGAAGGTTGTCATGAAAGTCATCAATGATAAACTGCTTTATCCTGAACTTCGTGTGAAGAACAGCGCCTACGGCGGATATACATCATTGTTTGCCGATTATATCCTTGGCTATTATTCCTACCGCGATCCGAAAGTTGCTGAAACCTTTGCTGTTTATGAAACTTCCGGGGACTTCCTTCGGAATCTGGAGATGTCCGAGTCTGAACTGGCGGGGTATATCACATCCGTATATGGCGATCTGACCCAACCGGTCGGTCCGCTGAGCGCTGCGCTGAATGGTATCAACGATCTTGTGACCGGTGAAAACAGCTATGACAAGACCATGAAGATGATCCGTGACATCAAAGTCTTTACACCGGAAGCTATCGAAAAATACGCGCCTCTTGCCGATGCCATGACATCCGACAGCGCTGCCCGGGTGACAGCGGGGACGAAGTCCATGATCGAAGCCAACGCTGAGCTTTACGATTACATCAACTACAATCTGATGGACGTTGAAAAAGAAGAAGGCATTGATCTGGAATTTGTGGCGATGCTGAGCGCCATGTCCGTTGAGGATTTCGAAGCATATCTTTCGGAGCTGAATGAGGATGAACAAATTTCCGCGTTGAAGGAAGCTTATGAAGTCATTAGTGCGGATCCGGAGTCCTTTAACGAAGCGTTGGTTTCAGCGCTTGAAAGCGTATTTCAAAACTAATGGGGCGGAGCACACGGAGACAGCTCTGATGCTGCGGCGAAGCCCGCACGGCAGGGCTGTCTCCCGTGATGCGTCGCCAGGTTCTGAACAGGTGTAAGAATTATCAAAAAGGAGGCAGTGGACTTTTCACTGCCTCCCCTTTGTTAAATCAGACCAAAATGTTTCACTGCCTGTGTGATCCCTGCTTCTTTGGCTGATCCGGTGATGTAGTCCGCCGAAGCCTTAACTACCTCCGGAGAGGGTACCATAGCAACACCGATCCCGGCGGCTTTGAGCATGCTCATGTCGTTTTCACCGTCCCCGAACGCCATTGTATGGAGCGGGTCAATTCCGAAATAGGCGCAGACGTCGCGGATGCCGCTGTCTTTGCCGATCCCTTCCGGGATCAGGTCTGTAATGAGATCACGGCTGTTGGCGGTGAGCGTATGTTTCAGCAGCGGACGCAGCAGACGTCTCTCATCGGCTGACGAAATATAAACACAGATCTTTCGCGGTGTTGGTTCCTCAGGCGCGAGCGGCCTGAGCAGTGGGACCGGAAGACCGACTAACTTTGCAAATTCTTTGACTTTGTCGGTCATTTCCGTCACATAGGACTGTGGTCCGAGGTAATAAAGCAGTGCAAAATGGTTCTCCCCGCAGCATTCCCGTACCCGCTGCAGATCTCCGTCATCCATGGTATAACTGCTGATAACAGTCCCGTCCATCAGTTCGCAGCGCTGCCCGTTGGTGCCGATGAGGCCATCCATGAAAGGACGGACTTCAGCGATCGCTGCCGCCTCCCGCGGAACGCCGAAATCCCTTCCGGAGGCGATAAAGAGTTTGATGCCCTTTTTATGCAGTTCCGCAAGCGTTTCGAGGTCCAGCGGGTGGATGCGGTGGGTTTGGTAGCTGACCAGCGTGCCGTCAATGTCGAAAAAAAGTGCTTTGATATGTTTCGGGTCGATCATGAAGGTAAATCTTTCGCTGTTTTATTTTTTCAAACAGCCTTATATTGAAGGCTCACTTGTGTATTATAATAAGGTTTTATTTCTGAATGTGAGACACGAATCAAATATTCATGATATTTCTTTCAAAAAATTAATTATGAGCAGCCTGTATTTAATGCTATAATCTGTTTGTGTCAATTATTAAAATCGATACGTAAAAATTATTAGCAGGGAGGTGTATGCATGGCTACATCAAGCATTTTAGAGAATGTCAGACTCTCTTCACCAAAAGCTGCATCTGTTTTTATTGACGCGTTAGATGAATCGGCTAATATGCTGAGAAAATCGTCTTCTGATTATAAGTATCATGTTGAAAAAAATCCTGACGCTATCGAACGGTTTGTTAATAAAAACCTGCCACGGGAAAAGAATCCTTTATGATTGGTTCTGTTTTCAGCATTCCGATTTTATTGGATATGGTTGGTGAGAAAACTACTAACGATATTTTACAGACTTTTTCCTGTGTGTCAAATGGTGTCCAACTTAATCGGGAGGTTGAGTTTTTTGTAAAGACCAATGCCATTGATTTTTACAAAAGAAAAATGTCTGTTACATATCTTGTAAACAATGGTGACGACAGGCTTGCCGGTATATTTACATTAACGCATAAAGCAATAGATATTCCTGCCGCAGAGCTTAGTAACTCACAGAAAAAGAAGATTCAAAGGTTTTCTCAATTGGATACTGAGATGGGTATCTATCGGACTTCTGCTTACCTTATTGCACAATTTGGTAAAAATTATGCAGTGGATAATGGTATGAGTATCAGAGGCTCGGAACTTATGGATTGTACTATGAGTGTGCTTCACGATGTCCAGGAAATGGTTGGCGGTGGACTTGTCTATCTGGAATGCGAAGAAGGTAATGATAATGCGTACAGTTTTTATGTAAAATGTGGATTCAGGGAATTCGATCACAGATATTCCCTGATCGATAAACTAAACTATACGTTGATGATGAAAATATTTTAAATAAATAAGGGGTACTCATGAAACCGACATTGACATTGATTGGCCACGCATCCATGAAGATTAAGACCGCGGAAGGTGTGGTGATTTATATTGACCCATATTATGACGGGGATTACAGTGAACCGGCTGACATCATTCTGTCCACCCACGAACATTTCGACCACAACGTGATCGAAAAGGTGACGCCGAAGGCTGACTGTGTTGTGAAACGCGTAGCGGATGCACTGAACAAAGACCTGACCCATAACACCTTTGATATCAAGGGCGTGAAGATCGAAGCGGTCGCGGCCGGCGGCAACCAGAACCATCATCCCGACAACACCGTCGGCTACCTGCTGACCTTTGACGGTCTGACGGTCTATCATCCGGGCGATACCTCAAAGATCCCGGAGATGGAAGCGCTGAAGGAGCGGAACATTGATTACGCATTCTTCCCAATCGACGGCGTTTATAACATGGGACCGGAAGAAGCCACGGAGTGCGCAAACCTGATCGGTGCGAAGCATAACACGCCGATGCATTTCTTTGATGCCGACCCGATGAAATTCACACCGGAGAATCTGCTCCGCATGGATTACGGAGAAACGATCGAGCTGAAATAAGAAATCAGAAATAAGAAATTAAAATGCCGGTTGGTGAGTTTATTGCTGACCGGTTTATTTCATGATTTTACGCGTTTATCTTTATCGAAGCGCTTCGATGATATAATTGTCTCTCGTGAAAAACAATAAATGGTCTAAGTTCTTTTCTTATTACAAGCCCTACCTCGGTGCATTTCTGTGGGATATGTTTTTCTCGATCCTGGGCGCGGCCATTATGCTGGCTATCCCTCTGATCGTCCGTTATATCACCTATCAAGTGGTGTATTTTGAGGTAGAAGAGGCACGCAGAGAGATCCTGCGGCTGGGCGTGCTTTGCCTGCTGCTGATTGCCATCGAGTATGGCTGCAATTTCTGGACGACATATTACGGTCACCGCATGAGTTCCCGGATGGAATATGACATGCGGGCGGAGCTTTTCGCGCATTATCAAAAGCTTTCCTTCTCTTTTTTTGATGACCAGAAGGTCGGACACCTGATGTCCCGGGTGACCACAGACCTGTTTGAAATCAGCGAACTGTTCCATCATGGCCCGGAAGACCTGGTGATTTCCGCGATCAAACTGATCGGTTCTTTCACGATCCTCTTCATCATCAACTGGCGGCTGGCTTTGGTTGCCTTCGTCCTGGTTCCGCCGATGACGCTTTATGCGATCAAACTGAATAAGCGTATGAAGATTGTTTACAAGACGAACCGGAAGAAAATTGCCGAAATCAACGGGCAAATCGAGGAAAATCTTTCCGGGATCCGGGTTGTAAAATCGTTCGCGAACGAGGATGTGGAAAAACAGAAGTTCAAAGTTGGCAATGATGGGTTTCTGGAAAGCAAACGCCAGAATTACCTGGTTATGGCTCAGTATCAGTCCGGGATCAACGGTTTTACCACCCTGCTGAATGTTCTGGTCGTGATCGTCGGCGCTTACCTGATCACGGAAAACGCTCTGCCGGTGACGGACCTGATCACGTTCCTGCTTTACATCGGGAATGTCACGGAATCGATCCGGAAACTGGTTGCCTTTACGGAACAGTATCAAAACGGGATGTCGGGATTTGACCGTTTTTGTGAGATCATGAATGTCCATCCGGATATTGAAGACAGCCCGAATGCTATCGAAGCAAAGCAATTGAAAGGGAAGATCAGCTTCCGGGATGTATCGTTCCGTTATGAGAACACCCTGCAGAATGTGCTTTCACACATCAATTTGGGTGTGGAACCGGGAGAATATATTGCGCTCATCGGACCTTCGGGCGTCGGGAAAACAACGCTGTGCAGCCTGATCCCGCGTTTTTATGAGGTGTCTGACGGCAGCATTCAGGTCGATGATCATGACATCCGTGAGTACACTCAAAAGAGCCTTCGCCGGAACATCGGGATCGTCCAGCAGGATGTTTATCTGTTTTCCGGGACGGTGTTGGAAAACATCCGTTACGGACGTCCGGATGCGACGGATGAAGAAGTTATCATGGCCGCAAAACAGGCGAACGCGCACAATTTCATCCTGGACCTGCCGGATGGCTATGACACTGATATCGGTCAGCGCGGGGTGAAGCTCTCCGGTGGGCAGAAGCAGCGTATCTCCATTGCCCGGGTGTTCCTCAAGAATCCGCCGATCCTGATTTTTGATGAGGCTACATCCTCTCTGGATAACAAGAGTGAAAAGGTCGTACAAAAATCGCTGGAGGCTCTTGCTCAAAACCGTACGACTCTTGTGATCGCACATCGTCTTTCGACGATCCGGGCCGCAAAGCGTATTCTTGTCCTTTCCGATGACGGGATCGATGAGGAAGGTACCCATGAGGAGCTGATGGAAAAGAACGGCGTGTATGCCATGCTTTACCGGCTGCAGTTCCCGGAGTTCCTTGAGGAAGAGAATGACATCGCCTATGCTGATGCCGCCTGATGAGGTCTCAGTCCGGTTATGATGAGCAAAACACATCTTGCCGTTGGCTTGGCAGCTTGCCTGGCTGCTGCTCCGGCAACTGCGGAAGGGTTGAGCTATGCTTTGATGGGCGGCGCTGTCGGCAGCCTGATCTGCGATATCGACCGCAGTTCCGAGCGGGCTTCCCGGGACGTAAAACAGGGCTGGGCGGTCGCCTTTACCGTCTTTTTTGCCGGATTTATGCATGAGTCTTATACCTATTGGCAGACATTCAAAACAGAACATCTGCTCTCGGATCCATTGAAGGTGGTCTGCCTTGGAGCGCTGCTGGTTCTTTACCTGTTCGCGATTTTTGGCGCTCACCGTGGTTTTTCTCATTCCCTGTTGTTGTGCGCCGGTTCGGCTGTTTTGATCTATTTCCTCAGTAAGCAAACCTGCCTGTTTTATCTCATTGGCTTTCTGACGCATTTGCTGCTGGATGTGCTGAACAAAAAGCCGGTCCGCGTTTTCTACCCGGCAAGGGGGATCTGTCTTGGCTGGTTTTACGCGGACGGTCTTGCCAACCGGATCCTGCAGCTGGCGGGACTTGCGGCTGTAGTCGGCTTGCTGATGGTGAAGTTCCAGGTTTATGGCAATATTCTGCAGGTGGTACAGTAGCGGTCGGCTGAATTTATGATATAATTTATTGGAACAGGGTTTCTGTTGGTTCAGGAATATTTTCTCCGCGGAAGAGATTCCCGAGCTAATAAATTTCCGGCTCTGTAAATAAGAGGTTATCCATGTCCGCAAATCCGAATTATGAAATGCCGGAGCATTTTGCGCACCGTATCGGATTGAAATTTAATGATTACATGCTGCTTTGCCGTGCATTGACGCACAGTTCCTTTTTGAACGAACATCCGGATGCCATTGAAGACAACGAACGTCTCGAATTTTTGGGAGATGCTGTGTTGGACTTCATGATCGGCGCCTGGCTTTATAACAAATTCCCGGAAATGAAGGAAGGACATCTGTCGAAATATCGTTCAGCGTTGGTTCAGACCACCACGTTGGCTGAATTTGCCCGTCAGATTGATCTTGGACAGGCGCTGCGCCTGGGACGCGGAGAATATCTCGCCAGCGGAAAGACCAAGACCGCGCTGCTTTGTGATGCGTTTGAAGCTCTGGTCGGTGCGCTTTATCTGGATCAGGGGCTGGAAGCTGTCCGTTCTTTTGTGATGCCTTTTATGCAAGGCGCTATCGATGACATCATTATGAACCACAAAGATGACGATGCCAAGAGTCGGCTGCAGGAAATTCTGCAGTCCAAAAACATGCCGGTTCCTCATTATGAAGTTGTGCGGGAACTGGGGCCGGATCATTCCAAGATCTATGAGATTGAAGTGCGCGTAGGTGATAATTCGCTCGGCATTGGACAGGGCTCCAGCAAGCAGAATGCAGCCAAGCAGGCCGCGCAAAATGCGCTGGAAAACCTGGGCTATGCGTAGAAAGATAAAAAATCAGGTTTTAGGTGTTAGGTATTAGGTGCGATGTCAGTCTGTGCTGTGAAATTGTGACCTTTTGATTAATATTGACTAACTATATACGAAAATAATTATGCCTCCTCGGATGAAATCGATCGAACTTCAGGGATATAAGACCTTTGCGAACAAGGTCTTTTTTGAATTTCCTCTGCCGATCACGGCCATCGTCGGGCCGAACGGATCCGGAAAATCAAACATTTCCGATGCCATTCGCTGGGTTCTGGGTGAACAGTCCTATTCGGTTCTGCGAGGTCACCGTACGACGGACATGATCTTCTCCGGCTCAGACAAAAAGGCCCGGGCAAGTATGGCTTCCGCGACCATCACTTTTGACAACTCAGATCACTGGCTGCCGATGGATTATGTCGAGGTAGCTATCACCCGGAGAGCTTACCGGGACGGGCAGAATGAATACCTGATCAACGGTCAGCGCGTGCGCCTGAAAGATGTCAATGAGATGCTTGCCCAGTCCGGCCTCTCCGAACGGACCTATACCATCATCGGGCAGGGCCTGATCGACAATGCCCTTTCCGCAAAACCGGAGGACCGGCGGAAATTCTTTGAGGAAGCTGCCGGAATCGGGTTATTCCGCGGACGCCGGGAAGAGGCCCTGATTCGTCTGAAAGAGACAGCTCACAATCTGGAACGTGTCAATGATATTCTTTCCGAGCTGGAACCACGGGTGCATTCGCTGGAGCGTCAGGCGAAGCGGGCTGCGGAGTACAGCCATGTAGCGGATGAACTGAAACATCTCCTGCGGGAGTGGTACGGATACCATTGGCATCATGCTCAGCAGGATCTGCTGGTGGTGCGGGAACGTTATGCACAGCAGGAAAAACGTACCAATCAGGTTCGGGAGCAGTTTGAAAACCTGGATGATATGCTGCATAAAAAGCAGGAAGAGATCAAAGAACTGCGCCTGAAACTTTCCGGTATGCATAACAAAGCCGCTGAGATCCACAAAAGGATCGAGCAGCTGACGCGGGAAAATGCCATCCTGGATGAACGGAAAAATTCTGCATTGGCGCAGGTCCGTTCCCGTCAGGATGAAGCCGCTCAACTTGGCGAAGAACTGGCTTTGATCACCTCCCGCGGGCAGGAATTGACTGATACGTTGGAAGGCTTGCGGAATGATGAGAAAGACGCGGCCGAACAGAAAGCTGCTTATACTGCCGAACTCAATGCTCGTATGACAGAACTCAACGATCTGCGAGCGGCTTTACGGTCACAGCGCGATGAACAGGACAAGCTGGAAAACCGCCTCACCCGTTTGAAGGGTCGCAGGGATGACCTGGATGAGCGGACAGTAAAACTGGAAGAATCGCTTTCCGGGCTGCGTATCATGCTGGAACGGCTGGAGACCGGTCTCCGCACTTTCCAGCGGGAAAACGAAAAGTTCTATGATGCTCAGCGTCAAAATGAAGAAAAGCTCAAATCGCTGAATGAGGAGATCACCGGACTTGAGAAAGCTGTTTCAGACAGCGAGTTCGCATTGCGGGAACTGCGCAAAGAAAAAAACAGCATTGATGCTGAGCTTTCCAAAGTAAGTGCGCGGTATGATGTGCTGAATGATGCGGAAAAGCATTTCAGCGGCATGAACCGCGGGGCACAGTATCTTGCTCAAAGTGCTGAAAAAGGTTTGCTGCCGCAAAAGGTCCGCTCCCTGCAAAGTATGCTGGAAGTCCCCGGTGAATATGAAATCCCTGTGGCTGCCGCACTGGGAGATGAGTTGGATGCTGTGCTGCTCAACACAGCCGAATGGGATCGGGCGATGGACCTGCTGAATCGTGCGCAAAGCGGGCGTGCAGTCCTGCTGAGTGAAACCGGTCAAATGGTTGAGCCCATCGGTGAAGCTGAAAACGTGCCGGATGGTGTGACGCCTTTGGTCTCTGTAATAAAGTATCCGAAAGAGCTGGAGCCTTTAATGCTGCGTATATTGGGCGGAACCTGGCTGACAGAAAACCGTGAACAGGCAATGAAGCTGCGTGACCGGCTGAAGCCCGGACAGCGTGTCGTGACCATGAACGGAGACCTCTTCCGGTCGGATGGCTCGGCTGTTTCCGGTAGTGAAGGCCGCCAAAAGCTGCTTTCCCGGACGAGAGAGATCCGGGAG
Organism: uncultured Leptolinea sp.; assembly: GCA_964459115.1. GTDB lineage: Bacteria > Chloroflexota > Anaerolineae > Anaerolineales > Anaerolineaceae > Flexilinea. The sequence goes on along the minus strand of CAYWKZ010000001.1, from coordinate 57,034 downwards.
CTTGGGGACCAGAAGCGCACCCTCTCTGAGAATTCACATAGCTGCTCTGAAAAGATCTCCGCACAGGAAAAAGATATCGCAGCTTTGAGAGAAACGCTGAAAAATAAACAGAGCGATCGGACAAAACTTCAAACTTCCACAGCGGAGCTGCAAAAGAAGCTGAACCAGCTGGCAGTTGAGAAAGAAAAACAGGTACAGGCAGCGGCATATCAGCGGCAGCGTTTGAATGATACGACTGCGCAGATCGAAACAAACCGGAAACAAATCGAAGAAGCGAACGGCCAGATCACGGAACTGGAAGGCGGACGCGAAGGTTTTCGGAGCGAGATCCGTACGCTGCAGGATCAGATCAACAAGATCCAGCTGAATGAGCTCCAGGATCAGGTCCAGCACTGGAATGTCAATTGTGCCGTCCTGCGGAAATCAGTGAGTGAGACGGAAAACCGCATCAGGGAAAATGCTGCCGAGGCAGAAAAGAATCGACGGAAGCAGACTCAGCTCACTGAACATATCCGGAACGGGGAAAATAATGCGCAGGATCTGGAGCGGCAGATCGGAGCCTTGAAAGAAAAAGTCAACGCGGAAAACCAGCTCTCCGCTGCTATCGTGGAAGAGACTGCGCCTGTTGAAGCCGAGCTGAAATCGGCTGATGACCAGCTGCATGCGGATCAAAAGACCTTTCAGGAACGGCAGCAGATGGTCATTTCTTCGGAAAGAATGCTTGCACAGGCTCAGGTGGAGGTGACCCGTCATGATGACAGGCTGGAAGCCCTGAAAAAGCGTATTGAAGATGATCTCGGCATGGTCAACTTCATGTATGACGAAAATATCGAAGGGCAGAACATCCTGCCGCTGGGGGAGATGGTTTCGGAACTGCCAAAGGTCGACATTCTCAGCGAGAACCTTGAGGATCAGATCCAGCGGCTGAAAAATCATCTGCGCCGGATGGGTGCCGTGAATCCGGAAGCAATCACCGAGTTTGCCGAATCCTCAGAACGTTATGAGTTCCTGAAAACGCAGATGGCTGACTTGAAAAAGGCTGATGCGGATCTGCGACAGGTCATTGGGGAACTTGACCGCATGATGGAGAATGCCTTCCTTTCCACTTTTGATAAAGTGCAGGGGGAGTTCAAACAGATGTTTGTGCGTCTTTTCGGCGGTGGCAGTGCACGGCTGGTGCTGACGGACCCGAATGACGTGAACAGTTCCGGCATCGAGATCGAAGCCAAACTGCCCGGACACCGGGAACAGGAATTGTCACTGCTTTCCGGCGGTGAGCGCAGTCTGACCTCGGTTGCCCTGATCTTCTCCCTGCTGCGGGTCAGCCCCACGCCATTCTGTGTGATGGATGAGGTGGATGCTGCGCTGGATGAGGCAAATGTAGGGCGGTTCTGCGACCTGCTGAAAGAGCTCAGTAATGACACCCAGTTTTTGCTGATCACCCACAACCGCAATACGGTGGAGGCTTCCAACGTGATTTACGGCATTACCATGGCGTCTGATTCTACCTCTCAGGTCGTGAGCCTGAGACTGGATGAGATCAAGGGCGATATCCTGAAATAGGGCGTCAGCGGTCTGAGGTCAGGATTCGGAAAGCGGGCACAGGACCCAATAGTCACGGACCCAGTCCGTGAGGAATTTCAATTCCGCGCGGCCCCGGTAGGCTGTTCTGACAGATTCAATGTAAGTTTCCAATTCATTTTCACTGGAAAAACTGCGGTTGGTTCCGGTTTCCGTTGAGATGATATAGATCGTGTCCGGGTCAAGTGTTTCGGTCCCGGCGGTAAGGGCCTGACGGAGTCTGTTCCGTGTTTCTTCAGTCTGCTGCCAGTAGGCGTCCATGTGGATCGGAGCGGTGATCATCATGTCGGTGCGGAAGTTGTTTTTCGCAAGCCAGAAGGCAAGGGACTGATTGGTGAGACAGTCAAAAGTCCTTGCTGTGTTATAGCGCTGTGCCAGCTTTTCCCATTCTTCAGACAGGTCAATGTAGTCATAGCGGGTCTCGAAAAAGCGGTGCAGATCCAGCAAACCGGGATAAATTTCCGTGATCTGAAGCCCGGCTGTGATCAGGCAGCAGAAGGTGGCAAGGAGCTTTCTGTTTTTTGATAGGCGATATAAAGAGACAAGGGCAAACAGGATGAGACAGTAATATGGCAAAAAGAAAAAGCGGGCAGAAGCACGAAAGATGTCCAGTATTTTCTGAATCATGGCGGGGAGCGGTATGATTTTCAGTATTCTGTCATCGAAGGTGACTACGTTGGAAACAGCGAAAATCGTAAAACCAGCAAGCAGGACTATAAGCCATCGATATCTTCTCAGTACCTTCATGAAAGACCTGAAGCTGAAGGTCATTTGAGACAGCAAGACAATGCCGGTGAGAACCAGCATCGGCAGGCCTAAATAATACATCCCGTCACCCTGCGCTGGAAAGACCGCTCTGTTTTGAAGAAATGCGGACCATACCTGGTGATGGGCGGAATGAGGATTGAAGATCGCATTCAGGTTCAGGCTGTACATCCCATAGCCGCTGACCGGGGCGATTTTTGTGCCGAATATACCCAATACATAACCGAAAAGGACTGCGGCTCCGATACAAACAGCGAAGAATAATGAATTCCTTCTGCCCTCGGGATCAGAGAAAAAGGTTTCGGCTTCTGAAAGAGTCAAAATGGCAAAAACCATGGCGAAAAGGTAAGGATGGATGCCTAATGAGATACAGAAAAGAACGGCAATCAGAACATAATGCTTCTTTTGTGTGTTTCTTTTTCGGATCAGGTAAAGCAGCAGGGCGGCAAGAAGCAGCCAGTGGGATGACAGGGCTGTGTGGCGGAAGCAGCGTTCAACAAAACAGCTGGCTGCCGTGAAGATCGTGCTTCCGATCGTGGAATAAAGCCTGTCTTTTGTAAACAGATAAAGCAGTGCGGAGGAAAAAATCCCCTGCATCAAGAAACAGAAACAGGTATATAAGCCGAAATATTGAAAGTCCTCCGGAAGAAGGGGCGAGAAAAGCTTGAAAAAAAGCGCCGCCAGCGGGATCGAATCGGTGTAGGAAATCGATGTCCCTTCCGGGTAACCGAGAAACAGAGCCTTACAGAGCGGGAAGGTCCAGGGAGAGTTCCGGTAAAACATCCAGCCGATCTGGTGCTGGGTGATGTCATGCCCTCCGAAGCCGTGTTGTGTCCAGCCGATGCCGGTGTAACGCAGCGGTTCGAGACCGAAAATGGCAAGAAATATCAGGATCCCCAGCAAACCTGATGCCGCTAAATGCCATTTTTGTCGGAGAAACTTCATCGCGGGAGCGCTCTGTCTAAAATGAATTCCATGGTGGTGGAACGCGGCTTGAAGCCCATATGTTCGTAAAAATGGCGTGCGTTATCGTTGCCTTCCCACACGTTCAGGGTTATCTCATAACAGCCCAGCTCTTTTGCTTTCCGGCAGACATGTTTGAAAAGCTCCTGTCCGATGTGCCTTTCACGAACTTGTTCATCTACACACAAGTCATCAATATAAACTGACTGAAACTGAACCATGTTATCCCGGTTTGACTGGTGACAGATCTCGCAAAAGGCATATCCCAGAACAAAGTCCTTTTCATCAACCGCGACGTAAATCAGTCTGGTGTCATTCTCCAGCATTTCCATCAGCTCTTCACGGGAATATTTTGTGGTCCCGGGTATGAAGTAATCCGGACGGATCGCGGCGTGGATCTCCAGTACCTGGGACAGTAAGTCCAGGATCCTGTCAATATCTTTTTCTTCAGCGGTTCTGATATTCATGACTCTTACCTTTCCAACTCATAAAGGGTCAATATGACGGATGCGATAGCGGCTGTTTCCATCCGGTAGATCCGTTTTCCAAGGGTCACCGCGCTCCAGCCGGCTTCCCGTGCGAGTTCAGCTTCTTCTGCGGAAAAGCCTCCTTCGGGACCGATCATGAGCGAAATGTTTGAGGCAGTACCGTGCAGCGGTTTAAGGATCTCCCTCAGGGTCTTCTGTTTTTCATCTTCCCAACAGAACAGTGCAGCATTCGCAGCCGAACCGGCTTTTACCGCATCCCGGAACAGAAGTGCTTCGGAAAGTACGGGAATATAACCTCTTCCGCATTGTTCGGAGGCTTCTTTCAGAATCTTCTCCCAGCGGTCTGTTTTTCCGCTGATGTCGGATGTTTTGCGGATCAGTGAGCGCTCCGTGATCATGGGGATGATCTTGCTTACACCGGCTTCAGTGCATTTTTGCAGGACCCATTCAAACTTTTCCCGCTGCGTGAGCCCGATGTAAAGAGAAATGCTGCAGGCGGGTTCGCCTTCTGCCGGTCGTTTTTCGATGATCTCCGCAATGACGTTTTTAGGGTCGGTATAGTGGATCACACTTTCGTATAACCAGCCGCAGTTGTCGAGAAATTGAACTGCTGCTCCATCTTTCAGCCGCAGGACCTTGCGGATTTGTGAGGCAGTTTCATCCGGGATGGCTACCGAGTTTTCGCGGAAAGCCGTCGGATCCACAAAAAAGCGGTTCATTTGTCATCCTCGTCAGATTCATCTGCAAAGAGGCTGTCGAATTCCACCTTGCTCCCGGCAGGGTTGATGACAACGCAGTACTCGCCCCGTGGCTCTTCGGATGAGAATTTTCTGATCATGTCGGAGATACGTCCCCGGTCAATGGTTTCGAATTTCTTTGTCAGGTCATTACACACAGCCACGGATCTGTCTCCGTAAACCACCAGCGCATCCTTCAAAAAAGCCAAAAGACGATGAGGGCTTTCATAAAAAATCAGCGTGTGCGGAGAATCTTTATCGACTTCAAAGAAATGCTGACGCTGTCCGGACTTACGAGGGGTGAACCCGCGGAAGGTAAAGGAGTGGACCGGCAGACCGGATAGTGTCAATGCTGTGATCAAAGCTGTCGGACCGGGGATCGCGGTGATTTCGATGTTGTTGGCGAGAGCCTCCCGAACAAGAATGAATCCCGGGTCAGAGATGGAAGGTGAGCCGGCATCCGTAACAATGGCTGCGTTTTCTCCGGCGAGCAGGTGTTCCATCACCTTTGGCAGGGCGCGTGTTTCATTGTCTTCCCGGAAAGAGATCAGCGGTTTCTTGATCTCGAAGTGGTGCAGGAGCATCCCGGTTTTGCGTGTGTCTTCGCTGATAACGATATCCACTTCCCGGAGTGTTTCCAGCGCCCGCAGACTGATATCGCCTAAATTTCCGATTGGGGTTGCGACCAGATATAACATTTTTCTTCTAACCTTTTCTTCATAACTTCGATAGCCTGTGGATTGCAATCGATCAGGATGCAATCCCGTCCCAATTCCTGACAAACCGCTCCGGTGGTGCCGGAACCTGCAAAGAAGTCAAGCACCTGATCTCCCGGGTTGGATGAGGCTGAGATGATCCGCCGCAGAATTCCCTCCGGTTTTTGTGTGGGATATCCGGTTTTTTCCTTCCCTGTCGGAGAAACGATGGTGTGCCACCAGGTGTCGGTCGGTGTTTTTCCTTTTGCTGCCTTTTCCGGCCCTACCAGCCCCGGAGCCATGTAAGGGATACGGTCGATTGCATCATAATTGAAGGTATAGTGTTCCGGATCCTTGGCGTAATAGAGAATGTTATCGTGTTTGGCGGGCCACTTTTTTGTGGTGCGGGCACCGTAGTCATATGCCCAGATGATCTCATTGAGAAAAGACTCCCGCCCGAAAATTTGATCCAGCATGATCTTGCAGTAATGTACTTCCCTGTAGTCGATGTGGAAATAAAGAGAACCTGTCGGTTTCAGTACGCGATAGGCTTCCTGCATGCGTGGTTCCAGGAAAGCAATGAAGTCGTTAAAGGTGTCATTGTAGCTTTTTTCACCGACTGTTTCTGTCTGATAATGCTTCCCCTGAAAGCCGACGCGATCACCTTCTTCACTTTGAACTGTGCGGATGGATGTCCTGCGCTGTGTTCTCCCGGTGTTGAAAGGCGGGTCAATATAAATCAAATCGATCGTTTCCGATTCGATTTGTTTCAGCAATTCGAGATTGTCCCCAAAACGTATGTCGATCATGGCTTCATTATATCATTTTTGCAAATTATTTGACTTATTTACGGCTGTAAATGTCCCATGCGTCATTGAATTCAGGGTTGATCGCAGTCTCATAGCGGTAATGATCACAGAAATATTGATACACCGGTATGGCATAGTCTGCCGTATAGGGAGGCAGCGTACACCCATTCCCGTTATCTTCGATGAAAGGCAGCGCTGTATCATGTGTGTAAATGATGACCTGTGGCGGATCACGCTGAAGGTTGGAAAGCAATTCCGCCCACTGTTTTGCCTGAACCGCATCCGGAAAGAGGTAAAGCGGACGCTCATTGAAATAGGCAGTGGGGGCATAACGCTCACTCATGACATAGATCGCGGTCCGGCTGCCCCACACGAGAATTGGTTGGTCGGGATGGGTATCGCTGAGAAGGTAATCCCGGGCTTTCGTGTAGGATGATGGCGTTCGGGGCATATAATTATCACGGAAAAAGCGGATGAGCGGCAGGGACGAGATACAAAGAACCATGATCAGACAGGGTTTGATGAACTGTTTCTGCGGAAGAATTTTTCCGGTGAGCAGATCCAGTGTATGGCAAAGCAGAATGATGACAGGTGTGATGCATAATATGAAGTAATGCTGATAGTTCATCCCGGAAAGACCGGCCAGGACCAGCTCGATCGGCAGTGCGATAACTGCCCAGGTGGTTAATTCATTTTTCAGTAAAAAGTCTTTTGCTGATTTGATAAGGGAGCCACATGCGCCAATCCAGCTGAGAAATCCCAACAAAAGATACGGACTGACGGAGGGAAGGAACGTCAGTGTGGTCAGTGCACATGCCAGCCGGCTGTCGGTGCTGCGGTCTGAATAGATAAAGTTGAAGCGGAAAGCAACGTCCCAATAAGCTTCAAGCGCGTTGTGGGCTGCAAAGTATAGCACCCATCCCGCATTGATGAGCAGAAAACCAAGTGCCGTCATGGACCAATATGCTGCAGCCCTTTTTATGCGTTCCGGTGTTTTGCCAACAATAAATTCTGTCAGTGTCAAAAGAAAAAGCGCTGCCCAGCATCCGATCGTGTTTTGTTTGCTGGTGAATGCCAGCCCGCAAAGAAGACCGTTCAGCAGACCGAAAAGAAGCAGCTTGTGTTCCCTGCGGTGCGAAAAGTAAAGACCGATGGCGCAAATCACGAAAAACAGAGAAAGCTCCTCTGTATAATTTCCGAAATCAAGCACCCGGACATAATGCAGCATCCCCAATGAAAGAACGGTGACAGAGATCCATTTCGGAAAGTGATGCTTCAACAGTCTCAGCAGGATCAATGAGCCGAGATAAAACAGGACAAATTCCAGCAGCCAGATGCCGGCCATGGAGCCGTTGGCGATCTTCAGGCCCAGTGCGTCAAAGTAAAAAATGAGAGGCGGTTTGTGGTCCCAAAGCTCGGTATAAGGCATTTTTCCGCGAAGGATCTGCTGTCCAAAGTAGGTGAATATGGCCGAGTCGTGAGACGGGTAGTAATTATCCCGAAGCGGTATGAATGCTCCGAACACAAGCATGCAGGCCAGGAACAACAGGACCGCTTCCGGAATGAATGTATTGGCAAAGACCAGTTTCCGAAAAGAGAAGGTACCGGCGCTGCTTTGTGTACTGATGATCAGGCATACGGTACAGGCACAGCACACGATCACGAAAATCAAGTAAGGCTGTGCCTGTTGGATAAATGCACCGATGCTGTACAGAATCCCATCCTTTCTCATCAGATAAGGTGAGCTGAGGGTGAGAAAGAGAGATATCGTTGTGAGCAGTAGGCTTGTATGGAACATGATGGATGAAACAGCTTCGTTGGCTGCAATTTTTTCCCTGCTGCGGAAAAACAGCATCCAGGCGGCACAGCCGGCTGTGATCAGCAGCATGAACAGCAAACGGGCTCCTGTCAGGTGCAGTCCGCCGGGAAACCCGGCCAGGCGTGCCATTGACCAGAGAGCGGTACAAAGAACGGGTAAAAAAAGCAGAGCTGATTTATTCCTCATGGGGTAAGAATTCCGGTCAGGCGATCCAATAGTAATTGATCCATCCACAGAACAACAACACCTGCAGAGACAAAAACAATGCACAAAGAAAGCCGAAGAGCTTTTTGTTGTTTTTCAGTATATCTGCCAAAAACATCCAGATAGGGAAAATGACGGTGGTATAACGCATCATGGAAAACAGGTTGCCGGTCCCGATCAAAACAAGTGTACATGCGAGTGCATAGATACCATAGGCTTTATGCGGTGTGCGTATGATCATCCATATGCTGAGCACCAACGATGTGCAAATCATCACCAGATCGATGGTTGTGGGACGGTTATGCCTGGTGTGCAGGGGCTCGAAATATTCGGCGAATGCGGATAAATCGGTCAGGCTCCTTCCCCAGGATGATTGGGCTTTGAAAAAGGCAAAAAAGTCCCCGGTAAGGCGGTATAAACCAAAAAAGAACCCGCAGACAGCGGCAGGAACCAGCAGATACCAGAGCCATGAAGTGCCGATCTGACGGAAATTCCACTTCCTTTTGGACATGTAGATATATATGATCGGGAGCAGGATAAGAACACCGTGAGGGCGGCAAAGTGCTGCGCCGGCTGCACAAAGCGCGCTCCAGCCCCATTGCTCATTTTCAGCGAGCATCAATGTATAAACGGTCAGGCAAAGGAACAGACTTTCTCCGTAAAAGGCGCTGAAATAAAAAGCACAGGGCAGGCTCAGCATCAGCATGGTAATCAGAGATGCAGTTTGTGACGAGAAGAGTCTTTCTGTCAATTTTATCAAGCCATATAAAGCCAGCAGCAGGCAGAGGTTGGAAATCAGAAGTCCGACCAGCAGATAAACGCTTTCTGTCTGAAACCGTTCAGGCAGCCAAAATGTAAGCAGTCTGACAAGATATGGGTAGAGTGGGAAAAAAGCCAGGTTGGAGTAGGCACTGCTGAGGTCTCCTGATGCGACATATCCCCATTTTACGATGGAAAGCTGCCACTCGCTGTCCCAGCGGCACCAAATGTCAATAAGCCATTTTGGAGAAAGAAAATAGCCCTGATCAAGATAGCGCTGATAAATCACATTCCCCTGATAATATGTGGAAAACCAGGCGGTCATCAGCAG
>CAYWKZ010000001.1:26080-47783 GCA_964459115.1 uncultured Leptolinea sp. | reverse complement strand
CAGATGGGGTTTTATTGGGATGACTGGCCGATGCTTTGGTTCAAGATCACGAAAGGCGCTGAAGGCTTCGGTACCGCTTTTGATTCGGATCGTCCCTTTCTTGGCTATTTATATCAATTAACCGCTGCGTTTCTAAACAACCATCCGCTCGAATGGCAGATCATTACGGTTTTTTTGCGCTGGCTGATCACGTTGGCTTTTTGGTGGACGATCCGGCAGCTTTGGCCTGAACGAAAGACGGAAGTCTTCTGGACCAGCCTGCTTCTGGCTGTTTATCCCGGTTTCAAGCAGATGCCTATTGTTTATGTCTGGCTGAATGCGTTCTTTTTGCTGCTGGCCTATGTGCTTTCCTATGGTATGATGCTGAAAGCCATCGGGAGCAGGACAAAACGCGGTTGGATACTTTGGACAGTTCCGTCCATCCTGCTTTTCACCTTTTGTACGATCTCGACGGAGTACTATACCGGTTTGGAGATCAGCCGCGGGTTGTTCATCTGGATATACCTCGCACGGGAAGCCGGTTTTCGCGAGCTTTCATTTTGGAAGAAAGTTCTGAAAGTTTTTTTGCAATGGATGCCTTATATCGGTGTGCTGGGTGTGTTCATGTTTTGGAGGGTGTTCATCTTCCAATTTCCGAGCTATCAGCCGGTCTTGTTGGAGCAGCTGTCAGCCAAACCGCTGAAAACGATTTTTGATTTGTTTGTGCGTGTCATTGAAGACGCATATACGGCAACCTGGGGCGCCTGGACCGAATTTTTCAGTTTCCCGAACCATGTTGATTATGAAACGGCTTCCGGAAAACTGTTCTGGATCGTTGTGCTTTTGAGCTTTGCGGTGATTTTACTCACCGGTTGGTTTTATCGACCGGAAACTCAGAAATCTGAAAAGTCAAACGATAAAAAGAATGATTCCCTTATCTGGTGCCTGACCGCGATGGGGTTAGGCGCTTTTATGGTGATTTGTCCCGGCCTGCCCTATTGGGTGACAACGCTGCCGGTTCGGCTATCCTATCCATACGACCGTTTTTTGCTTGCTTTCATGTTTGGCAGTGCGATTTTCCTTGTTGGGCTGGTATCTTTCTTTCTGCGGGCTTGTTGGCAGAAAATTCTTGTCTTATCCCTCTTTGCCGCTATGGCTGTGGGTGGGCACATCCTGAATGCCAACAGCTACCGCAAGGACTGGAACATGCAAAAAGATTTCGCTGCTCAGCTGGTGACCCGTATTCCCTCACTTGAACCGAATACGATACTGCTGACGGATGACAATCCGCTGACTTATGAGTCTGATAATTCCCTGACCGGTCTGGTGAATCTGGCATTGAAACCTGACCAGGATCCGGATACCCTGCCTTACAGTCTGGATCTGTTCAGTTCCCGTTTTGGGACAGTTGAGAATTTTATTGATACAGGAATGGTTTATCAGAATTTCCGCGGAACGATGTTCTCAGCGCCTTACGATCAGGTCGTTGTCTTTCACTATGCTCCTCCTGCCTGTCTGAGAGTTATCGATCCGGAGCAGCATAAAAATCTGAACATCTTTCCTGACAGTTATAAAAGTTTCATGGATTTATCTGACCCGAAAGGCCGAATAATTCCGGATGGAGAAAGTCAGACATTTTTGTTTGATGAAGTGTTTAAGGAACCGATTCCGCAGGATTGGTGTTATTATTTCCAGAAGGCGGATCTTGCAAGGCAGACTGAAAATTGGGATGCTGTTGCTGAAATCGGCGATGAAGTGCTGCCGAAGATGAAGGCCCGGGAAGCTTCGGAATATTTTGTCTTTACAGAGGCATATATTAATTTAGATCGCTGGGATGATGCGATGGCGATGTTCAAGCGGATCCATGCGGAAGGAAAGTACCTTGATCCTATCCTGTGCCCTTATATCCATACATGGATCGAAAATCATCCGCCGAAAGAGGATGTAAATGTTTATGAATTGATTGCAGCGATGAACAATGTCGGCTGCGCAATGGACAGAAACTGATTATGACAAACGAGATTTTATCAAAACAAAATGCGTCTGTGATCATTCCGGTTTACAACGGAGCAGATACGATCATTTTGCTCACAGACCGGCTTCTGAAGGAACTGCCAAAGTTGTTTTCAGAATATGAGATCATTCTGGTGGATGACTGCAGTGATGATGACAGCTGGAATGTGCTGAAGTCTCTTCAGACCGCACATCCGGAGGTCATCCGTGCCATGCATATGGCACGAAATTATGGACAGCATAATGCGACCTTGTGCGGTATCCGGGCTGCCCGCTACGAGATTTGCATCACGATGGACGATGATTTGCAGCATCCGCCGGAGCAGCTCCCGCTGCTGCTGGAAGAGTTCAATAAAGGTTTTGATGTGGTGTATGCCGTTCCGAAAAAGATGCCTCATTCCTGGTGGCGGAATCTCGGTTCCAGAATGACAAAGATCGTATTGGGAAAAATCATGGGGATGCGCATCCGGGAAATGGGAGCTTTCCGTATGTTCAGGACGGATTTGCGCAACGCATTTGCAAATTACAAAAGTCCGGAAGTATATGTTGATCCGCTGCTGACCTGGGGAACGAAAAAATTCAGCCATGTCTATGTGGAAGAGGACAAAAGGGAGATTGGAAAATCCAATTATTCTTTAGCCAGACTGGTGAAAGCCAGTTTGCTGATCATGACCGGTTACAGCACGGTCCCGCTGCGGATCGCGAGCCTGATCGGCTTCATTTTTATGCTGTTTGGGCTGGGAATTTTGATTTATGTGCTGATTGTCACGTTGACACAGGGTTCGACCCCCGGTTTCCCGTTTCTGGCTTCCATAATCTCCATATTTGCCGGTGTGCAGCTGTTTACTTTGGGCATCATCGGAGAATATCTTGCCCGGGTTTATGAACGCTCCAGTGAGCGGCCTACCTATGTGGTCAGGGAAACTGCGGATAATTTTGCCGAACCCCGGGAATAAATGATCAAACATATTCGTATAAAATGAAAACAGGCAAAAATCGCCTGCCGGTTTTTTCCTTTGATGAAGGAAAATCTTTTAGTCAGGTTTCTGATCGTCCTTTTCTTCCGGCTGCTGTTCGGAGGTATTATCCTTTCTGCAATAAAAAAGCAGTGTTGTGGAGCCGTATTTCCGTTCGTCAAAGAGATCAAAGCTTTCGAGTTCCAGGTCTTCCCGCTCAATCGGGTGGATCTGGACGATAATCCATCCATCATCCGTCAGCCAGCCGTCATTTTTATCCAGCAGGAACATGATCCGTTTCCACATTTCCTTGTATTGCGGCGGGGCGACATAGATATATTCGAATTCCCTGTCCGGAATTCCTCTCAGAATGTTGAAGATATCCCCGAAATAGGCCTTTGCCTGTTTTTCAAAGCGGGTCAGTTTGATGTTGGAAACCAGTGTGTTGTACGCGGAGCGGTTGGCATCGCTGAAGCGGACATAAGACGCTCCGCGGCTCAGCGCTTCCAGACCGATAGAGCCAGTACCGCCGAACAGGTCAAACATTGATGCCTCAACGATATCAGGCCCGATGATGTTGAATACAGCCTCTTTGACCCGGTCAGTCACCGGTCGGGTGCTGTCTCCGGGTACCGCATTGAGCCGCATGCCTTTTCTGCATCCCGCGATGATTCTTGGATTTGCCATTTTCTAATTTCCTAAAATAAATTGAAACCTGAACTCTACTTCACGTCGTTATAAGTCCAGAGCCGGTTGGCGAAGAAGTTCCACATCATGACGATAAAGACCGCGATGACCATGGTGATGTTGTGACCGACGACATCCGGCTTGATGAAGAAATCAGCCGGCAGAATACGCTCCGCGAGTGCGATGATCGGCTGGTCAATGGTCAGGAACAACAGGTAGCGGATGCCAAGCCCGATGACGTTGATCAGAAAGAACTGACCGAGCTGCTGCATCAAAGGCTTTTCCCGGGAGTCCGGATAGGTCCAATAACGGTTCCAGAGAAAGTTGCTGATGACTGCGGCGATAAACGAGACAGTGGAAGCCAGTTTGGCATTGCCGGTGAAGTGTAAAATCAGGTTCATGATGCCGAAATCGACAACAAAGCCGATCACACCTACAACACAGAATTTCAGAAACCGGGTCCGTTCCGTCGGGTTTTTGAGAAACTTAAGCATCTTCCTGCATTCTTTCTTCAAAGTAAGGAATTGTGTTTTTGATGCCTTCCGCAAGGCTGACTTTCGGTTCCCAGCCAAGGATGGTCTTTGCCCGGGTGATGTCGGGGCGGCGGCGCTGAGGATCATGCCCAAGTCGCAGTTCTTTCTTCACGATGATGCCGGCCGGATTTCCGGTGATGCGGTTGATCTCTTCAGCCAGTTCGATCACGGTGTTTTCCGTCGGGTTGCCGATGTTGACCGGGTTGCATTCATCGGACATCAGCAAACGATAGATTCCTTCGATCAGGTCGCTCACATAGCAGAAGCTGCGGGTCTGCTGACCGTCTCCGTATACGGTGAGCGGCTTTTGCTGGATCGCCTGTTTGAGAAAATTCGGGACAACCCTGCCATCGTTTAGATCCATACGGGGGCCATAGGTGTTGAATATACGGACGATGCGTGTCTCAACCCCATGGAAGCGGTGATAGGCCATGGTCAAGGCTTCGGCAAAACGCTTTGCTTCATCGTAAACCGAACGTTCCCCGTTGGGGTCTACATGGCCCCAATAGTCTTCCCGCTGCGGATGGACCTGCGGATCTCCATAAATTTCGCTGGTGGATGCCAGCAGGAAACGGGCATGGTTTGCCCGTGCAACACCCAACGCATTATGCGTGCCGAGCGCCCCGGCTTTCATGGTCTGGATCGGCAGATTCGTATATCCGTAAGGAGAAGCAGGGTTCGGACTGGCAGGAGAGGCAAAATGCAAAACCGCGTCCACGTGACCGGGAACAAAGATGAAATTTGATACATCGTGTCGGATGAAGGAAAAATCCGGATTGGAGGCAAGATGTGCAAGGTTCCTGGCATGACCGGTGATGAAATTGTCCATCCCTACGACCTGATGGCCTCTGCTCAAAAACAATTCGCATAAGTGTGAACCGAGAAATCCGGCCGCGCCTGTGATCAAAACTCTCATGGTATTCCTCCAAATTCATTCGTTCATTAACCAACATTATTGTACCGCATATACAGCGGAAAACCATCTTTTCCCTGATTCGAATTTAAAAAATCTCTTTTCAGATAGCAGAAAATAGGTATAATTAATAAAAACCGAAAGGAGTTTATATGAAGAAAAGTTTGATCTGTATTGTTATGGCAGTGCTTATGCTTGCCTCTTTCTGCGGTGTTTACGCAGAAGATATCGTTGTTCTTTTCACCAACGATGTACACTGTGGTTATGAAGATAACCTCACCTACAGTTCTCTCGCTGCATTAAAGGAGTTTTACGAAATCGTTACTCCAAATGTGCTGCTGGTTGACAATGGCGACTCCGTCCAGGGTGATGTGATCGGCGCTGTTTCCGAAGGCGAATTGGTCATTGACTTGATGAACGCCGTCGGTTATGATTATGCCATCTTTGGTAACCATGAATTTGATTATGGTATGGACCGGCTTGCGGAGTTGGCTGCTATGGCTGATTTCCCCTATATCACCTGCAATATCAATTACACCGGTACAGAAGGCAATAAACTTGCCTTTGCGAAGCCCTATGTCGTCCATGATTTCGGTAAAGTGAAAGTTGGTTTTGTCGGCGCTACAACCCCGCTGAGCATTGCCACTTCCACGCCGACCTATTTCCAGGAAAACGGTAAATTTGTTTATGACTTCGGTCAGGGCGAAAACGGCGCGATTCTGTACGGAATGGTCCAGAATGCTGTTGATGCTGCCCGTAAAGAAGGCGCTGATTATGTGATTCTCCTTACCCACCTGGGTATTGAAGATGATGCAACTCCGTACCGCTCCATTGATGTCATTGAAAACACTCATGGCATTGACGCCTGTCTGGATGGACACTCTCACTCTGTGATTCCCTCTATGATGGTTCCGAATGATGAAGGTTACCTGATTCCGCTGTCTTCCACCGGCACCAAGCTTCAGTACATCGGTGTTCTGAACATCGCTGATACCGGTATTATCACCACCACGATCGTTAACGGTACCCTGCCGCGCAGTGTGGGATTCGATCTCGCAGAGGCAATCATTACCGCTGATTATGAAGATATCATCAGCGAGGTCATGGCTTCCTCCAATGTTGACCTGTGGGTCACCGATCAGGATGGAATCCGTATGGTTCGCTCCCGTGAAACCAACCTTGGCGATCTCGTTGCCGATGCTTATCGCTATGCGACCAAAGCCGATATTGCCTTCGCCAACGGCGGTGGTATCCGTGCCAACCTTGCTGCCGGCGATCTGACCTTCTCTGACATCAAGGCCTGCCACCCGTTCGGCAACCAGCTCTTTGCAGTCAAAGCAAACGGTCAGCAGATCCTCGATGCGCTTGAATGGACTTCCCGCAATACACAGGCTGAGTACAAGTCGGCTGACGGCAATGCTAACGGTGAACTGGGTGGCTTCCTCCAGGTCTCCGGCCTGCGTTACACCATCGATACTTCCATCGAATCTCCGGCAGTCGCTGATGCGAATGGTATGTTCTTCGGCTTTATCGAAGATGCTCCGCGCCGTGTGACCAACGTGGAAGTTGAAAAGAACGGCGAATGGACCCCGATCGATCCCACTGCTATCTACCTCGTTGCATCTCATGACTATATGCTGCGTGACGGCGGTGACGGTACCACCATGTTCCAGGGCGACGAAGTCGTGCTGGATCCCGGTGTGCCGGATTATCAGGTCGTTGTCAACTATATCGTCTCTCTTGATGGCGATCTGAGCGCCTATGCTGAACCGCAGGGACGCATCACTGTCAAATAAGACGACCTTCAAAACAAGGTTATAATTGGGAACGGCATGATTTCGGTCATGCCGTTTCATTGTTTACAGCACTTGATACAGCAGCAGAAAGGACAGTTTATGCCGGAAAAAATCGAAATACGCGGAGCACGGGTCCATAACCTGAAAAATATCGATGTCGATGTACCGTTGAATCAAATTGTCGGGATCGCCGGTGTTTCCGGTTCCGGCAAGTCTTCTCTGGCGCTGGGCGTTCTTTACGCTGAAGGGTCCCGCCGTTATCTGGAATCTCTTTCGACCTATACCCGCAGACGAATGACGCAGGCTGCTAAAGCCGATGTGGATGATGTGCTTTACGTTCCCGCGGCTCTTGCGCTGCATCAGCGTCCCGGTGTTCCGGGAATACGTTCGACATTCGGGACCGGTACGGAGCTGCTGAACAGTCTGCGGCTGATGTTTTCCCGGCTTGCCCATCATGTGTGTCTGAATGAACATCGACTCGAACCCTCTCTGAATGTGGCAGCGGAACGGGAGCTGGTCTGTCCGGTGTGCGGTGAACATTTTTACGCGCCCGGTGCGGAAGAGCTTGCTTTCAACAGCCAGGGCGCCTGTGAACACTGTGGTGGTACGGGGATCGTCCGGACGGTCGATGAATCGACTTTGGTCCCGGACGAAAGCCTGACGATCGATGAGGGCGCAGTCCTTCCCTGGCAGACGCTGATGTGGTCGCTGATGAAAGATATTGCCCGAAAGCTTGGGGTGAGGACGGATGTGCCTTTCAGGGAACTGACTGCTAAAGAAAGAGAACTTGTTTTTTATGGACCGCCGGTGAAGCATCATATGTTTATCCAAAACAAAACCAATGGCGGTGCGGCTGAATTGGATTTCACCTATTTCAATGCGATCTATACGGTGGAAAACGCTCTGTCAAAAGTAAAGGATGAAACCGGCATGAAGCGGGTCGAGAAGTTTCTCAAGGAAGAACTCTGCCCGGAATGTCATGGAACCCGTCTTTCGGTAAGAGCACGGCAGCCGCAAATTCAGGGTGTCTCCCTTGCTGAGGTATGCACGCTGCCGCTCAGTGAGCTGATCAAATGGGTGGAAGCTGTTCCCGGGTCTCTTCCGGAAGAGATGCGTCCAATGGCGAAAAGCATCTGTGAGTCTTTCTTTACCGCTGCCCGGAGGCTGATGGATCTGGGTCTTTCATATCTTTCGCTTGACCGTGCTGCTTCAACCCTTTCAACGGGGGAACGTCAGCGTATGCAGCTGGCCCGTTCTGTTCGGAATCGTACGACTGGCGTCCTGTACGTTTTGGATGAGCCGTCCATTGGTCTCCATCCTGCCAACATAACAGGGCTGAACGGTGTCATGCATGACCTGGTGGCTGATGGCAACTCAGTGCTCCTGGTGGATCATGACCCTCAAATTCTGAAAGAATCCGACTGGATCATTGAGATGGGACCGCTGGCCGGCGCTGATGGCGGGAGCGTGATCGCTGAGGGAACAGTGAAGGACATTATTGCCAACAGCGATTCAAAAATCGGTCCTTTTCTGGCTGACAGACCAGTGAAGCGGATGATGGAGGGCTGTGCTCCTGAAGATTTATTTGCTGCCGGTTCGATCCATATGCAGACATCTCAGATCCATACCGTAAAACCACTGGATGTGACGATCCCGAAAGGAAAACTGACTGTGGTGACAGGTGTTTCAGGGTCCGGAAAAACAACGATGATCCTGGAAAGTCTGGTTCCGGCGTTGGAAGCTTTAACACAGGGGAAAAAGATGCCCGGTCATGTGAGCGGGATCGAGGCACAGGACATTGCCCATGTGAAATTGATTGACGCAACGCCGATCGGTATCAACGTCCGTTCAACGGTGGCTACCTATGCCAATGTTCATGATGAACTGCGCAAAATATACGCCCGGACACAGGATGCAAAGGACCGAGGGCTCAAGGCCGGAGATTTTTCCTATAACACCGGGAATCTGCGCTGTCCGGTCTGTGACGGGACCGGTTCCATCAGTCTGGATGTCCAATTTCTGCCGGATGTGGACATTCCCTGTCCGGAATGCCGCGGTTCGCGTTATGCAAAAGCGGCTTACGCTGTCAGACATAAGAAGAAAAACGGACAGGAGCTTTCTCTCCCGGAATTGATGGCTATGGATATCAACACCGTGCTGGAATTCTGTGCAGACATGAAAACTGTGGCTCCGCGTCTTGAGGTGCTTCAGAAGCTTGGCCTGGGATACCTGACACTGGGTGAAGAGACGCCCAGCCTTTCCGGAGGAGAGGCACAGCGGCTGAAGTTGGCCAGCGAAATGGGCAGGCTCCAGAACGATTCCGTGTTTGTTTTTGATGAACCTACGATCGGGCTGCATCCTTTGGATGTGGAAACGCTTCTCGGTGTGTTCGACACCTTGCTGGGGAATGGCGCCACGGTGATCGTGATCGAACATGACCTGGATGTGATCCGGAATGCGGACTACATCATTGATATGGGTCCGGGAGGCGGAGAAGAAGGCGGCAGAATCGTTGCTGTCGGCACACCGGATGAGATAAAAAGATGTCCGGTAAGCATTACCGGCACCTTTTTATAACAACCATTGTGGGAAGGTACATGAAACACCTCTGATACAGTGTGAACCGGACATAGTGGATGATATCAGGCGTCTCTTTTGCCTTCCGACATAATATTGTTCAGATCGATTCTGTCGTGATATAGGTGATATTTTTATGCGTATAGGGAACCTGACTTTGGATAGCCCATTCTTCAGCCAGTGATCCCGGCGCCACAGTGGCAGTCAGGTTCTCGGCACCATAGAAGGCGCCTCTCCCTATCGAAAAAAGATGTTCGGGAAAATCAACCGTGGTCAGGGCGGTGCAGGAGAGAAATGCATAATCGCCGATGACAAAAAGGTTCTCAGGTAATTTCAGCTCTGTCAGAGATACGCAGTTATAAAATGCTCCTTCTTCGATGCTGATCAACGTTTTGGGAAAATGAATGTCCTTCAGTGATGAACACTCAGAAAAGGTGTATCTTTCGATTTGAGCCAGGTTGGATGGCAGGCTGACAGTTTCCAACGCTTCACAACCGCTGAAGGCGTTGGATCCTATGGAAACGACACTGTTCGGTATTTTGACGGATGTCAGACCGCTTTCGGCAAAAGCCGCATCCCCAATGTAAACAAGTGTCTCCGGTAATTTGATTTGATGCAGTTCCTTATGCTTATAAAACGCTTCATTGCCGATCAATCTGATGCCGGAAGGAACGGAAAGAGACTCGCGTTCAGAGTTCCACAGGTAGGCGATCAATTCCTTTTTCGTTCGGTTTATCAGCGTGTTGTTCCTGAGCTCGAAATCGAGATTGAGCGGTGAAATGGCAATGGTCTTCAGAGCCTGGCAGCCGCAAAACGGATTTCCTTCCATGGCCGTGATGTTTTCATGCAGGGTGATTTCTGTAACAAAGCTGTTTTCGGAAAAAGCAGCCGCGGAAATATTTGTTACCCATTCCGGAACCGTAAAAGCAGTATCAGTTTTCCCTGCCGGATAAGCAGCCAGCGCGTTGGCTTTTTTGTCAAACAGGACACCTTCTTCGGTCAGGTAATAGATGTTGTCTTCCGAGATCGTTAAGGCTTCCAGTGAATCACAGCGGTCAAAGGGATTCAAGCCGATCCGGACCAGGTTTGCAGGCAGTGTGATCTCACTGAGTTTTATATCGCCCTGGAACACCAAATCACCGAGCCACTGCAGACTTTCAGGAAGGCTTACGCTTTGGAGTGCCGTACATTCGGCAAAGCTGTGGTCACCGATCGAGACGACCCCTTCCGGGATCAGTACAGTTTCAAGAATTTCATTATGGGAAAAAACGCTGTTGCCGATGGAAGTGACACGGATATCTTCATTCACCCATTCAGGTATCGTGAGGTCGGTTTCTTCTCCTGTATAGTCTGAAATTTCGGCAGTACCATCTGAAAGGATCGTATAACGGAAATCTTCAAAGACGAGATATTCGGCAAAAGAAACTGAAACAGACACAACAAATGTGTAAACGATCAAAAACAGGAAGAGTTTATTTTTCATATAACGTACCTTTCGGGCAGGCAGGCGGTTTTTGCTGCATCAAAGATTGATTCCATTATACATGAAAAATCCCGGTGTGGCATTATAAAGCGCCTTTCGAAAAAAAGAGACGGATCGCAGTTCCGCCTCTGTTGAGAAATACGAAAAAGGAGATAGGCAAGCGTTAATTCGGGTTGACATTGAAGGTGTAAAGTGTTTTTGAACCTGCGACCATGGCAAATGTCATCGTTTCTCCATACATTGGCTGCCAGATATTGACCGTAAATGTGAGCTGGTTGTTCCGGTTTACAGTGTGCGGAATGTCCCAGAGCGTGCGGCCCGGATCAGTCAGCAGATGGCACCCGCTGATGCACTTGATGTCGACATTGGAGCGCCCCCAATCCTCGCGGGTAGTGTTGCGGATCGTCCAGGTGAGGTCCACTGATCCGTTTGGTTTCCAGTTTTTGGCAACGATCACATTGCTGTCATTGCCGTATGGAAAGAGGGGCTGAGACGGATAGGTATATTGCGGCTGCTCGCTGATCGGGTAAAAATAGAGTCCGGAAACAGGGTCGTAGATCGGCTGTGTATTATTATAATATTGTGGTGAATAATAGTACTGCTGCTGAGGCTGACTCTGCTGTTGATAGGGATAATAATAAGGCTGCTGATAATTATTTTGCTGCTGTTGCTGCGGTTGGTAGTTGTACTGTTGGGACTGCGGCTGGTAGTTATATTGTTGGGGGGTGTAACTCGGAGCCGGAGCCTGTCCGACAGGATATAACTGTGGAATCGGGTAAGATTGCTGGTTTTGCACAGGTGCCAGTCCATCGGCAGATGCGGCTATGGTGAATGCACCCAAGGCGAGAAGTATAAAAAAGGTGATCAGAGCTTTGTTTTTCATGAGGTTTTCTCCTTTGTCGTCTTTTATTTATTATACTGACAATAGCGGAAAAAAGTTTCCGTAAAGAGGAAATAAAAAGGCTAAACAAATTCTTTCGCTTTATAATTACAAAGGGTTATAAAAATGGAGTCGAGGAATCCACTGGAAAAATTTGGGGAGATCACCTATTCTGATACGCAGCCGCACAAAGATGCTGTGTATGTTCCGCTGCCTGTATGGCTGAATGACAAAACTGTCTCCCTGCTTTCCGACAGGAACATCCATTTACTTTATGCTCACCAGCGGGAAGCTATAGAATCTGTCTACAATGGTGAAAATGTGGTGATATCCACCGGAACATCCAGTGGAAAAAGCCTTTGTTACCAGATACCGCTCGTCGAGATGCTGCTATCGGACGAGAGTGCAACTGCGATCCTTGTCTTTCCTGCCAAAGCGCTGACGCAGGACCAGCACCGCAGCCTGACTGCGCTGATCCCTGAACTGGCTGAAAAGATTGCCGTATATGACGGAGATACCCCGAAAGCGCATCGCAATGTTATCCGTTCGCGGGCCCGTATCATCCTGACGAATCCGGATATGCTGCATATGGGCATTTTGCCTTATCATCCGGCCTGGGCTGAATTCCTGTCTCACCTCAAATGGATCGTTCTGGATGAGATCCATATCTACAAGGGTGTGTTCGGCTCTCAAGTGGCCAATGTCCTGAGGCGTCTCAAACGGACTGCAAACCATTATCTTGCAGATCCGCGTTTCATCTTCTGCAGCGCAACGCTTTCCAACGGGAAAGAACTGGCTCAAAAATTGACAGATGAGGAATTCACCCTGATCAACGAGGACAGTTCCGGGAACGGAGAGCGTGAGGTAGTGTTTTTGAATCCTCCGGTCATTGATGAGGAGTTTCAGCTGCGGGCCGGGGCTATCTCGACCGCGGCGAAAACCGCAGAACAGCTTCTCAAAACCAACCGGCAGATCCTGCTTTTCTGCCAGTCACGCCAGTCTGTTGAGTTCACTGTACGCAGACTGCGGGATTATAAAGTCGATGCTTCCGGTTACCGTTCCGGATATCTTGCCCGAGAGCGCCGGGCGATAGAAGCCGGTTTGAAATCGGGAGAAACACGCTGTATTGCTGCTACCAATGCACTGGAATTGGGAATGGATATCGGAGGAATCGATACGGTGATCTCTATTGGTTACCCGGGATCTGTCTCTGCACTGATGCAGCGGCAGGGACGTGCCGGGCGAAGAAGCGGTAATTCCCGTTTTATACTGATCGGTTCTCAGACACCAACAGATCAGTATATTGTGACACATCCGGAGTTTTTGCTTGAAAAACGCTTTGAGCCGGTACTGATCGATCCGGATAATCTGCTGATTTTGCTGCAGCATCTGCAGTGCGCTTTATATGAAATACCGTTTTCAGTCAATGAACGCTATGGCAGTTTGTCTCTCGAGGAAACGCAGGATCTGCTGAATTATTTTGTCGCACAGGGGATTGCACGCTTCAGCGGTGACCGTTATTACTGGCTTGAAAGCGGACTTCCCCAATCTACGGTATCTTTGAGAAATGCCGGGCTGCACCGGATCAGCATCATGGCGGAGGGGCTGGATAAACCCGAGCTGATCGGTGAAGTTGACCGCTCATCTTCCTATTGGATGGTTCATCCGGGTGCTGTTTATTACCATAACGGTGTTTCATACCTGATCAAGGATCTGGACCTTCAGGAGAATATCGCGCATGCAAAGCGCTGCACCGTGAATTATTCGACTGAAGCACAGTCTGAATCACATCTGAGTGTTAATGAAGTCCTTGACACGAAAGATGAACCCGGTTCTGAAATCATCACAGCCGATGTGACCGTAAAGACCCGGGTTGTCAGTTATAAAAAAACGGATAACGAAACACGGCAGGTTTTGGAGGTGAATCCACTGGATATGCCGGAAGAAACACTTGAGACAAAGGCCTGTGCGATCGTATTGAAGGAAGAACTGCGCACTGAACTGCGTGATTCTTTGGTGTGGCATTCAGATAAAAATGATTACGGACCGGATTGGGGCTGTATTCGTAAATCGGTGTTGGAAAGAGATCATTATGAATGCACACTCTGCCATACGAAAAACCCGGTTTTGTCGCTTCATGTTCATCATATTCAGCCTTTCCGTACATTTTCGGATAAAGTCAAAGCGAATGCGCTTGAAAATCTGGTCACCTTATGCCCGGATTGTCATCACCGCATCGAACAAAATGTTTTGATCCGCAGTGGTCTGGCTGGATATGCTGCCGCATTCCATCAGTTGGCAGCACTCTTCATTGAATGCGACCCCGGTGATCTCAACATTTCCGTAGAACAGGATTGCGCTGACTTTCAGGGAAGACCGGCGATATTTCTTTATGAGAACACTCCGGGTGGAATTGGTCTGGCACAGGCAATTGCTGAACGCTGTGAGGAGATCAATGATGCGGTTATCAGCCTGATTCGGAATTGTCCCTGTTCTGACGGATGTCCGGGATGTGTCGGTGCGTCCGGTGAAAACGGACTTGGAGGAAAAGCGGAGGCATTGGCGATCAGCCGTGGTATCGAAGGGATGCACCATGAGTGATATTCTTTCCCGTTTGAAAGCTCTCGGCGTTTCGAAAGGTATGCCGGAGGTTCCGAAAATGCGGGAGAAAAAGCCATCCGAACAGATGGATGCCTTACTCAACACTTTTCCGAACGGTATCGTTGCCGAAAATGATCATGGGTATTGTTTTATCAACAGGCTCACGCAGCCGCTTTCCCAGGCTCATGGCCGTGTTGAAATGACCGCGGAATTAAAACCATCCCCACTGTTTGATTCTATGATGGAGATGCAGATCCGGGATAAAAAAGATACGTTGGCTTTTGATACAGAAACGTCAGGACTGTCAAACGGCAGCGGCAGTTTTATTTTTATGCTTGGTTTGGGGTATTTTGAGGATGATCAATATGTTGTTGATCAGCTGATCCTGCCTGATTTAAGCTCGGAAGGGGCTTTTTTGCGTCAAACTGAGTTGATCTTCAGCTCCTTTCCGGTTCTGCTTTCTTACAACGGAAAAAGCTTTGATATTCCCATGCTTCAAAGCCGGCTCCATTTTCATATGTTCCCGGATTTTACCCGGAAGATCGCCCATTGTGATCTGCTGAAGCTGACCAGGCGATACTGGAAACAGGCGCTTGGCGCCGTTCCGCTTTCCAATATCGAGCGCTATATCCTGAAGCTGCAGCGGGGTGATGAGGAAGTCCCCGGATATCTGGCTCCCGAACTTTACCGGGATTTTTTGAGAGACGGAGATGCTTCTCATATAGCCGGGGTCGCTTACCATAATCAGATCGATGTGGTAAGCCTTTCAGCCTTTTTACTTTATTTCAATGATCTTGTTTTACGTGCAGAGGGAGATCCTTCTGTGTGGAAGGATAATTCTGTCTCCGAAAACGCCGTCAGGCGGCATAATATGGATTTATTCAGTGACGGGAGCCTGACATTAACAGAAGGGTTTACGGTACGCGAAAAAAAAGCTGTGGCTGCAAAAATGCTGGAACGGGGAAATGTTGAGAAAGCATTGGACATTTACGGAGAACTTGCTGAAAACGGCGATTATAGTTCCGCAGAAAAAGCATTGAAAATCTGTCTGAAAATGAAAGATGCTGACCGGTTTGAAAAGTATCGCTGTCTTGCGGTCAAACTGATTGAGGAAGATCAGGCCATCGGGAAATGGACACGGATCGACAAACTCGGGAAACTTAAGGCATTAAACCCGAAGTGATTCGTCAAATCTTCGTTTAAATAAAAACACCCCAAAGTGCCGTTATCTGCATTGTTTTTGAACCTGCAATACGCAGGATGGTGTTCCCCGCACTGACGCTGCCTTGGCCGGGGCCTATCGCATTATCAGTGAATCGAGAAGAACTCCGATTTCTAAGGTGTTGGCTCAAAACGTATGCTGCAGACTCGCGAACACACCAGGGCTTCCTTTAGTTTACACGAGAATTGAAAATTTGTGAAGGATGAAATGATAACTGGTTTCATGAATATGACATTAACAGCTTTGTTTTCTCATAAAATGTTCATAAATAACGATACACCGGAAAAATTCAAGAGAAGGATGACGAATATCCTGGTAAAATAATGCCTTTTTTTCGGGGTTTACTCAGGAAGATAGCTCTGATAAAGGTAAATAATGATGTATAATATGGTTGCTAATTCGGAATTATTCCGAAATAAGTGAGAAGAAATGGAGAAATGGTGTTTATGACCAAATTAAGCGAAAGTGCTGTACAGACTATCACTGAGATCTGTCATCGCTATGACAATGAGAATACTCCTCTCATGATGATCCTGAGTGATATTCAGAACGAATACGGTTACATTCCGTTGGAAGTCCAGGAAATCGTTTCCAGAGAAACGAATATTTCCGTGGCTGAAATTTACGGTGTTGTGACCTTCTATTCGTTCTTTTCTTTAACACCCAAGGGCAAATATGTCATTGGATGCTGCCTCGGTACTGCTTGTTACGTCAAAGGTGCACAGCAAGTCATCGACAAGTTTTCGGAGATCCTCAAGATCAATCCGGGCGAGACATCGGAAGATGGGCTCTTTACACTTGACGCACTTCGCTGCATCGGTGCCTGCGGTATTGCTCCGGCAGTCAGTATCAATGGGACCGTTTATCCCAAGATGAGCGTTGACAAGGTGAAAGCTGTCATTGATGAATACAAAGCAAAGGAAGCGGCAGCATGATGATCAAATCGGTTGAGAACCTGAATGAAAAAATTGATGCCTGTACCAAGGCTTTGGATGAAAAGATCAAAGGTCTTGACGGCAAGCGTCACATCGTTCTTTGCGGCGGTACCGGTTGTTTGAGCAGCCACTCAGACAAAATCAAAGAAAAGTTTGAAGAGGTTCTGAGTGCCCGCGGTGTCGCTGATAAGGCGACTGTCAATCTCGTCGGTTGTTTTGGCTTTTGCTCTCAGGGCCCATTTGTAAAGATTTATCCGGAAGATACACTTTATCGTCTGGTAAAGATCGATGATGTGGAAGAGATCGTTGAGAAGGATATCATCGGCGGTGAAGTTGTCGAACGCCTGCTGTATGTCGATCCCGCGACTCATGAAAAGGTCATCAAACAGGATAACATCAACTTTTATAAAAAACAGAAGCGCATAGCCCTTCATGGCTGCGGTGTTATCAACCCGGAAGATATCAATGAAGCGCTCGGTATGGGCGGTTACCAGGGCCTGCGACGTGCCTTGAGCATGGACCCGCAGGAAGTCATCGATGAAGTTCTGGCTTCCGGTCTGCGCGGCCGCGGTGGTGCGGGCTTCCCCACCGGTCGGAAATGGCAGTTTGCGAAGAACGTCGAGAGTGAAGATAAATATATCGTCTGTAACGGCGATGAGGGCGACCCCGGCGCGTTCATGGATCGCTCCATTCTGGAAGGGAACCCTCTGGCTGTTATCGAAGGTATGGTCATTGCCGGTTATGCGTTCGGCGCTCACAACGGTTATTTCTATGTCCGCGCTGAATACCCGATCGCTGTCAAGCGTCTGCGCATCGCCATTAAAGAAGCGGAAGAAATTGGCTTGTTGGGTGACAACATCATGGGTTCCGGTTTCAGTTTCCGCTGTCACCTGCGTCTGGGTGCCGGTGCCTTTGTCTGCGGTGAAGAGACTGCGCTGCTGAACTCCATCCAGGGCAAGCGCGGTATGCCGCGGCCTCGCCCGCCGTTCCCGGCTGTCAAAGGTTTGTGGGATAAACCGACCTGCGTGAATAACGTGGAAACACTGGCTTGTGTCCCGTATATTCTTCGCAACGGTGCAGCTGAATTCGCTTCTGTCGGTACCGAAAAATCAAAGGGTACAAAAGTGTTCGCACTCGGCGGTAAGGTCAACAATGTCGGTCTGGTCGAAGTCCCGATGGGTACAACGCTCCGCGAACTGATTTATGATATCGGCGGCGGTATTCCGAACGACAAAAAATTTAAAGCCATTCAGACCGGCGGTCCTTCCGGCGGCTGTCTGACCGAAGAATATCTGGATGAACCGATCGATTTTGACAACCTCGTTGCCAAGGGTTCCATGATGGGCTCCGGCGGCGCCATCGTTATGGATGAAGATAACTGTATGGTGGATGTCGCGAAATTCTATATGGAATTCATTTGCGACGAATCCTGCGGTAAATGCACTCCCTGCCGCATCGGTACCAAACGTATGCTGGAAATCCTTACCCGCATTTGTGAGGGCAAGGGAACAATGCATGACCTGGAAGAGCTGGAAGAGCTCAGCGACACGGTAAAGACAAATTCACTGTGCGCGCTCGGTCAGACTTCCGCGAACCCGATCAATTCCACCATTGCGCATTTCAAAGACGAATATATTGCTCATATCGTCGACAAGAAATGTCCTTCCCATGTCTGCAAGAAACTGATGTCTTATGCGATCGATCCTGAAAAGTGTATCGGCTGTGGTATGTGCGCGAAAGGCTGCCCGGCGAACTGCATCACAAGGACAGATTATATTGCCCCGAAGCACAAGCTCGCTTCCATGAAGATCGATGCGACTGCCTGTGTCAAGTGCGGTGCCTGTATGGCTACCTGTAAGTTCGGTGCGATCAGCAAACAATAAGAGGGAGGAAATTCATGTCATTAGTAAATATTAAGATCGAAGGTCAGCCCTATCAGGTAGAAGCCGGTCTTACAGTTCTTGAAGCTGCAAAAAAGTGCGGCTATGAGATCCCCTCTCTGTGCGCTTTCAACCATGGTGAATGCAACCAGGGGTCCTGCCGCGTCTGTCTCGTTGAGGCGACCGGTGCACGCGGACTCGTAGCCAGCTGTGTTTATCCTGTCAATGAAGGTATGGAAATCCGCATTTCCGCACCGAAAGCTGTTCAGGCTCGAAGAAGAAGCGTTGAACTGCTTCTTTCCAACCACAATGTTAACTGCCAGCAGTGCGGCAAGAACGGTCATTGCGAATTGCTCCATGTCGCTCAGCTCGTTGGTGCCCGCGAGGGTGCTTACGCCGGTGTGAAATCCGCAACAGTTCTTGATGAGCTGGCTCCTGCGCTGGTCCGCGATACATCCAAATGTATTCTCTGCGGACGCTGCATTGCCCGCTGTTCCAACGCTCACGGTCTGGGCATTCTCGGTTTTGAAAACCGCGGTTTCAAGACGTTTGTCTCCCCGGCCCAGAACCGCAGCTTTGCCAATTCGCCCTGTATCCAGTGCGGTCAGTGTGTCAATGTCTGCCCGACCGGCGCTTTAATGGAAAAATCCGAAATCGATAAAGTGGATGCCGCTGTGAAAGCAGGCAAACATGTTGTCTGCCAGGTTGCTCCGGCTGTTCGTGCCGCGATCGGTGAAGAATTCGGTTACAAGATCGGTACGCCGACCACCGGTAAGATGATCGCTGCACTGCGCCGTCTCGGTTTCGAAAAGATCTATGACGTCAACTTTGGGGCTGACCTGACCATCATGGAAGAAGGTACAGAACTGCTGCACCGTCTGACCAACAACGGTGTCCTGCCGATGATCACTTCCTGCTCCCCGGGCTGGGTCAACTATGCGGAATATAACTATGGCGATCTGCTGGATCACCTTTCCTCCTGCAAGTCCCCGCATCAGATGCAGGGTGCCATCATCAAGTCTTACTGGGCTGAACAGCATGGTTATGATCCGAAGGATGTCTTTGTTGTTTCCGTGATGCCTTGTATTGCCAAGAAGTTCGAAAAAGAACGCGAACAGGAAAAGGTCAACGACATTCCGGATGTGGATGCCGTCATCACCACCCGCGAACTGGCCAAGATGATCAAACGCTCCGGTATCATTTACAACCGTCTGCCTGATGAAGACTGGGACCAGGATATTATGGGTGACTATTCCGGCGCCGGTGTGATCTTCGGTGTGACCGGTGGTGTGATGGAAGCCGCGCTGCGAACTGTCTACTTCAAACTGACCGGGAAAGAATACGAGAAGATCGAATTCACAGAAGTCCGCGGTCATGACGCCGGGATCCGTGAAGCCGTGATCGACATCAATGGTACGAAAGTCAATGTCGCGATTGCCTCCGGTATGAAATCTGCGAAGGTTCTGCTGGATGAGATCCGCAATGGTACTTCCAAATATCAGTTCATCGAAATCATGGGCTGCCCGGGTGGTTGTATCAATGGCGGCGGCCAGCCGTATGTGCGCCCCTGCTTCCTGCCGGAAGAAGAGGATAACATCCTTGACACCTATAAAGAGAAGCGCGCGAAAGCCCTTTATTCCGAGGATGAACGCCAGACGATCCGTCAGTCCCATAACAACCCGCAGATCGTTGAACTTTACGAGAAATATCTCGGTGAACCGAATTCTCACAAGGCTCACGAATTACTGCATACAAGCTATGCAGCTCGCGTCGGATTCAACGACTGAGCTTCCTGAAACCAATAATAATAAAGCCTGTGCCTTCTGTGTGCAGGCTTTATTTTTATGAATAACCCTGAGGCTTCAAAAAATGTGATAAGATATATAGAAAGTTATTGATTATTTATTCGGAATATAAAAATTCCGCGGAAAAATGTCTTTTTATCATTTGAAATTACTTGATTTAATTATTCTGCATGATATAATGGTAACGAAGACTTGAAAAAGCCAATAAGGGATTGAGAATGAACACACAATATCAGCTATGCTTTTATTCCGGCTCACTAACGGGAAAAATTTTTCCGATTACGAAAGAGGAAACGAAAATCGGAAGGGACAGTTCCTGTGATATTGTCTTGACTGAAAACTCTGTTTCAAGAATTCACGTGTTTTTATATGTTCAGCAAAACGGAGCAGTTGTTTTGGTGGATAATAATTCCACCAACGGAACGATCGTCAATAACATTCAAATTTCCGCACCGGTTCAGCTGTCTGAAAATGATGTGATTGGTTTAGGCGGAGACGTGATGCTGGTTTTTCAAAAGGTTGCAGGCTTTGATGCCGGAAACCAATGGAATAGTTCTGCTATACCGGCTGGAAATGCGCCGGATTCATATAATTTCGAAAAGAAGCAAGGAAATCCTATGAGCAATGATAATAACAATTTCCCTAATGATGGCGCAATGAGTGGATTTGCTCCAAATGCCGGACAGGTCCCGCAGCAGGGAACTGACAATTACGGTTTTAACCAGGCATATAATTATGGTATGCCGCCGGTAAACCAGGGACAAATGCCATACGGCTATAACCAGCCCGGTACATATGGACAATTTGATGCAAATGGAATGAACACTCCGAACCCGATGCAATCAAACAGTGTTCCTGCTCCTGCTGATGGATTCAGTGCACAGGCGGCTCCTTCTGCCGATGCGGTTGCTCCGGCATCTGCTGAAAATAATTCCGAACAATCTGCTTCTGCGGCCGCAAATCCAATGTCTCAGCAGCAAAATCCTTATGGGAACGATTCGCTAAATGCTCAGCAATCATTCGCCGAACAGCCTCAATCATATAGTCAGCAGGGTGCGATGGGACAGCAAATGCCCTATGGACAGCAGCCTTATATGGGGCAGCAGGCAGCTTTTGGTCAAGGACAGATGGACTTCGGTAATAATCCTTATCCCCAGCAGATGGGTCAGCAAGGCCAGATGGGTTTCGGCAATGATCCCTATTCCCAGCAGATGGGTCAGCAGGGCCAGATGAGTTATGGAACTGATCCCTATTCCCAGCAAATGGGGCAGCAGCCCCAGATGGGTTTTGGGAATGATCCTTATTCTCAGCAGATGGGCCAGCAGCCACAGATGGGGTTTGGTAATGACCCTTATTCTCAGCAAATGGGTCAGCAGCCTCAGATGGGCTACGGAAATGATCCCTATGGGCAGCAGATGATGGGTCAGCAGCCACAGATGGGTT
>CAYWKZ010000001.1:0-25980 GCA_964459115.1 uncultured Leptolinea sp. | reverse complement strand
TACGGAAATGATCCCTATGGGCAGCAGATGATGGGTCAGCAGCCACAGATGGGTTACGGAAATGATCCCTATGGGCAGCAGATGATGGGTCAGCAGCCACAGATGGGTTACGGAAATGATCCCTATGGGCAGCAGATGATGGGTCAGCAGCCTCAGATGGGCTACGGAAACGATCCCTATGGTCAGCAGATGATGGGTCAGCAGCCTCAGATGGGCTACGGAAATAATCCCTATGGGCAGCAGATGCCATACGGAAATAATCCGTATGCACAGCAGCAATACATGGGGCAACAGAACCAGCCCGCTGAACCTGAACCGAAAAAGAAGAGCAATAAAAAGTTATTCATCACAATAGGGGTCATACTTCTGGTGTTGATTCTTTTTGGTGCCTTCATCTTCTATGTGGATCACAATCGCCTTTGGTGTGATGTCTTTCCGTTCCTGTGGGATGCAGACACCTGCGCGAATTATGTGCGCTGACCTGTATAGTATTCTGGTTTTATGAATGTAGAAAATTTATTTAACCGATTGACTAACGCGATAAATAAGAACAGACCGGCTGATCCTATGCCGGTCGTTTTCGTTCCGTCTGAGGGTAAAAACGAACAGGAAGACCTGAACAAATCACCTTTATGGTCGAAAAATGTTAAAAAGACAGTAATTATCGCCCTGGTGATCATTGGATTGATTTGTCTGTTCTTTCTGAGGAACATGATCATTCCTTTGATTTTATCCTGCTTGATGGTGTTTTATATTAAACCAATCGTCTTTTCTATTGAGGAAAAATGGCACATTTCACATAAAGCTGCTGCCATCATCGTTTTCGGTATATTTTTGATCCTTGCGCTGGGAATTCTGGCTGCCGGAGGTTTTTCAATTTACGGTCAGGTGATGAATCTGTTTGACACGATTGACAATTCTGTCGATAACCTGCCGGACAAGATGCTTGAACTTCTCGGCGGTGAAAGCAGCATCGCAGGCAGATATTTTCTGCAGTTTGTCGGTGCTTCACAGAATTCAGAGCTGAACCGGCAATTTGAAAAAATTATGCAGGGCATAGGAAGCGGTGTGCTTTCTTTTATTCAGAGTTTTTCTTCAAAAATTGGCTGGTTTTTCTTTATCTTTGGTTTCTCGTTTTTCATTGTATGGGAGTCAATGAAAAATGATGAAGCACCGAAACTGATAAAAATACCGGGATATGATTTTGACATTGAGATGGGAAGATATCACCTGTCTCTGATTTGGCGCAGGTTCCTGTGGGGGCAGGCAATGCTGCTGTTGATCGCACTGGTGGTCTACTCCTTCCTTTACGTTATATTAGGGGTGCGTTATGCTTTTGTTTTGGCTCTTATAGTCGCATTGACCCGTATGATCCCTTATATCGGATCCTTTTTCGCCTGGGCTGCCGTTGCGTTGGTAGCACTTTTTCAGGAATCAGGTATCTTTGGAATGCAGCCGCTGCCGTATGCGGTAATGGTTGTCCTCATTTCATTTTTGCTTGACAAGTTCATGGATGGGTTCATACAGCCAAAGTTCCTGGCAGACACGCTGAAAGTCCATCCGGCGGCTGTGCTGGCTTCTGCATTGATCTGCGGCAGAACGATGGGTTTTCTGGGAATCTTTCTCTCCGCGCCCATTGTTGCGACTTTGAAACTTGTAATGCGCTATATTATGAAGAAGCTTCAGGATGAAGATCCATGGGCGGATATCGAAACCGTTGAAGAGCCTTTGCCGCTGAAAGTCTATTTCGTAAATTACAGGAACAAAATAACGCAATTTTGTGATAAACTTCTTTATAACATCAAAAGTGCAGGGGCTCGATTGTTAGGAGGTAAAGGACATGGCTCAAATGAATATTAAAACCGAGGAAATTGCGAAGACCGAAAATTTCATGGTCTGGAAGGCATATGAACCGGACGAGGAAATTACCTATCATGTGGAATTTGATCGGACTACCGTCCATTTTTATATCGAGGAATGGGATGAGTTTCTGGAATTTAAAGATGGTTTTATAGATATCCCGATGGGAACAACAGGTGTTTTGGCTGAAACCGAAAATTATCTGGCTTCATGTGAAGAGGATGAAGGTAATATTCTTTATACAATTGAAATGCCGTTTTTAACATTGTATTTCTATGAGGATGACTGGAAGGAAATTATCGAGCTGCTTCGTGCACTGAAATAGATTTTTCTATACTATGAATTGAAAACGGCTGCTTTTCCCTCGAATAAAGCAGCCGTTTGTGTTCATTCGTCGGAACCACCTGCTACGGCAGGCATGTTCACATTGATGATGTTCCCGTGAAGATCGATGTTCACTTTGAACCCGGACATTCCCAGAAATTCAGCCATCCCGGGAGGAGGTCCCTGCCGGAACATCGCTTCGATTTCCTTATCAATGTTCTCTAATTGGCTTTTGAACATTGCCATGGAGAAAAGGTCGGTTTTCCCGGTCATGTTCGCAGCGGCATTTGCCAGGTATTCTTCATTTCCGTTGATTTGGTCTGTGAAGAGGCGTACAATTTTTTCATCCACCTCTCTCGAATCTATATGCCGTTTAAATCCATAGTCATCAACAACATAAAACGCATCATTTCCGATAGTTGCTGTTTCGATCAGGTTTTCATTCTCATCGTAAACCAATCCAGCAAAAAAAGCTTTATTTGCCATGCTCGTCCTCCTTGTTTACTCTCTTTCTGCGATAGGCTGAGAGAGTGGTATTTTATATGTTTTCTGTGAAGAATTGAGTGTCGATAATGTGTCGACTGGCTGTGCCTTGTAAATACTGCCCACGGTATCGTCTTCAACATAACAAATGATTCCGTCAGCGATCCCTTTCGCAAGGCTGTTTGTTTTTTCAGAGATGGTCCGGTAGTCATTATCAAGATAACCGGTGTGGATCACAGAAATAGTGGTGTAGTTGTTCACTGTGTCGAATGAGTAAAGAGATTCTTCTCCGGGTGTGTAGTTCTCTCCGAGAAAATCAAGCTCGGAATTCTGTGCGTAATGATAAGTCAGACAGTCATTCAGCCGTTTGCTCTCGCTGGGATATGTGTTTTGACCGCCGGTCGTTATATTGAATCCGGAGAGTTTTGAATCATCTGAGCTGCAGGTATTTGTGTGGATTGAAACCAGCGCAAGTGCAGTGTAATTGGATAATACCGGATCATATTCGTGGAGAAAGTCGACTGTATATCCCTGTGCTTCAAGATAGTCACGAACCATCACCGACAAGCGCAGGTTTACATCGGATTCTTTTACAAAATTATAATCAGCTCCGCATTGATACCCGCTGTCGTAGCCATAATGACCGGGGAGAATTCCGATGATCTTTTTTTGATTGTTCGGCCCGTTTAACTCAACTGTATCTGACTCTGCCTGCGGCACAAACTGGTCAATATATTCTGCTCCGGGCGAAAAGGTAACAAGAATCGTCGCAGTCACTAAGGCTGTGAAAAGAATGGTGAAGAGGGCTTTGAAAAAGGAATATGATTTCATTGCTGTCAGTACTTGTATATCCGTTTTTTAAAGTTTACCATAAACATTGCTTTTCCCTATACTCTTTTGAGAATCATTGCAGCTGTCTGTTAAAATCAGTCAGCGGCATGATATTGATTCTCCTTATATTTTATGCTATCATAATATATAACATTTTTTGATTAGAAGTATGTTAGAATTTTGCGCTGAATTTGACGGAATTTAAAAAAATGAGTGAAAGAAATAAAAAATACTTATCCATCCTGACCGGTTGCCTTGTTTCCCTGCTTTTTATTCTGATCATTTTTACGCCGCAGAATGTTGATCCGCTGAACACCGGGTGGGTGAGGAATGGCGGCGGAGATAACCTGCAGCACTATCTTGGCTGGCGCTTTTTCCGAAACGATGCCTGGACGCGATATATTTTGTTCATGAGAAATCTGAATTTTCCGGTCGGTACTTCCGTGATTGTCACTGATTCCAACCCTTTGTTCTGTCTGCTGCTGAAACCATTGAACAATGTTTTGCCGGATGAATTTCAGTTCAATGGCATTTGGATCGTTTTTTCCTTTCTGATGATTGCCTTTTTTTCAGGTATGATCAGCTGGCAGCTGACGCGCAAAGTTTCTTTTACCCTGGCAGGAATGATTATTTCAATTCTCAACCCTGTCATTTTGCAGCGAGCTCTGATCCATGACACTCTGACAGCACACTGGCTGATACTGGCTGCTGTCTGGCTGGCATTGAATTTTAAAAAACGTTGGAATTTGCCTGGTTGGTTTGTTTTGACAGAGATGACACTTCTGGTCCATATCTATTTTATTCCGATGATCGCTTTTGTCCTGGTGCTGCAAATGATTCGAATGGCGATGAAGAAGCAGCCTGCTGTCAAAATAATCATACCGGCAGCCATATTTGCGCTGGCTTTGCTTGCAGGATATTATTTCTTTGGCTATTCTCATATTCTTCCGCAAACAGGGAGCTATGGAGAGCTTTCCATGAACCTGAACGCATTTATTAACCCGGATTCCATTCCGTCCATGCTGGGCTCGCGTGAGACAAATCCCTTGCAGTACGAGGGCTTTAATTATTGGGGAATCGGGCTGATTCTGATCGTTTTGGCAGCCTCCATTCTTGGAGGAAAATCTTTTATCAAAAATACTGTTTTCTATCTTATCCCGTCAATGCTCCTTGTGTTGATAGCTGTCTCAAATGAAGCTTATTTTGATAAAACACCGGTCTGGTATTTTGAAATTCCCGAATGGATAAATTCATTTCTTTCCATTTTTCGTTCCTCGGGTCGGCTTGTCTGGCCGCTGTATTACCTGATGTTGTTTGTATCGCTTTATGTGCTTGCAAAAAAAGCGAAAACAAATAAATTTGTTGTATTTATTGTTCTGGCTTGTGTAATTGTCCAGACAGCTGATTTGAGCAAATTTCACCAGCAAACTGCAGTGCGATTCCGAAATCCCGGTAACAGTTTGCCTGAATTGAGCGAATCCCTGCAGGAGTTGATCCCCGATGAAACGTTCCATCTGTATTGTTCGGAAGGAGACGCGAAGGTTGTTGACGCACTTGCTCTTTTTGCCGCTGACCATCATATGACTTTCAACAAAAGTGCAAATGCCAGAAGCATCGAACATATTTATGGAGGTGATCAGTTGGAAATGAATCATCTGAGCTGCTCTCAGATTCAGCCGGGTTCAACCTATGTTTATCTCAATGAAAATGAATATCCGCCAGACCTTGATCTTTGCGAAAATACGGAAATCAGCAAAATCGATGGTTGGATCATGGTAATCAAAAAACCATCCCCGTAGTGAGGATGGCTTTTTCCTGATAAGGTATTCGTTCAGAACCCGAGGTGACGCACATGGTGAAACGCCCCGTGTTCTTCGTTCTGAATAGTTACCCGATAAGATGATTCTTTATTCGACAGAGGGAATATCTGTATCGGGTTTTTCTTCTTCCTGAGGTTCAGTCTCTTCAGCAGGAGTATCATTAACCGTCTCTTCTGACTTGGATGCAATTTCTGCTTCCGTTTCCACAGATACGGGCTGGTCAGTTTCCTCCGCTGCGGGCTGTTCGGTTTCTTCAACTACCGGTTCCGCCGCATCAATAATGATTTCTTCATTTTTCGGTTCTTCAGGAACTTCGGGAACCTGTTTTTCAATGTCATCCACTTTCGTGAAAGGAGCTTCCTCAATGATATCACTTACAGGTTCGTTCACGGTTGTGTGACGGGGTTTGCTGTTTCCGGGATTCACTTTCAGATTTTCCCACAACTGCCCGACCAGATTGCCTGTAACGGCAACGCCGTAAGGAACGGTGAGAATTGAGCCGACGAAGCAAAGAATGACACCGGCTCCCTGGATGAGCCCTGCAACCAGAGCAAGCAATTCAACGATAATGAAGGTGCCGATGTTGTCTTTGATGGTGTTGAAGGCATCATTGAAGTCAAGGCATGCTTTGATCTGGTCTGTTTCAGCAAGTTTGATGATTCCATAAGTGCCGAGAAGGGAAACCGCTACATTCACAACGAAAGTCAGAATGCTGCCGAGACATCCCATACTGGTGAAAAATACGGCGATCATGTGGCTGTCTGAGTGTTCTATCGATGTGTTCATCAGTCCGAGAATGCAGGAAAGAATGATCACCGGGATCGAATAGATCAGGCAGACTACAAATACTTTCAGACCCAGGGTCAGGAAGTAAGTGAAATGGGTGGTCGGCAGAATGTCTGTCCGTCCGGCTTTTGTGCGGCGAACGATTTCAACCATCCAGCCACAAAGATAAAACTGTCCGATGATCGGGATCAGGGAAATCAATCCGGCAATCAGGATTTTCGAAAGCCAGTTTTTATCTTCAAATACATAAGAAAAAGCGCGAGAATAGTTCATTTTTGTTTTTCCTTTCTTGTTCAATATTATTTACTTAATAATACCGAATTTTTGCAAAAAAGTTCATTAGAAATCGATTAAACAGATTAGAAATGAATGAATTTATCCACTTTGACTACGAATAAAACACCTTTTTGCTGCTCATTGGAGTTTTCTACCCCTTTTTTGATCAGGCTGATGGCTTCATCGAGCTTTTCATCGTCGACACCGACGAGCAGCGTGGCGTTGCCCTTGCGGAGAAAGCCACCTGTTGAGGCAATTTTCGTTACGCGGAACTTTCCTTCAGTCAGAGCCATTGAGATGTTGTCGCATTCATTTCCCGGAATTATTGTGATGATAAGTTTCATTCAGCCCGTCCTTTCTTACAATTTTATGATTTTATCTGCAGTCAGTTCAAAAATGGCAGCTCCGCCAACAGAAACCTGTGTCGGGGACGGAATAGCCTGTTGAGCGTTTTCGATCGGAAGGTTGATGAATTCGATTCGCTGGCTGCATGAATTCTTCAAAATATGCAAAACTTCTTCATGACTTTCCTCAGGAGAATCAATAATGAGTGTAACGTTCTTCCGCCCGAGAAAGCCGCCTACGCTGGGCATTTGATAGGAATCAACCCCGATACTTTTCAAGGCGTGCTGAGCAATGTCGGCGTCCAAAGCCTGAACAACGGCAAACAGAAGATTGCTTTCCTGTTTCGATTCCATATAATAGCCCTCCTTCACATGATAGTTTCTCTAATTATATCATCAATCATGTCAGGAATAATTCGGACATCATAAAACTATTGACCAATCGGAACTGAAAAATTAGAATTATAAATATATGATTTTTATGGGATGGCAGATGGAACGGAAAAAAGAATTGCACCCGACTTCTTCAGCAGGTTTAAACCTGAATTTTGAAGGAGAACCGGACAGGAGAAAAAAAACAGAAAAGCAGAAAAAAGGCTGTCTGAAACCATTTTTAATTCTTTTGCTTGTTTCTCTGCTGCTCTTGATCGTCGGCTTATTCTGCCTTTATACATATATTGTGATGAAGCTGCCGGATGTTTCGGATTTACGTGCAAAGGCTTCACAATTTGAGACGCTGCGGATCATGGATCGGCAGCAGAATCTTTTGTATGAGGTTGTACCTCCGGAAGCCGGACGACGGGATTATGTGACGCTGGATGAGATATCTCCTTATGTTTTGGCTGCTGTGATCGCTGTAGAGGACCAGGATTATTATAATCATCCCGGTTTTGATGTTCGCGCCATTGTTCGGGCTTTTTTCCAAAATGCCGAATCCGGTGAGACCGTTTCAGGCGCTTCGACGATCACACAACAGCTGACCAGAAATCTGCTGATGTCACAAACGGAGCGATATGAAAGAACTGTTGACCGAAAAATAAAAGAAATTATCCTTGCTGCTGAAATAACCCGGCGTTATTCGAAGGGTGAGATCCTTGAAATTTATCTGAATGAAAATTATTACGGCAACCATGCCTATGGCATTGAAGCAGCAGCGCAAACGTATTTCAAAAAATCTGCAAAAAATCTTGACCTCGGCGAAGCGGCTTTTCTTGCCGGACTGCCTCAGGCTCCCGGATATTATGATGTTTTCAGCAACAGGGAAGCGGTTCTCGCAAGATTAAAGACAGTTCTCCTGCTCACATACAGCCTGAGTACAGAGCGAGGATGTATTTTGCTCCGAAATAGCGCTGAATGTGTGAGAATCGATCCCGTGATGGTGAGCGATTCGATTCGGGAAATTGAAAATTATGAATTTGTTCCCGGTATTTTTACGATCAAGTATCCGCATTGGGTAAACTATATCTACCAGATGCTTGAAACAAAATATGGGGCGGATGCCTTGTATCGTTCCGGATACACGGTTTATACGACTATTGACTCCCAAATGCAGGACATTGCTGAACAGTCGCTGAAGGATCAGATAGATGAAAGCCGGGAAGTCAATGTACATAACGGTGCGGTAATCGTGATGGATCCAAAAAGCGGGGATATTTTGGCGATGGTTGGTTCGCCGGATTTTCAGGATATGGAAAATGCCGGACAGGTGAACATGTCTGTTTCTCCCAGACAGCCCGGGTCAAGCATCAAGCCACTCATTTATGCGGCTGCCTTTGAAAAAGGCTGGACACCTGCGACATTGATTTGGGATGTGGAAACTGATTTCTCTCCCACCGGGAAACAAGAAGACCTGCTTTATTCTCCGCCATATCATCCGACAAATTATGACGGTTTGTTTCACGGGCCGGTATTAGCCCGGGAAGCGCTGGGCTCTTCATTGAATATTCCTGCTGTAAAAGCATTGGAATATGTTGGTTTATATGATGAACCGGAAACAGAGACGGTGGAAGGGTTCATTCCTTTTGCAAAACGTCTGCATGTGGATTCGCTTGATAAACCCGGATATGGGCTGGCTGTATCCCTTGGCGGCGGTGAAGTGACCTTGCTGGAATTGACCAATGCATATGCTGTCTTCGCGAACAATGGGGAATATATTCCCGCACGGGGGATCCTGAAAATCACGGATCATCAGGGACAAACGATCTATGATCCCGGTGTGCCTGTCCCTGAAAAAGTGCTGAATGAAGAATATGCTTATCAGATTTCATCGATCCTTTCAGACGACAATGCCCGCATTCTTGGGTTTGGTCCTGGCTCAATCCTGAATTTGTCTTTTCCTGCGGCGGTGAAAACCGGTACAACGAATGATTACAGAGACAATTGGACGATTGGGTACAATGCAGATATCGTCGTCGGGGTTTGGGTCGGCAATGCGGATAATCGCCCGATGACCGGCTCTACCGGGGTGACCGGCGCTGCCCCGGTCTGGCATAACATCATGGAAGCAGCAGCTGTTGTGCGCAGCGAAATTCGGAACGCAGGCTTTATTCGGCCACAGGGAATCGAAGATGTTATGATCTGTGCGGATTCCGGCACCAGGCCGGGTTCGGATTGCACCAACCTGAAATGGGAGGTCTTTGCGAAAAATCAGCCGCCTTTGCCGGAAAACGAAGGATTTATCTCATCTTATTATTATGATTCCTGGAGCGGAAAACTTGTTTCCGCGGAATGCGCTTCCCGGGCTGAATTAAAACAATTTTTGAATGTAAGGGAAGAAGGAGCACAAGTCTGGATCAAAGGCACCGCAGCCGGAAAGCAATGGGCAGAGCGTATCCATGCGGAAGACCTTGACTTCATTCCGGACGGTGAAATTCTTTACCCACCCTGCGGTTATCCGACTGTGGAACTTGTTTCTCCTGCGGATGGAACGGTCATTCATGATGATCAGGTCGATGTAGCGGCTGTTATTTATGCCCTGGATGGAGTCTATCCGTATAGTGTGGAGTTTGCCCGGGCAGGAGAACCGGAAAATTGGATGATCGTTGCCAATAACCTTTTGGAACCTTATTATGAACCGGGACCGGTTGCAAACTGGTTTACTTACGGTCTTGATGATGGCGAATACCTGTTGAGGATCCGCATGATCCGTGAGAACGGCCTGTATTATGAAAAAGTCAATCATGTTCGGCTCGAAAGGAATGTATCGGAAACGATTGACTGGCCTGACCAGAATTTTGATCACAGATTTCTGAATCAACCCGTTCCTGAGAAGAATGAAGGGACAGTGATCCAGACTGATCAGGGCGAGATCTATATCCCGCCGGAGAGCTATTAAATCAATTATAATCAAATCGGAGGTGCTGTATGGAACGAAACATCCCGCATAATGCATCAGAGACAATTGATTTTTATTTGAGGACAGTCTATTCTGTGCTGCGATCCAAGAATGAGAGCAGGATCAGCGGTCTTGAGGAAGTTCATGCCGCTATGGATTCAACCATGAACCCGGAAGCAAGATCTTCTTCACCGGACTATAATGCGCTGATATACAGTATCCTTCGTCTCCCTTCCTGTATGCTGAAGGTGCGGCGCCTGATCCTCGGACAGAACGTTCACATGTTTTATTCGCAGGGGTACGAAGATGTTGAAAATTGGCCTATCGTTACCGCGGCAGCAAGAAGAAGGATCTGCAGATATGACGGTGATGAGACACTTGCTGTTTTCATAAACAGTAAATCTGATATTGAGGATATTGTCCCGATCGTAACTGCATTGCAAATCGAATGGAACAAATTCCATGAACTGCTGCAAAACATTGATAAAAAGTTGATATATTCGGCCATGATAGAAAAAAGCAGCGAGGCTTTGATGCAGTTGTCTGACGAACTTATGTCTTCGGCGGAAGATTTTTCCCGTTTGCAGACCATATGGGGTGAAAAAACGGTTGAATGGCTTCTGGAAATGCAGTCGCGGCCTTCTGAATTGCGGATAAAGCTGCTGGATAGTTCAATGGTTCAGTATTCACGGGCAGCAAATTCATGGCTGGATGAGATCCTTGACAGGATCCCGGATCTGGTCGATAGGCCGGTTTATTTTGTTTCAAGTAACCTGCACAGCGCTGCTAATCTTATCAGTGGCTACGCGCTGCAGAAAGAGAATGAATTGCAGCGTTATCTGGACAAAAGCGAAACCCGGATGCTGCGGGAGGAATGGGCGAAAATTGATCGAAACAAACTTTCCGCAAGTAAAGAGAACCTGCTGTATTACGTTTTGAAAAAATATCAGCAATCCGATTACGGAAAATATACTGTCAGTGAACAGCAGGAAGCAGAAAAAAGGAACGGAATCTCCCGTCTGTCGATTTCCAGTAATTTCGAAGTTGGGGTCCAGGTTTTTGATTTGGCAAAAATTGACTTTACCAAAATGGATAAGCGTATCCGTATTCCTGATTGTGATCGGCTGAAAAATTCTCAGGCTTACATCCTGAACATTGATTATCCGCTTGGTATGGCTGCTTATCATCTTTTTTCAAAGCTTTCGGAAAGGCTGGAAAATATTCGGGGAATTTATGTGATGGGGAAGGCTGCGTCTTTGAACGGAGTCCGCGGAGACGTGATCATCCCTTCCGTTGTTCAGGATATGCATTCGTCGAACCTTTACATTTTCCAAAATGCCTTTTCGGCAGGCGATGTGGAGCCATATTTGATGTATGGTTCGATCCTTGGCGGGCAGAGAGCCGTCACGGTTTACGGTACTTTCCTGCAAAATAAAACCTTTATGGAGGCCGTTTATCGGGGCGGTTTCACAGACATTGAAATGGAGGCAGGGCCTTATCTTTCGGCTATTTATGAAATGTTCCGTCCTCAGCGCCATCCGGAGGATGAGATCGTTGATCTGAACAATGTGAAAATGGATATCGGTTTTATGCATTATGTGTCGGATACCCCGATGAGCAAAGGAAAAAATCTCGGGGCCGGAACGTTATCTTATTTTGGCATGGATTCGACTTATGCGATCACTGTTGCGATTTTGCGCAGGATCTTCAAAAAGGAGCTTGAGCAGCATTAATATTATGAAAAACAGGCCGTCAACGCTCACGATCATCATTATAATTCTTCTGCTGATTCTGCTTCTCGTCTTTGCCGGCGGAGCTGTTGATGCTGTCAAACGCGGCGGAGGTTTTTTGTTTATTCCATCCTTTACGCCAAGCGCTACCAATACATCAACACCGACTGAAACACCGACTGCTACTCTTATACCGACGAATACACCAACACTGACGCCTACAGCTACATTTACTGCTACGTTAACCGCTTCGCCTGTGCCTTCTGCTACGGCCACTGATGTGCCAACGGCTACGCAGACACCCATTCCAACCTTTGACGTTACTGCACTCGCTGAAGAAATATTTACGGAGCTGACATTGACGTCTGAGGTATTGCTCTTGCTTCAGACACCGAGCGTGACCCCAACAGTGCCGCCTGCGGATTTGGTTACCGGGCTGAAAATGGGCAATCCGATTGATGGCAAAACACTTACCTATATCCGGAAAAGTGGAAAAGATGGCAGATATGGCTTTTGGATAGACTTCAATGAGGTGTCGAACAGAGAATATACAGCCTGCATACAGAATGGTTTTTGCACTGTACCCGGTTCCAGACTGTTGGAAAACCGGCCTTATTTCAGTGATGGTTATTATGCGGATCATCCGGTGGTAAATGTGACAAGATATCAGGCTGAAGCTTATTGTGAATGGGCCGGTATGCAATTGATGGCACTCCAGGATTGGTATGATGCGGTGGAAAGTCTTCCGTCATCGTCAGGTAACATCAATCGGGAAGAGCCCGGTCCCAGATGCAACACCCCCGATTATTCCGGCCTTGTAGGTAATGTCTGGGAGTGGGTATCTGCCGATTATGAAGACGGGAGCGGTATAATTAGCGGTGGCTCATGGAAAACAGCTTCACAGGATGCAAAAGCTCTTCGGCTCGGAACGATGAGCATTGGACAATTTGCGGATGATGTGGGATTTCGCTGCGTTCATTATGTTTATGGAGTGACTCATGAATAAAAAATGCCTTTTTTTGATTTCAGGATTGATTCTACTGCTCTCTGCCGCATCATCTGTTTTGTCAGCCGGGACGCCGCTGGATATGGTTTTTATCCCATCCGGATATTCCATGATGGGAGCCGAATACGGTGATTTATTCGCTGAATCAAATGCAAAACCTTACCATTTGGTCTACCTTGATGCCTTTTACATGGATGTGCATGAGGTGACGAATGCTGATTATGCGGTTTGCGTGTCTGCAGGAAAATGCACTGTCCCTGAGAGTGTGGCTTCGAAAACCAGAGACGATTATTATACAAATCCTACTTACAGCAGTTTCCCTGTAGTTAATGTCACATGGCACCAAGCGGCTGATTATTGTGCTTTCGTCGAAAAGCGTCTGCCGACAGAAGCTGAGTGGGAGCGGGCTGCACGCGGAAAGGACGATAACCGGCGTTATCCATGGGGCAGCGGCTCTCCGCGTAATTACAACATGAATATTTCCCTGATTCCTGGTGATACCGAACGGGTCAACATATATTCGCAGGGATTGAGCCCTTATGGTGTGGCTGATATGATGGGGAACGTTTCCGAATGGACCAGCGATTGGTATGATGCATCCTGGTACGATGAGAAGGAGCAGACTGATCCGCAGGGCCCTCAGACCGGGGTGGAAAAAGTCGTACGCGGTAATTCCTTCGAAGACGAAATTTCCAGTCTTCATCTTGCTTCACGCTATGGTATGTCACCGGAATCCAGCAGCTTTACGGTCGGGTTCCGCTGTGCCAAAGGGATCCG
Organism: uncultured Leptolinea sp.; assembly: GCA_964459115.1. Classification (GTDB taxonomy): domain Bacteria; phylum Chloroflexota; class Anaerolineae; order Anaerolineales; family Anaerolineaceae; genus Flexilinea. The sequence goes on along the minus strand of CAYWKZ010000001.1, from coordinate 12,409 downwards.
TGAAAGCGTCGGCTATGATACTTTACTGAAGGATAATGATGAATATGAGCCCGAATTTGCTTATATCAAAGCCGGGAATGAAAACGGTATCTTCCTTTTGGCAGAGCCGGGGTCCGGTTATGATTCAGCCATGATCGGTGTTATCCCTAACGGAGCGGTCGTTGAAATTGTTGCCGGTCCGGTGAACATCAATTACTCGGAATGGTATCAGCTTCGGACACAAAACGGCGAAAGCGGCTGGACATTGTCCAGTGCCATTGTTTTTGCTGAGGATCCTGAATAAAAAAGTGCGGGATAAAGTTTTTGTTTCTGCTGAGGGATTTTATTCGAAAACTAAGCTATAATAAAGATATATGGGTAATTTCTGGAAAATACTTCTTTTGATATTACTGAACGTTATTGTATCGGCATCGGTCACTTACGGCGTTTTGTATTATTGGGAGAACATCCGGAAACCGAAAACCGAATATCAGCTGGTGAATGTCGGAAACGAGAACATCCAGTGGCTCGAGGTGAGCCAAACAGAAATGGCTGAAACGGCCATTGCGCAGCAGCAGACAGCTTCGGCGATGGAGGTCGCTACCATTGCGGCTGAACCAACCGAAGAACCGACCCCGGTGATCCGGGGTGCAAAAGTAGAGATTTCCCTGATCCGGAATCCCGGTATACTGGAAAGTGAAGCACTGCGCATCGTTAATAACACAGATGATGTTGTGTCACTTGAAAACTGGCGTCTGGAGGACGCTAACGGTAATGAACTGACATTTCCCAACATTCAGCTGCTTCGAAAAGGTGTTTTTGTAGAAGTTTATTCCCGTGCAGGTCATACGACACCTTATGAGGTATATTGGAACAGTAATGAGCCGGTGTGGCAGTCCGGTGAAACTGCTGTTTTGAAAGATATGTTTGGACAACTTCAGGCAACTTATCGGGTTCCTTAGGAAAGGCGTAACATTGGCAAATCAGGCTTTATATCGTAAATATCGTCCCCAGGTATGGGATGATGTTGTATATCAGGATCAGGTTACAAGGGTGCTGAAGAATGCGATCCGTACGAATCGTGTTGCCCATGCCTACCTGTTTTCCGGACCGCGGGGAACAGGAAAAACAACTGTTGCCCGAATCCTTGCCCGTGCGGTGAATTGCCTGAATGAAGATCTTGAAAACCGTCCCTGCGACCAGTGCGCCAACTGTGTGGCTGTGAATAACGGACAATTTCTGGACCTTATTGAAATCGATGCTGCTTCCAACACTTCCGTTGATGACATCCGTGAACTGAGAGACAAGATCAATTTTGCTCCCGGTGTCGGCCGGATGAAGGTTTACATTATCGACGAAGTACACATGCTTTCGACGGCAGCTTTCAATGCGCTTCTCAAAACACTGGAAGAGCCGCCTGCACATGCCATGTTTATTCTGGCTACCACTGAAATTCACAAGATACCGGCGACAGTACTTTCGCGTTGCCAGCATCATGAATTCCGCCGTATTCCGGTTGCCGAAATCGTTCGCAGGCTAACGAAAATCTGTAATGATGAGGGTGTCACTGCGGATGAGGCAGCCCTGACGCTGATCGCGCGGCAGGCTACCGGGGCGATGCGGGATGCGATCTCCATGCTGGATCAGATGACAGCTGCCGGTAATAACATCACACTTGCAGATGCCCAGGAGATCCTTGGGATCGCGACCAATCAGTCTGTTGTGGACTTGACGGATGCGATCATCAGCCGAACACATGCGGATGGTCTTGCTGCGATCCATGCGGCACTGGATGCCGGTACAGATCCGCGGCAGTTTGCCCGTCAGGCTGTCGAATACCTGCGTCAGCTGCTCATGCTGAAGATGGGTACGGCCGATGTGTTGGATGTTACCGCTGAAGTCAGGGAGACCATGGCAAGGCAGAGCAAAAACATCGAAATCGAACGTCTTGTTGATGTGGTGAGGATCTTCAATCAGGCAGCTACGGACAGCCGAATTGACTGGCATCCGGGACTGAACCTGGAGCTTGCTTTTGCGGAAAGTTGTGAGGAAAAGAAAGCCTCCGAACAGGTCGTGAAAGTCATTGAAAAAGAGGTTGTAAAGACCGTTCCGGCTCAGGTGCAGGGAACCGTGTCAGTCAATACGGCTGTCGATAAGGATCTGGAAGAGAATATTGCTTATGTGCAGAGCCGGATCTTCATTCGTAAAGGCCAGACACCGGATCCCACGGTAACGATGAAGGATATTGCCGCCAATTGGGGCGCTGCGAGAAAACTGATCCGGGAAAATGACGCGGTTCTGGAAGCAACCATGGCAAGAGCTGATTTGCTGGAAGTGAAAAACGGGGTCCTTTATCTTGGCTTCCCGAGAGAGACCATCAAGAAAAAGGTGGAAGAAAACCATCGTTTCCTTGTTTGGACAAGTGCTGCGATCTCCAAGGTGCTCGGAAAATCGGTCGGCATTTGCTGCACGATCCAGGAGCCTTCCGCACGCCGGTCTTTCAATAATGATGTTCAGCAGAGTGAGGCGCTTGCGGCAGCTCTGAGCATGGGCGGCAAGGTCGTTGTGGACAAAAAATAGTCTATACAATCATCGGAAGAGATATCCGGTGAGGGTGATAGACATAACAAATTGAAAAGTTACAATAATCGTTTATTTTATGAGGTGAAATAATGGCAAAAGGATTCGGAAGAATGGGCGGCCAAATGGGTGGCGGCATGGGAAACATGAGACAGCAGTTCCAGAACCTGCAAAAACAGATGCAGGAACAGCAGGAAAAAATCGCTGAGATGGAAGTTACCTCTTCCGTTGGCGGTGGCGTGATGAAAATCACCATGAGTGGCGATCAGGTCTGCAAGGCTGTTGAGATCGATCCTGAATTCCTGAAAGATGCTGACGCTGAAATGCTCCAGGATATGCTGCTGACCGGAATTAATTCAGCAATCGAGCAGAGCAAGAAGATCCAGGAAGAACAGATGAATTCCATCACCGGCGGTCTGGCTTCCGGATTGTCCGGTCTGGGACTGGGTTTTTAGATAAATGGCTCGCATACCGGAACCGGTACAAAATCTGGTCGATGCTTTTTCACGTCTTCCGGGAATTGGACCGAGGACCGCTTCCCGCCTGACGTTTTATCTGCTGAAAAATCATGAAGCTACTGCATTACAGTTGGCGGAAGCTTTGGAAAATCTCCATCAGCAGACACACTTGTGCAGAGAGTGTTTCAACATCACGACGGCGGACCGTGAATTGTGCGAAGTCTGTGAAGACCAAAAGCGCGATCAGGACGTCATATGTGTCGTTGAATCTCCCATGGATGTGATCGTCCTGGAGCAGACCGACGGCTACCATGGGAAATATCATGTGCTCCATGGACTGCTTTCTCCAATTGAAGGCATCAACCCGGAGGATATCCGGTTGGCGCCATTGATCGAAAAAGTTGCCCGGGGTGGAATTTCTGAAGTCATCATAGCGACCAATCCATCAATGGAAGGGGATGCTACTGCACTTTATATCCAGCAGAAACTGGCTCCTTATGACGTGCGGATCACCAGGTTAGCCCGTGGGCTGCCAATCGGCGGTGAGTTGGAGTATGCAGACCAGAACACGCTGCTGCGGGCTCTTTCGGGCCGTCAGAAGATGATGTAGTGGTTATGGAATATTATATAGACGGGCACAACCTGATTCCCAAACTCAGCGGTATTCGCTTGTCGGACGACAATGACGAGACAAAACTGCTCGAGCGGATCCAGGAATATGCCCGTCTTTCGCGCAGAAAATGCACCGTTTTTTTTGATAAAGCTCCTGACAATAAAACCAGAGATTCAAATTACGGGACGCTGCACGTGATATATGTGACGCATCACATGAAGGCGGATGAGGAGATCATTGAAAGGGTGGTCAGACTCGGAAAGATGCGGGCAAAAGAGGTCACGGTCGTCTCCTCTGATCAGCATGTACAGTGGCAATGTCATCAGGCAGGAGCCGCTACCATAACCTCCGAGGCTTTCGCTGAAAACATGAACCGGACATTCTCATCCGGGGAAAGAAACGGAAATCGTTCAAAGAAAAGCCAGCGTATAGAGCCGAAACTCTCGCCAAAAGAAGTCGAAGAGTGGCTTGAGATCTTTGGTGAGAATTCATGACAGTCTTCGCAGGCTTTACATTTTGACTTATAAAGGGATGGCAGGGCCATCCCCTTGTTAATTCTTCACCACCAATGCAATTGAAAGATAAAGCTGATAGATCTGCCAGATGAACATTGGGGTAAACAAATAACCGCCATAGCGGTGTGTCACCAGGTACATGAACCAGACAACGATCGTAAGGAGCAATAAAGCGATGGAGATCGCCAAAGTCCCAGCGAGATTGACCGCGTTGATGAGCATATAATGCCAGGTGAAAATCCCGATGATCAGGATCAGGCTGTTCAGGAAAATGTTTCGCATCCGTCTGGGAGAAAGATTCACGGAATAAACAAAAGTGCAGCCGAAAGTCCAGGCGATGAATATGATCGCCCAAATGACTGAGAGTCCTGTTGCTGAAGGGAATCCGCCCGGAAGGGTCAATTCAAAGAATTTATCCGAAAAAGGGCTTCGGAGCAGACGGATGATCGCTGCATATCCGATCCCCAGGCAGATGATGTTACTGATACCGAAAGCGTTTATTTTTTTCATTGCTCACTCCTGAAATAGAATGTTTATCGGCAGATTGCTGCTTACCCAATAAAAAATCAGCCCATTGAATACAGCCAGGCACTTCCGCGAATAATTGTTGTTTTCAGGAAGACGAAGCAAAAAGCTGTTGGAAAGGGCGAAGATGGACACAAGAAAGACAAAATAACGGTATCCGGAGATACCAAAGAATTCCCATCCTGATTTATGCCCGAAGAGAACCGGCAGAAAACCGCACAGACACAGAAAAGAGCCAATCACTGCCAACATGTCCGTGATCATCCAATTCTTTTCATTGCCTATTGCGATGCTGCTGACAACACTGCATAACACACTCAAAAAACATATGCCGGGAGAGAAAATCCGCGACAATTGACTGATGCGCGGCAGGTAGTTGAATGGTGCCCCCAGACGTACGGAAATCATGAAGAAATTCATGACTTCTTCCACGGAAATCATGAACAAGAGGGGAATCAGGATGCACGCTATGGTTCTCAGGCTGAAGCGATTCGTTTTTCCGATGATCAGTGCGCATAGTCCTGCAGAGACAGTAACAAGTATAATCAGCAGGAAAAACCGAAGGCCGAGCAGCAACTGAGCTCTTTGCGATGATGCATCGAACCAGAATGGAGAATCGTTCGGAATAGACAGCGTCTGATGAAAATGATCTGAAATCGTGCCGATAACAGAAGCGTGACCAATCATTCCGGCATGAGAGGCAGAGATGATTTCCGGCTGAATCGAGGAAGCCGACTCAAAACGGTATTCCGGGGATATCTCAAAAGCGGCACTTAGAATTTTGCCGGAATCTGCCAGCTGATCAGCGATCAAGCTTTTCGGACTGACGAACATGCAGGATTTGAACTCGGAAAAATATGCGGCATCTGATATCTTATCCGCGCCAGAATAAAACGTGAGCAGACCGATCCGTTCATGATCTGTAAAAGTGCGTGTAGAAAGAAACGTGTAGCCGGCATCGATCAGGTTCTCTGTAGGCTCTTCCGGTTCCGGCCCTGTGGAGCCATGTGAAAAGTCTTCAATCGTGAGTGCGACAAAACCGCGTCTTGCAAGCTCCATTGCGATATGATCACCTGTGTACCGGTCTGAAGCATTACCGAATACCATCAGGATCCCCGGTCTCTGGTTCATGGAGCTTGCCTGGATCGGGCGGAAAAGTCTCCCTTTATAAATGAATCCTTCAAAGTTTTCCAGGTCGATGTCATGGATCAAAATATTCCCGGAATCTGTTTCAATGTAACGGGAAATACCTGCCCCAATCAGAAAAACGGAAAAAAGGCAGATCAATAAAGTATGGGAAAGTTTCTGCGAATTTTTTCTCATTCGATCACGATTGAACGAATGTAATAGTCCAGTTCCTTCAGTGAAGGCAGAAAATCCGATCCGTCAACCCGGCTCCAGTCTGTATTTGAAGCTGTTTGACCGTTCAGGCTCACGCTCATCAATGGGAAAACCGCACTGATATAATACTGTCCGTCTGAACTGATTCCCTGGAATGAATAATACAAATTTGAAGCACTTCCTGATGCTTGAATGGAATCATCAAAGCCTGTAACAGTACGAATGCCGGAACCGTTTGCAAAGGTGAGAAATTCGGGGAGAATGTTGATCACACGTTCTTTGATCTGATATGGCATAAAAGAACTGTCTTTGTAAAGATCTTCAATTTTGGCGGATCCGGCGGAGATATTTGTGGTGTCGTCAGACAATCTGAGCGCTACGTCAAGCAAACCGAAAGAGGTTTTTGTCATGTCATCGATCAGGTAGAATGTTGCCTGTGGGTCGATCTCACTCGATACGTTCTCATAGTCCGCAAAATATATCGCGCTTGAGGCGATTTGAGCGTTCACGAAATCAGCCGGGCCTGCATCTTCACTCAGGGGAATGTTGCCGTCGATTTGATAGCATCGTGCGTTGGTGGAAGGTACGTTCATCGTGAAGTTATTGCATTTTACTCTGACATTTTCCTGCGCGGATGCCGGAAGCATGCTGAACAAAAACAGTGGGAACAACACATAAAACGGAATTCTTTTCATATCTTTCTCTCTCTATACAAGTGTGATGAATCAGAATTATCCGGAAATATCACGGAACAGGTAATAGTTTCCCCGGTAAAAACCCCTTGATTCATAATAACGGCGGGTTCCGATGGCGGCAATGACCGCGATACGTTCAAATCCGTGAGCTGCAGAAATGGAACAGGCCTCTTCAATCAATCGGCTGCCGAGGCCGATGTGCTGCGCAGCCCCGCTTTGCTCTGTCCCGACCGGGAGGCTTTGACCATAAATGTGAACTTCCCGGATAATCGCACATCCGGACAACTCATTGATCGGTGCGTCCAGCGGATCATCCGGCAGTGAAAGCCTCAGATATCCTGCCAGGTGATCGTCATCTGTCACATATTGCAGAAAATGTTCATCCGCATTTGCGGCATGATAACGGTAATCGTTGAGAGAAAGATCTTCCGGCTGCACCTGTTTCCCGCGTATCTCTCGGCAGCGGATGCAATGGCATTCCGTACCGTTAGCCTTCATGGCATCCTGAACATCCATCCGCAGACTGGACCGGGTGTTGCCGGCTGCTACGTGATGGGAAGGAATGTCACGGATGACCCGGTTCACCCGGCAGTAGGGCCGGATCGTCGGCTTGATATCCGCCAGCAGCTGAACCAGCGTTTCCATGTCATAAGGCTCATAATGCCCCAATTCCCATTCATGATACAGGTCTGTTCCCCGAAGCAGCTGTGTTGGATAAATTTTCAGTTCATCGGGACAATATCCATATCCTTCTTCCGGAGTCTGCCAGAAATGCTGAAAATCTTCCCTGTCGCTTTCCTGTGTTGCGCCAAGCAGGTTCGGCATCCAGTGCAGTACGATCTTGAACCCGGCAGCACGGGCCAGTGCTACACGGTCCAGAGCTTCCTTCATGCTCAAAGCGCGTCTGTTTTGTTTCAGAATTTCGTCATTCATGCTTTGAATGCCAAGCTGAAGTTTAGTGACGCCAAGGATCCTCAGTTTTCGGAGAGTATCAGCATCCAAAAGGTCAGGTCTGGTTTCAATCACCAACCCGACATTGCGGTGAGAAGCTGTCTCATTGATTTTCTGTGCCTGCTCCAAACTGTCAGATGCACATTCATTCATAGCGTCGAAACAGCGCTGAATGAATTGCTGCTGATAGTCCCAGGGATACGCGGTCCATGAACCGCCCAAAATCAGCAGTTCGATCTTGTCGGTGGGATGTCCCACGGCTTCATAAGAAGTTATTCTGGATGAGACCTGAAGATAAGGATCAAAATTGTTCTGAAAGGCTCTTGCTGCTCCCGGTTCATCCGGCAGGTAGCTTTTAGGCATTCGCTCATCACTGGGACAGAAGATACAGTTCCCGGGGCAGGGCCAGGGTGCGGTCAGGACGGTAACTGTGGTTACGCCGGAAAGTGTCCGGCTTGGTTTCATGCGAATTTTTGCAAGCAGTGCCGGGTCTTCATGTAACTCCCCGGCTTCAACCATCTGATGATAGGCGAGAACCAGCGTATATTTGGAAATATTGCCCCTGTTTGGAAGCGGGTTTTTCCGAATCGTCTTGAAAACGTCTGCGCCGTCTCTGATCTGGATCAGCATCTTTTTCGCCTCGACGATGTCTTCAGGAGAGTCTCTTCGGGAGGCTTTCCACTCCTCTACACTGCGGGCTTTAAAATAAGACGGAGCAGTGGTATCCGTCATTACTGCAATCCTTCTACGCTTGATACTTCGAAAATACGGTTCAAAAGCTGAGCACGGTCATCAGCTTCCATATAATGGCTGATCGCATAATTTGTGAAACGGATCGTGAGCAGTTCCGTGTTGATATATTTCCCGTCATAGAAAATGTGCCGGTCGATAAAGGCTTCTGCTGTTTCCGGCAGGAAAAATGCCTGGTCAAAGAACAGATTTCCCAGACCGTAATGAACAAAATTCGTGCTGGAAACATCAAATTCCATGGGAATGTGAGACTGGGAGCCGCTGACGATCACAGCACCGGCATCCCGGACGGATTCGAAATCATATCGAACAATATCAACCGGTTTCGTCTGGAACACTTCAAGGTGCTGGAAAGTCACAATGGGGATGATCCCTTCCTGCCGAAGTGCCCGGATCTGTTGTTTCATCAGGTTAATGTCGCAATGGACAGCACCCGGACGAGTGTCGGAAGCAGCTGCGTACCCGATTTCTTTCGCATTGCATCCAAGAAATGCAAAACGATTCCCGTTGTGGGTGATGAGCAAAGGCTCCTGAGCCTCCCGTTTGTTGTGTCCGCCGCCATAATATGGGATACCTGCTTCATCATAAATATCAAGCGTCATCAAAACCGGTTCGTCACCGTGATCCTGAAAGTGATCCCCATCCAGTTCCAGGACGTCCGTACCGATGTCTTCGAGTAATTCCATATAAGCAGGCTTGCTGCAAAAGACCAGCCCGTTATAATGTTCCTCGATATTACATTTTTCTGCGAACGGTACTTCATTATTGATATGCAGAATGTCTGCCTCAACCAGTGGTTCGCGGATCAGGGATGCCGGGTAAAGCGGATCAAGATCCATGTAGGCTGCTGTCCCTCGAACCATGGCAGTTACTCCGGTTAGGACCATGTTCGTCAGTTTGGATGCATCACGGTTGCTCACAGGCAGCTCTGTTTTGTCCATCCCTTCCGGTATCAGCCCGACGACTGCGGTGAGCGGCCAGGTGTCGGGATCAAACCGGTTGGAAAGGATGTCTGCTCCATCGATTTGGATGATCTTGCGGCGTGGTTCGATGTCTTCGAAAGGAATGATCATCCAGCGGTTTGCCAAATTGCTGTTGATATAAAGGTCTGGTTTAATCAGAGAAAGGACGTTCCTTCTATCCGGGAGTGAACCGAATACATTGACGAGAAAAGGTTCTTCTTCACTGGAGATGAGTATGGTGGGAATCCCTTCCGCGCCATCGTCAATCATATCGCAGGAGCCGTTCCAAAAGCATTGCAGGTTTTCAAAAGATATCTCATCTGTTACGGTCAGAAATGGCGCAGAGACGGCATATAAACGTCTGAATGCCTCTGGATTCTCTCCGTATGCTCCATTTATGATGACCAGGACGATGAGAAGACTGAAAAGTATGATTGCTTTTTTCATAACAATGAAGCTCCCTTTGATAAACAGGCCCCTTCCCGAGGATGGGCTGTTTCAGTATTGTTCCACAAAAGTATCTATGATCCACCAACGGTTCCAATAAAGCAGAAATGTCAGTACCAGCGGCCCGGCGATGTTCAGCATGTTGACAGGATCTTTCCAGTCGGGATATACGAAAAGCTGAAAGATCCAGGGCAGGAGAAACAGCAGCCCTCCAAAAACGATCCCGTAGATCACTCCTTTATTTCCCCAGCGCAGCTGCATTTTATCGATCGCGTACAGAGCCGGGATCCATAAAATAAAAAGATGCTTCCCGATGTTGGGTATCCCGACCAGAAAACCGACGCACAGGGTTAATGCTAACACCCATTCTAAAGCATTAACGTCTTTTCGTGCGTTAATGATCCATTCAATGATGAGTATAGCAATGAAAATTCCGGAAATTGCCCAGCCGATCCTTCCGCCAAGTTCCGGCTGCCAGTTTTCCAGCAGACGGGAGAGATTTGTCGGGTTCAGATACTTCAGGTAGTAAACCATAGAGCGCAGATAAAGCATAAACCAGTCGGTCCGAAGCAGCATTCCGATAAGGAATAGCAGTGCAAGAACCATTCCTGTCCATGCGGCGATGACCCCTCCGCCCCGGTGAGAGAGCGCCCAGATGCATACCCAGAGGACCGGAAGAAGTGTCAGGCTGCACTTGATCGTGGAAAAAGCAAACATGATACCGCACAGTTCCGCTTCTCCTTCCTGCATGGCTCCGAGACCGATGAGGAAAAAAGCTATTGCAAGCACAGATATATCTCCGTCAACCATCGCTGAAACTGCGTAGTAGTTCAGCATCAGCAAAGCCGCACAAACTGCTCCGGGCGTCAGCCGGTTCTGGAGGCGAAACCCTCGGAACAGCCGGAAACTGCCGTATATCAGTGCAGCGCCGGAAACAAACCGCCAAAGGATCAGGGCAAGTTTAAAGTTATTGACGAAAGCGAAGGGCAGAACCGGCAGGATCGCGTAAAGCGGGAGAGAAAACCCGCTGATGTTGCGGTCATCAGGGAATCTTGCTGCTGTCTGTTCAAACAATTCATCTCCATACGGGTTTTGCCCCTGAGCAAACAGAACACGGCCTGTGAGCCAGTAACTGTAAAAGCTGCTTCCGTACTCCGTGTTGATCGTAAACAAAACATTCGGTAAAATCAAAATCAATGCTGCGCCAATACCGATCAGCAGCATTGATGGTCTGAATGTGAATGATTTTCGAAGCGGAGAAGCGTTCATGCTCCCTTAGATGGCAACCTCGTAAACACGATGTCGTTTGATCGTTTTCAGTCCCAGTGTAGCCATTTCCTGCTGAACTTCATGAGCCGTTTCCGCCATTTGAACTGCTTCAACATATTCAAACTGCGGGTATTCCTTCATAATATCCATCATGGAACAGTAAAGCAGAGCATTTCCGCCGGACTTGTGGTATTTTTCCAGTAACCCGAGACCATTCAGTGCACAGTAATGTGTTTTCTTCAGTTCAAGAACCATATCCACAAGCAATGCCGGATTTATCAGATTGCCGTTATGCCGCTGCATAGCTGCCGAGATATCGGGAAAATTTACCAAAAAGCCAACAATCTCATCTGTTTCATCAGTAATAAAACGAACCATCCCCGGAACGACAAAGTTCAGAACATTATCAACAAAGAAATCAAATTCCTTTTGCGACAATGGAAAATATTCCCAGTTGTTTTTGAAAGAGCCCAAATACATTTGAGCAATTTTGGCTGCATCATTTCTGATCTCTGCTTTGCTGCTGTAGGTTTTGATCTTCAGCTTTCCGCGCTTTTTCACGATTTCAGCTACTTTATATACTTTTTCAGGCAGCTGAAAATCTTTTACCTCAGCCTGCATGGATATGTATTCATTAATTTTATGAAAACCATAATTTTCGTACAATTTTGTGTAATATTCATAGTTGTAGCAGGAAAAATTCATCGACTGACGCTTATCAAATCCCTCACTCAGAACGCCGTAACCGTCAAAAAGGGAAAAGCCCTTGGGCCCTTTCAATTTATTAAGGCCTTTGGATCGTGCCCAACCGGCAGCTGCGTCAAACAGTGCATTGGCAACTTCCTGGTCATCAACGGAATCGAAGAGGAAGATGTCGCCGCTGTTTTGTTTATGATATTCATTATAGGAAGTGTTGTTAAGTACCGCGGTGCGTCCGACCATCTTCCCGTTTTTCCATGCGGTGTAGAATTCCGCATCGGAATGCTCATAGAAAGGGTGCTTTTTCTTGTTCAGCATCATTTCGATGTCATTGCGGAACGGGGGAACCCATTGCGGACAGCCTTTATATAGATCGTAGTGGAATTGAACAAATTCTTTTACCTGTTTTTTATTATCTGTGTCAACAGTGCGAATTTCAACCATTGCATTACTCCCTGACATATTAATGCTTATAAAACTCTGATAATTATAATCCATTTCTTATATCGTAACTGTTCAGAACCCCCTTTAATGACATAGTTTTACTTACATTTTAGGTAAAACTATTGCGCAATCTCCACAGTAGTGTTACAATATAAATAAAGGTAACACTATATAGGGGGGT